>CALLKZ010000084.1:0-10635 GCA_938082345.1 uncultured Alphaproteobacteria bacterium
TCATGGAAGAACATCCTGCCTGAAAAAACGCTAGGCTCATTAGCGCAGGCAATAGGATTGCCCGCAGATTAAAGGCTTTGAGACGATCGATTTTCAAAATAAGTACCTTTCAATTAATATCTATCACCGACTGGCCAATACCGACTCGCGAATGAAGACTGGCCCTATGAAGGCTGGCCAGATGCTTACACCAATTGACTGTTTTTCACCACCTTCCAAGACCCTGCCAAATGGATAGCTATCTCGTATTACTAGCGATAAGTTAGCCCATAGGATATGAGGGAATAATGTCACGCAATGCAGCCATGTTGATAATCTTGCTGGGGGGAAGCTGTATGAGCTTTGTCGGGCTGATCATACGCCTGCTAGAGACAAACGACGGCATGTTAATTCTGTTTTACCGGTCGATCACTCTGGCAGGCGTGGTGGCACTGGTTGCTTGCCTGCGTCGGCGGCAGAGCCTTTTTGGTTTTTTGCGCTCACTGGACGGTACTGACATTGCGATGGGCGGGTTTCTGGCACTCTCATTCATGGGATATGTTTATGCAATGCTGATGACTTCGGTGGCATCAACCTTGCTGCTTCTGACGCTTGCCCCCTTCTTTGCTGCAATAATCGGGCGCATCTGGATTGGCGAGTTGCCGCATCGTCTGACATGGCCGGCCATGGTAGTGGCGCTTCTGGGTGTTGGATTGATGATCAGCGACGGCTATGAAATGGGGCGCACCGCCGGCAACATCGTGGCCCTGTCATCGGCTTTTTGTTTTGCCGTGGCGTTGGTTCTGGCGCGGCGGAGTGGCAAGCGGGATGTTCTTGGCGGCACCTTTCTTGGTGGTTTTTTCGCAATGCTGATGGCGGGCATTCTGGCGGCGGGTTTTGGCAACGGATTTGCCATTTCAAATCATGATCTGCTACTGACATTGTTCATGGGTGCAGGCACGATTGGCATCGGTATCGCGCTGGTAACATGGGGTGCGGGTTATGTTGCGGCGGCCGAGGTTAGCCTGCTAGTGCTAATCGAAACTGTGCTGGGCCCCCTATGGCCGTGGATTTTTTTGGGGTTAACTATGACGGTGAATGAAGTGTTGGGAGGACTGATTGTTCTTGGTGCAGTGGCAACGCTGGCGATGGCGACGCGTGATCCCAAAATCGCTGAAGCGAGCGCGGAATAGCGGATGGCATTCGAGCAAGACACCGGCGATGATAAAGCCGCCCCGCTGCTTGCCAATTTGATCGGGGTTGGCGGCCTCGCTCCCTTTTTCATCTGTGCAGGTGCTGCGCATAGCGGGGTTTCGCCGTGGGCGGAGTTCGCCCTTTCAGTTTGCGTAATTTATGGCGCGTTGATCCTAAGCTTTGTTGGCGCGGTGCATTTTGGGCTGGCCATAAACGGCGACCGCAGCCCGATCTGGTTCGTCTGGTCGGTCATTCCGGCGCTGATTGCGTGGGGACCTGCCTGCCTGTTGGATAGTCGTACCGCTTTAATCGTGCTGGTTCCGGGGTTTTTGCTGGCATGGAGTGTTGATCGCTATGCAGCGCGGGCGGGTCTTATTCCGGGCTGGTATATGCGGCTGCGAGATATGCTGACACTGGGCGCTGGTTTGGCTCTTAGCGCCGGATCACTGGCACCCGGCCCCCATCCGCATTTCTGATTTTTTGGCATTTCTGATTTTTTAGAGTTGGGCCGGTCCTAAGATGGTTAGTCGAGCGCGCGAATCATCATAATGTTTCCGGCTATCACCAATCCCAACCCTGTCAGTGCAAAGCTGGTCCATATAAAATCTTCGAATTGCGCCGATATCATCAGCGCGAAAACCGGAAACACGACCGTTGCATAGGCCGCGCGCACCGGCCCGATGCTGCCAATCAGCCGCACATAGCAATATAGCGCGACAATCGACGACATGACCGTCAGCCATACAAGGCTGCCAAGATAGGTCGGGCTGGGGTCGATAATAAATTCATGTCCGCGGGCCAGCGAAATAATCACCAGACATAAAGTGCCATAAAACATGCCCCAGCTGATCGCCGCCAGAACCGGCACACCATCCCTCTGATTGGCAACAGAAATCAAATTGCCAACGCAAAACAGCAAGGTTCCGCCAAAGCAAAAGGCCAGACTGATCAACGCCGTGGGCGACATTTGCAACTGCGGCCAGAAAATCAGCGCAATTCCGCCCAACCCGACAATAGCCGCCCCAAGCTGCATGCGCGGCGGTGCCTTGCGGCTCACCCCCGCCACCATCAAAACATTCAACAGCGATGACGTTGAAAGCACCACCGCCAAAAGCCCCGACGGCGCATACATTCCGCCATAATAGAACAGGACGAAGTTGCAGGAGAAAAAGCTGAAACCAAAGCACAGGAACCGCAAATGATAGCGCCAGCTAAACCGAAAAGAATGTCCGTCGATCCGCGTGATGACAAACATCAAAATCGTTGCAAAGGTGAACCGCCACGTCAAAGACACCTCGGGCGCAACCACTCCTAATTGCAAGGTCAGCGGATACCAGCTTGTGGACCAGCCGAACAAAACAATCCCATAAATAAGATAATCAACGGGGCGCATGGCTAAAGCCGTTCCTGAATTAAAAATATCTATTTAATTGGTGGACCAAAGTGGTTGGCCGAAGTGGTTAGCCAAAGTGGTTGACCAAAGTGGTTGGCCAAAGTCTGTCTTGCCGGAAACGGTCTTTTTTTAGGCGCTTTTTAATCAAGAGATCATTTTAATCAAGAGATTTTTAATCAAGAGATAAGGTCTGTTTTGAAGTCTGCTGCCAGTGCAACCTCAATCAATTCAAGATCAGCACTGCAATCATCAAAGCAGAAAACCCGCCCGGGGGGAACAACAAACGCATCGCCCGGCTGCAACGCATGATCTGGTTCACCATCCACGCGCAACCGCATGGTGCCTGTCATTACAAAATTAAACAGGATGTCGCAATCGTGCCGCGTTTTCACAAAGGGGGTATCGCCGCCAGAGGAATTTCCCTGCCACCGTGCAACTTTCACTCCGGCAACACCGCCGGTTCCCCCTGCAATTCCGGTATCGCGCGCCATAAACCCCGGAATCCGCCAATCCTGCCACACCGCCTCACTTTTCCGGTGGTGGACAAATCTTTGCCCGCCAAAGCGGCGATCCGGATTAGCCGGACCGTTTGGCAATTCCATCGAATGATCAATCGTCGTGACATGCTCCGCCGGAACCCCGATCTCAACCACCTCGATATTCGGCGAGGCAAAAAGAACACGGTGCCGGATTTCTGGGGGCTGGATTACACAATCGCCAGCGTGAAGACGAAATTCCGGCCCCTGATCTTCGTACACAAGATCAACCCATCCGGCGACACAGAAAATCAGCTGAAACCCAACCGTGTGGTAATGCACCATATCGGGAACCGGACCGCCATCAGGAATACGGATGTGGCTTGCGATAATCGATCCACCAAGCCGGTCAGGGATCAGGTCGCGGTAATGCATTCCGGCGCGGCCAATTACCCATGGCGCCTGATCAGCTAGGCGGCGAACGATATATTGATGCTTGGTTTGGGGAATAACCAACGGCGGGTCACGTTGCTCAATCTGGATGCGCATCCCATTTGGCGCGGTAATCTCGGGCGCACCACCCGCCATAGCATGCGGGTCCTGAACGCGCAGACACAAGATCGGCAACGGCGTCTCATCGCCAAGATTGCTATCAAGGCGGAGGCGAAGGCCATGCCCAAAAAGAACCGCCACGCTGGGATCATCCGCCGGAAAAATCTGTTCCAGACGAAAGCCAAGCGTCTTGGTGAAAAAAGGCATATCGCGGGCAATGCCAATCGAGCGCACCAGAACCTCGCCGCTTGCATCGGTTGTAGGGTTAGCGGTTTCGGGTTTCTCAGGCTTTTTATCCGCGGTGTCAGTCATTATTCGATTCCCTTAATTTCCAGTCTTTTGGGTCAATTTCCAAAAACGCCTCAACCGCGGCTGCGGCGATGATTGTCGGCGACTCACTATCAGCGTTGGCCCTATCTGCGTTGGCAATATTTTGGCCGCCCTTAACCACATGCACCTCTGGATTTCCGCGCGGTAAACTGGCCGCCACAACATCGCCGTCAACCGCCTCAGGATTTTGAACTCCAATGGTAACCTTGACCGTCATTGCGCGGTGATCATACCCGCATGAACTGAACAGCGAGAGCGAGCTATGCCCGATGGCATCGCGAACCGCGCGGCACGCAGCCTTGGTATAATCGCCGCCGTAAAGATCGGCACCGGTTCCAAATTCTATAATCAACCGCGTCATGATACGGCCCCGAAGGTATCATTATCACCTGAACCGCTATCATTGCCTGATTCTCTGGTATTTTCAGATTTTTCCATATCGAACGCGACAATCACCGCAGCGTTAGCCAGAATGGTAACCCCCTTACCATCGGGCCGTGGGATATCCAGCCCGCCAACATCAACCTTGACCCGGATTTGCCCGTAAGGAAGAACCGCGCGCACCGCGTCAAGATCAACCTTGTCCGGGTGTTGAACACCTATTTCAACATCAATCAGCATGGCCGATTTATCGAAACCGAACGCCTCGGCAAAACTGATCGAATTACGCCACACCGCATTTTCCAGCGCCCGCACCGCCGCGCCGGTATAGCTGGCTTTGCGAAGGGACGTTCCCATGCCCATTTCCAAGGCTATCCGCCTCACTGCCATTTGCTTCTTGCTCCGCCCATCTTTTTCGTTAAGGGGGCTTTATTGTTTATGTTAGCCAGCCGCCACGCCAAGGGCGGCCCCTACCTCAGCATTCCAGCCAATATAGCTGGTCCCATCTTCCTTGATGATAACCGGACGCTTGATCAAAGTTGGATTAGCCTTAATGAGGGCGACCGGATCAGATGTCTGCGCCGCCGCATCAAGGCCGCGCCATGTAGTTGATCGCCGGTTTATCACCGTGTCCGCCCTGTGCGTATCCATGAGCTGGAGGATGGTTTCATCTGGCAGGCCGTCGGCGCGCACATCAAAAACATCAGGCGAAATTCCGGCGGCTGCCAACGCTTTTAGCGCGGCGCGGCAGGTATCGCATGATTTCAACCCGTAAAACCGAAGTGACATGGCTCAATTGCTCCCAAATTTTGCGGTAATCATAGCCCGACGCTGCCATGCGGTGCAATCACCCGAAATATTTTTGAAAAATACCTAAAATTTTGCATGTCAGTCCTTCTGCAATCGCCCGGGCGTGCTAGGGTAACGCCGAATTTTTCGGATGCGAGGCGAGGATGCAGGTAGATAAGACTAAAATTCAGGCTCACCGGGGGGCTAGCGGCCTATTTCCGGAAAACACGATGCTAGCCTTCCGCCAAGCACATGCAGCCGGGGCGCTCTCGATTGAAACCGACCTGTCGCCGCTGATGGATGGTGCTTTTGCTATTTTTCATGATAACCACCTCGGCCGGACAACCAGGGGCCCCACACGCGAAGATTCCGATGATACATTTAGAGATGTTTCCGGCACAGATATTACCGGCACAGATATTACCAGTTTGGGAAGCAGCGATCTTCTTAGCCTTGAAGTTGGCAGCTGGAAGGATGCTGCCTTCGCCGATGAGCGCATCCCGCTATTGAACGAGGTTCTGGACTGGCAAGCCGAGACAGGTATGTTTTTCAACTGGGAAATGAAATGTCATGATGCGGACCCAGCCGCCGCCGCAGCTGCGCTTGCCCGCCATCTGTCGGGGCGTGATCTGGCACGCTCGATGGTCTCGTCCTTCGCACCAGAGTTTATCGAGGCAGCCATGATCGCATTGCCAGACCTGCCACGCGCCCTGATTAGCGATGCCGTACCCCAAGGGTGGCGCGACATAGGCACCGCCATGCAGCTGGAGGCCTTTCATCTGAATTTTCAGGTTATAACGCCAGATTTAGTCGCGGCAATGCATGAAGCGGGCTTTAAGGTCCGCGTCTATACAGTGAATGAAAGAGATGACATGAACGCTATGCTGGAGGCCGGAATAGACACGGTCATCACCGATTATCCCGAACGCTGGATATCTGCATAATGGCGTCAATTGCCAACCGGAAAATCGTTTCCATCGCCATGCTGTTGACCCTGACCCTGATTTTCAGTTCCAGCTTTTTATTCGCCTCCCTCTCGGCAGCCGAAATTGGCGGCATCCCCGCAGGTGCCAGCCGCGTCATTATCGCCTCAATGTTTTTGTGGATAGTGGTGACAGTCAGCGGCGTTGGTCTTGTGAAGGGACCGGTTTTGTGGCGTTACGCAGCCCTTTACGGCGTTGTTTGCATGTCCATCCCCAACATCTTATTGCCGTGGACACTCACTTATATCAGCAACACAACGGCGGCCATTTATTTCTCTGCAATTCCGCTTGAAGTTCTGGTGTTGGCGCGCATTTTCATCAAAACCCCGATCTCGTTTCGCAAGTGGATCGGGTTTGTAGCTGCCACCACCGGTTTGGTGCTGTTGGCTTTGGCTGGCTCGAAAGGTGACGCTGGCGCTTCTGCATCATCCCTGCTGCATCAAGGCTCGCGGCTGGATGATTCGTTACTTTGGATTCCGCATCTTTTGTGTATTTTTGCGGCACTTTGCCTTGCCACTGGCGGCGTTCTGTTTCAGATAATGCCGCCTACTTCTCCGATTTCGATGACTGCGTCAGCCTTGCTTCTTGGTAATTTTATGGCGCTACCAGTGTTTGCATTCAACCTGCCAACCGCGCTGCCAAGCCTGATTGGATGGGTGTGGATTTTGGGTTCAGGGGTGATTTCGATGGGATGCGGAATGATGCTTCGGGGCGCGTTAATCAGACGTGAAGGCGCAATCTTCACCTCAACCAACGGGTATATCGTGCCCATTTTCACCAGCGCCGTAGCGGTTTTGGCTCTAGGAGAAACCGTTAGCACGATGGCGGTGTTATCTTATGTTCTGGTGTTATCGGGATTGCTGATATCACGCGCCAAGCGAGGCGAGCCAGCACCAGTCTAGCCGATCAAAATAATCGACAAATCACCCGGCAGCGCGCTCATCTTGGTCAATCTGGCGTTTGAATTTCTTGCGCTCATGATCAAGAAGATATCGTTTGCGAAGACGCAGGCTAACCGGGGTGACTTCCAACAGCTCATCACTATCGATATAGGCCATCATATCTTCCAGCGACATCCGGCGTGGCGGCGTCAACTGAACAGCCTCATCGGTTCCCGCAGCGCGGACATTGGTCAGTTTCTTACCCTTTAGCACATTGATTTCCAGATCATTATCACGGCTATGCTCGCCAACAATCATGCCCTGATAGACGGGGGTTTGCGGGTCGATGAACATCGAGCCGCGGTCCTGAAGGTTGAACAATGCATAGGCCACCGCCGTTCCTGTTTCAGACGCAATCAACGCCCCGTTGCGGCGGCCCTGAATATCGCCCTTATAGCTGTCATATTTATGGAAAACGCGGTTTAGCACGCCAGTGCCGCGTGTTTCGGTCAGGAACCGGCTGGGATATCCGATCAGGCCGCGGGAGGGGGCATGAAACACGATCCGCGTCTTGCCCGCACCCGAAGAGCGCATATCCATCATCACCGCTTTACGGCGGTTCATCGCATCAACAACGGTGCTGGAATATTCAGCATCAACGTCAATGGTGACTTCTTCTATTGGCTCCAGACGTTCGCCATCCTGCATCCGCACCAGAACACGGGGGCGCGACACATTCATTTCGAACCCTTCGCGGCGCATCGTTTCGATCAGAACACCAAGCTGCAATTCACCGCGGCCCCCAATCTCGAAAGCATCCTTGCCGCCGCTTTCATTAAAGGTAATGGCGACGTTGGTCTCGGCCTCGGCCAGCAGACGCTCACGGATCATCGTTGAGGTGACTTTTTTGCCTTCCTTACCGGCAAACGGGCTGTCATTCACCGTGATGGTGACAGACATTGTTGGCGGGTCAACCGGCGTTGCGTGCAGCGCCTGGGTAACTTGCGGGTCGCAGATTGTGTCGGCAACCGATGCCTTGGTCAGGCCGGCAATACAGATCAGATCACCAGCATGAACCTCATCAACAGGAACACGCTGCGTGCCTTCAAAGCGCAATAATTTTGTCAGTCGTCCAGCCTCAACCTGAACCCCATTCAGATCGATTGCCTTGACCGCCTCATTCACCCGCGCGGTTCCCTGCAACACACGTCCGGTAAGGCACCGACCAAGATAAGGATAGCTGTCCAGCAGTGTCGCCAGCATCGCAAACGGCTTTTCCGGCGCGACATCAGGCGCCGGAACATGGCTGAGAACAAGGTCCAGCAGCGTGTTTAGGTTTTCACGCGGCTGATCCAGATTATCGACGCACCAGCCATCCCGGCCTGATGCGTATAGGATTGGAAAATCCAGCTGGTCTTCGTTAGCTTCCAGCGCCACAAAAAGATCAAAAACCTCGTCAACAACAACTTCCGGGCGCCCGTCTGGACGATCCACCTTGTTGATCACAACAATCGGACGAAGCCCCTGTTTCAGCGCCTTGCCAAGCACGAATTTGGTCTGCGGCATCGGGCCTTCAGCAGCATCGGTCAGCAGTATCACACCGTCGGCCATACCAAGAACGCGCTCAACCTCACCACCGAAATCAGCGTGACCGGGCGTATCAATGATGTTGATGCGCGTATCATGCCATTGCACCGACGTCGGTTTTGCCAGAATGGTAATGCCGCGCTCTTTTTCCAGATCACCCGAATCCATCATCCGTTCCGAAATTTTCTGGTTGTCGCGAAACATGCCAGTCTGTTTCATGATTGAGTCAATCAAGGTTGTTTTGCCATGATCAACGTGCGCGATGATGGCAATATTTCGGAGTGATTCAGTCATTCAATGTCTCTTTTTCAACGGATATGCGCCCTTTTGTCAGGCGACCGGGTGCCGCACAAAATGGACGGCGCATCAATGCATAAAAAACCCCCCAAATCTTAGGATTTAAGAGGATTCGAGGGGCGCTCTTCGCCAGCTTCATCATGCCCTGAAAACTGGCGGCAACCTATAACAGCAAACATATATGGTCAAGCTATTACCACCGGGCATAAAACACCCCGATTCTGTGGCCAAAATAACGCCCCGATAACGCGGGGTTTGCAGGCAGACTATGGCCATATTATGAAGCGTTTTGAAGAGCGTATGGTTGCCTGAAATTTCGGGCCTGAGATGTGGGAGATGAAATTTTGGGCAGCCCTATCGTGACGGTTGATTTTAATCACAATTGCGGGCGGTGCGTTGGCTGGTGTCTGATATATTAATTAATGGTGATATATGAAGGACCCCTGTCCCATTGCGTCGGTTCAAAATGTTGCATTTTCTTGCGTTTTGCACGAGGCACCGGGATCTGAACAGACACTTCAGGAGTCATTTAATGAAACCCGTTCTTTGTATATTATTGGCGTCCACGTTGATTTTGGGCGCCGGACATTCACAGGCCTTTACCCTCAAATCGGGTCAGGTTCTAAGCTCCGACGGCGAAGTCTTTGATGGCGCTTCGCCCGAACAAGCGGCGAAAATCGTTGCTAATGCAAGCCGAGAAGACTGGACTGGCAACAAGAGAACGTCGGGCATTGTTGGCGAAAGTTTATTTATTATTCTTGAGGATGAGCCTGTCTTCGTGCCGCTGAATGAATTGCGCGGCCAGTCCAAGGAAGCCGTTCGTGAAATCGTCAAGCAGCAGATTGTCGAGACCATGACTGGCCGCCTGACCGCCAGCTTTACCAACCAGCAAGGTGCGATCGACACCGAAGCTTTGAGCGACAGTCTCGAAAAAATTGATCTGGCTAATGATGAGGTCATTCAGGGCATAGCCGAGACCGCGGCCAATGCGGCGGCGCATAGTGAAAAGGCCCTTGAAGAAGCCCAACAGGTCATCGAGGATAGCCTCGCCTTGGCTGAAAAAACCATGTCTGATCCAGAATTTGAAAGACAGCTAGAGCAAAACATCGAAGCGCTGCATCAAACAATGTGCGCGGGCAAAGAAGGATCAGGCTCGGACTCCGGAGTATCCGACGGCAATGGCGGCACTTTAAGCTGTTAGACGGCGAGGTTCTGACGGCTGAGGTGTTTGCAGCATGAAGGTTAAGTTAGAGCGGAAAAGTGGCAGGGTGCGGGCGATTGCCTGCTCCCTGTTTTTTATGGCAGGTATCGCTGCGGAACACCCATAATCAGTTGGTAATTTTCCAGATGCCCTTTAATTTTCCAGATGCCCTTTAATGGGCTTGCTTAAAGGCCGAGATCACGCCGTTTCCCGTCTCAACCCCGGATCATAGGGCAAGCTTGAGGGACGAAATAGCAAGAAATGGCGGGAGTGACGGGACTCGAACCCGTCGAAGCCATGCTCTGACATGCTCTGAAACGTAGCAAAACAATCGCTTACGTCCAAGGTAAATGTCATTGAGACATGCTGAAAGTTATGTCAGAGCACCTCGCTTGTGATGGGCTTGTGATGTGGGTTGATGGGTCTGCATCACAAGGATCTGTGATGCGCTACCTAAACCGCCTGGTTTTTTTCATAATGCTTTCGGGCTGCTTCGAGAACTGCTTGCCCTGGCGTTTCGCCTTGCGCTTCGCCCTGGTGGTAGCAGCATACTCGCCCGGCCTGAGGGGTCCAGATTGCATCTTAAGTGTCA
>CALLKZ010000085.1:0-10764 GCA_938082345.1 uncultured Alphaproteobacteria bacterium
CGCTCCATGTGAGGGGCGGCCACCAGACGACCATCCAGCCCGTAGGTCCAAGCGTGATAGGGACAGGTGAATTTCCGCGCATTGCCACGCCCCTCAACCAAGCGCATCATCCGGTGACGACAGACATTGGCGCGCGCATAAATATCGCCGTCTATACCGCGGATGATAATCACCGGCTGCGCACCATGCTCAAAAGTCATATAATCGCCGGGCTTGGCAATCTCGTCGGCGCGCCCTGCGCACAGCCATCCTTTGGCGAAAATCCGTTCCTGCTCAAGCGCAAAAATCTCATCAGACACATAAAGGGGCTTTGGCAGAGCTGTTGCCTCTGCCAGGGGACGCTCCGCCAACGCTTTCAAAGATTTCAGGGCATCTTGGGTCGTTTGCATTTGCGGTGTCAATCCTGCTTTGCCTGAGGGGGAAATTCTGCGCGCGCAAGGTCCAGATAGGCACTGCGAAGCGCCAATGTAATTGCACCCGCGTTCCCATCACCAATCACGGTATCGTCAATTTTTCCAACGGGCATGACGTAAATCGACGCGCCGGTAATAAACGCCTCATCCGCAGATAATGCCTCCTCCAGCGTGTAGTTTTTCTCAGCGATTTTCAGCTGGTGTGTTTGGGCAACCCGCAGCATCGTCTGGCGCGTGATGCCATGCAGAATTTCATTGGTAACGGGCCGCACAAAAAGCTCACGCCCCTTAATAAAGAAAAAGCTGGATGATCCACATTCGGTCACATTGCCGTCGGGCGCGATCATCAACGCCTCATAAGCGCCAGCTAGATGAGCTGCCTGTTTTGCCATGACCTGACCCAGCAGATTGGTGGTTTTGATATCGCGCCGCGCCCACCGAATGTCCGGCACAGTGGCCAGCGTTACGGGCTTTGACTCCGCGTCAGCCAAAAATTTTTCATTCTGGGTAAAGGCAAAAATATTTGGCACAAAACTGTCATCGTAAAGATAATTGCGGTCCGCTGTACCGCGCGTGATCTGAAGATATAAAAACCCCTCGACAAGGTCATTCGCCGCAATCAGATGCATGAAAACCACCAGCATGTCTTGGCGCGACATTGGCGAGGGCATGTTCAACTCACCCAACGAGCGATCCAACCGATTCATATGATATTCGAAATCAGCAACTTGCCGGTCCAGAATTCCGAACCCCTCATAAACAGAATCCGCAAATAGCAGGCCGCGATCAAAAATCGGCAGCTTTGCCTCAGTTTCAGGAATGAAGTCCCCGTTCAAGAATACTGTTCGTTCCATTTTAGCCCTGCCTATTGCTGGAGAATGATCTGGCTTTATAGGTTAGCGATATTTATCGCAATTTCAAATATCAGAAAACGTGGCATGCTGTCTGCCCCCCCAAATTCGGACCTCAAATTCAGAATCCAAATTCGGGACCCTACACCGGAGTGATAAGGGTGGTGATTGACGGCCAGCGCGAATGAAACCGCGCCCAGTCTGCCTCATCCAGTGCCACTGATAGCGTTTGCGCACCCTCATCAGACAGTGCCGCGTCATGCACCTGCCCGCGCTCAAACAGCCATGCTCGCGCGGCGCCATCGGCCGGGCTCAAGGTAATCCTGCCGGATCGGCAGTCCACACCAAGATGCGCGTCAATCGCCTCCAGCGTAGCCTCAATACCGGCGCCCGTGAGGGCCGAGGCAAACGTGCCGCCAGCAAACATATTAGCCAGCGCCTCACGATCATATTGCTCGGAGTCTGCGGTGGATTCAGACCCGGCATCCAGCAAATCGGATTTGTTCAGCACATGCAGCAACCGCCCCGTTTGCTGTTCAACATCCATCCCCAGATCAACCAGAACAGTTTGCACATCGCCCGCCTCTTCGGCGACCAGCGGGGACGCTGCGTCATGCACATGCAGCAATAAATCCGCCTGCACCACTTCTTCCAGCGTACTTTTGAATGCTTCAACCAGTTCGGTTGGCAGCTGGCTGATAAATCCTACCGTATCGGCCATAACAATCTCGCGCCCTGAGGGCAGCTTAATAGCGCGCATCGTCGGATCCAACGTTGCAAAAAGCATGTCCTTGCTCAAAACATCGGCACCGGTCAACCGGTTGAACAGGGTCGATTTACCGGCGTTGGTATACCCGATTAGCGCCACAGTCGGGGTTCCGCCCCGCGCCCGGTTGCCGCGTTGAAGATGGCGGGTACGCTCAACCTCGTTTAGCTCTTTCTTGATCCGGACAACCCGCTCCATCAACATGCGCCGGTCAAGCTCGATCTGACGTTCGCCCGGTCCGCCCAGAAAGCCGCCACCACCGCGCTGACGCTCTAGGTGGGTCCAGCTTCGCACCAGCCGGCTGCGCTGAAAGGTCATCGCGGCAAGTTCCACCTGAAGACGGCCAGCATGGGTTTGGGCGCGCGCGCCGAAAATCTCTAAGATCAGCGCCGTACGGTCGATCACTTTGCATTCCAGGCGCGTCTCAAGATTACGCTGCTGAACTGGCGTTAGAGTGGTATTAACCACCACCAGCACATCATCATACGCCTCGGCAAATTGGGCAATCTTGTCTATGTACCCGGTGCCAAGAAACGTTCCCGCGCGCGGATTGCGAAGGCTGGCCACCTCGGCATGCTGAACCTCTAGCCCAATCGCACCGACCAGCTGCACCGCCTCGGCCAGCATGGCATCAGCAGACCGCGGCAACGGCTTGTTGCGGACTTCTGGATGGATAACAAAGGCGGACAGGATTCCCAAAGTGCCCCTCTCTTACTTTTATTATTTTTGCTAGCTTCATTGCAGATATGGCCCTTATGTTAGGGGTTCCGCAATAGACAGGCGTAAAATAAATGCTGACACCCGGAATGAGAAAAAATATTATCATCACAGGCGCAGGGCGCGGCATTGGCGCTGCCTGCACCGCGGCGTTTTTGAAAGCAGGATATCAGGTCGGGCTGATCGGGCGTAATTCGGATAGATTGGCGCAAACCGCAAACGGCCATGAATCGGCATTGGTGTTGCCGTGTGATGTGGGCAATCCGGGCGATGTTGAGGCTGCGTTTGCGACAGCGCATAAGGCATGGGGACACCTCGATGTGGTGTTCAACAATGCCGGCATTGGCAGCGCGCCCGCCACGGTGGACGAAACCGACATCGACACCTGGCTGAATGTCGTTCGCACCAATCTGACAGGGTCATTTTTATGTGCGCGAGCTGCTTTTGCAATGATGCGCGCCCAATCCCCGCAAGGCGGCCGGATTATCAATAACGGGTCGATTTCCGCGCATACACCGCGCCCCGGATCAGCCCCCTACACTGCCACCAAACACGCCATTACCGGCCTGACAAAAAGCCTGTCGCTGGATGGCCGGGCGCATAACATTGTCTGCGGGCAGATGGATATCGGCAATGCGCTGACCGAAATGACCGAACAAATGAGGCAAGGCGTTCCCCAGCCCGACGGGTCAATCAAAGCCGAGGCCACTATGGATGTTGCGCATATCGCAAGCTCGGTTCTCTACATGGCCGAATTGCCGCTGGATGCAAATGTCCAATTCATGACGGTCATGGCCCCCAAAATGCCTTTTATCGGGCGCGGTTAACGTTAAAAGGCGGCGCCATAGGCGATAAACGGGCCGTTTCGATAGCCGGGTTTGCCGTAAGGATAATCGCCGCCATCCGGCACTTCAACGCGGCCACCAGCGGCCCGCAGAATGGCATCACCTGCCGCGGTATCCCATTCCATTGTCGGGCCAAATCGGGGATAGACATCAGCCTCGCCCGATGCCAGCAAACAGAATTTCAAGCTGGACCCAATGGCGACGGTCTGGGTGATATGACGCGCATCCAGCCAATTATTGGTAGCATCATCCCGGTGCGATCTGCTGGCCACGGCGAGCGCGCCAGATTCGGGAATTTCGCGCACCGCGATACTGCGCGCGCTATCCCCGTCCCATTCAGCGGCGCCGCCATTTGCACCAACAATTCCGGTAAACATGCGGTTATGCGCCGGAGCAAAAATAAGCCCCATAATAGGCGCACCATGCAAAATCAGCCCGATATTGACGGTAAAGGCGCCGCTGCCATCGGCGCGTAGAAATTCCCGGGTGCCGTCCAGCGGATCAACCAGAAAAAACAAATCCGGCGGGGCGCGTTTGTGGCTGTCTGCATTCTCTTCGGAAATAACCGGGATATCAGGGGCAACATCCGCCAACCCAGCCAGCAGGATCTTCTCCGCCGCCTCATCAGCAAGCGTTACGGGTGAGCCATCGGGTTTTGCCCGCAGCCCAACTTCGTCGCCATGAATTGCCATAATCGCCTCGCCGGCGGTGCGCACACTGCCCAGCAATGCGCCAACCAACCGATGGCAATCTGGCACCTGAACCTCAATTTCTGTCACCCGGGTTCAACCGGCGCGGATAGTGGAAGAAATATTGCGCAGGTTGTTAGCCAGCACCAGAGTATCAAGCGCCGCGGCAACAAAATCCACGCCGCGGTCCATATAGGCGCGTGCCGCCACCGGGTCCAGCGACATAATTCCCGATGCCTTGTCCGACGCCGCTATCCGGGCCAGCGCGTCATCAATGGCGTCAACCACTTCCAAAGCACCAGGATTTCCAAGATGCCCCATATCGGCACTCAGATCAGACGGGCCGATAAAGACCGCGTCAACGCCGTCAACTTTCAAAATATCGTCAAGCGCAGCCAATCCGGCGCGGCTTTCCAGTTGAACAACCAGACAGACTTCATCATTGGCCGTGCTGAGATAATCAGCATGACTGTTAAACGCTGACGCGCGCGCGCCCGCACTGCCAACACCGCGAACACCATGCGGCGGATAATATATCGCACGAACCAGCATTTCTGCCTGCTGGGCGCTTTCAACCATCGGCACCAGCAAAGTCTGGCATCCAAGATCAAGGATTTGCTTGATGATATAAGTCTCGCCAATCGGCGGGCGCACCAGTGCTGGTGCGTTATATCCCGCCAACACCTGAAGCTGGGCCAGAATAGAGGGCACATCATTTGGCGAATGCTCACCATCAATCAGGTACCAGTCAAAGCCGGTTGTTGCCGCGATCTCAGCCCCATTGGCGGTGCCTTGCGTCAACCAGCAACCAATCGTCGGCTTGTCCTTTTTCAACATCGCTTTGAATTCATTTACCGGGGCTGCCATCGGACTTCTCCTATTTTATATGACACGGTCAAGCATACAGAAATTAAACGGCGCGGCAGCAGATTATTCAAAATCAATCCGAACAGTACCGAACGGCCCGTAATCAGCAACAAACCGGTCATCATGACGCGCCTCAATCGGACGGATAAAGCTTCCTGAAAGAACAACATCACCGGCGCGCAATCCTCTGCCATATTTGGCCAGACGATGCACCAGCCACGCCATACTTAGCACCGGATCATTCAAAACGCCTGCGCCGAGACCGGTCTCTTCAACTTCATCATTGCGGCTGACAATGGCCCCGACCCAGCGCAAATCAAAGGCATCAACCGGATGCCGCAGATCACCCATGACAATCCCTGCATTGGCGGCGTTGTCCGAAATTGTATCAAGAACCGTGCGCGCCGAACCGGTTTCAGGATCCAAGCGGAAAATCCGCGTATCCAGAATTTCCAGCGCCGGAGCCACAGCCTCGCTAGCGGCAATTACGTCAGCTGGCGTCACGTCCTCGCCGCTAAGGTCATGCGCCATTATAAAGGCAATTTCCGCCTCGATCCGGGGTTCGATAAACCGGCCCGCAGGAACGCACCCTCCATGCTCAAAAAACATATCCTCAAACAGGATACCGCTATCGGGAATATCGATATTCAGCGCATATTGCATCGCCTTTGACGTCAGGCCGATCTTCCAGCCATGAATGGCCCCGCCAGCGGCAAGTTTACGCTCAACGAAGGCGGCCTGAATGGCATAGGCATCATCCATATTCATCGCTGGATGAAGACCGGTCATCAGCCGGGTCTGGCTACGATCCCGCTCAGCTGCAAATAACGCATCGCCCGCAGCATCTATTTCTTTTTTGCTAAGATTGGACATTATCACACCCTATTCATCAGAAACGCTGTTTTGCAATGTACCCAATCCACCCGCGGTCACCTCTACAACATCGCCCGGACGCAACCATTTTGGGGGATCAAAACGCGCTCCAGCCCCGGTGGGCGTGCCGCAAATAATCACATCGCCAGGTACCAAGGTGATGAAGGTCGATACATAATTGATTATTTTGGTAAAGCCGAAAATCATCCGGCTGGTGCGGTCTTGCTGGCGAATCTCGCCATTGACGCGCGTTGTGATTTCAATATCGGCCAGCATGTCAGATCCGGTAAACGCCAACAGCCCCGGCCCCATCGCGCCTGATTTTTCCCAGTTCTTACCCTGCGTCACATTGAATTTCGCATGACGAACCCAATCGCGGATCGTGCCTTCATTGCACAGGGTTACAGCAGCGATATGATCCCACGCATCTTCGGCGGCTATCCGCCTGCCCTCACGCCCGATCACAATCGCAATTTCACCCTCATAATCCAGCTGTTCGGACTCAGGCGGGCGGATAATATCCTGCCCATGCCCAACCAGCGTTGCCGGAAACCGGACGAACAGTGACGGGTTTTCCGGCGCACTCTGCCCATCTTTATATTCGGCGTTGCGATCAGGGAAATTCACCCCGACACAAATGATTTTTTCAGGTGATGGCAGGGGGGCGCACAGCATCACATCGTCAAGCATCAGACTTTTTGCAGACGCAGCATCCGGCCCCGTGGCGGCAAAAACCTCATCCAGTGATCCGGCATTGGCAGCGTCACTCAAACTGGCAAAGCGTCCGGCAAAAAAATCAGTCAGATCAGTGATCCTGTCGCCGTCAAGCCGTCCAAAACGCTGCTGTCCATTGCTGTTACTTTTGGGGATAAAGGTGACGAGACTGCTATCCATGATTTTTCCATTACTCTCGTGATTTGGGGTTTCGTTTTATCGGCTACGTTTCCCTTGTTAAGGGGCCACAATCGGCTGCGCTTTCAAATCAGGGTCGCGCGGCGCTGATCCGGCAAATAAACTGCCATGTTCAAACCATGATCGCGGCGCCGGTGCTCCCCACAAGGTCTGGCGCTGCGGGTCGGTCAAATCCCAGTGATTTGGCTCATGATCCGGATCAACCGTCTGATAATCCGAGCAATAAATCTCTGTCCGATGGCCATCAGGATCCAGAATATAAAGGAAAAAAGCGTTGGCAATCCCGTGACGTCCGGGCCCGCGCTCAATATTGGCAACATAGCCGGTGGTGGCCATTACATCCAGAAGATCAATGATGTTCATCGGCGTTGGCACCCAAAACGCGATATGATGCAGGCGCGGCCCAACACCGTTGGTAAAAGCAATATCATGAACGCCGCCCTTGCGGTGCATCCACGCCGCCCACAAATGCCCGGTTTCCTTATCCTCGGTATATTCGGTCGTCCGAAAACCCATATCATTATAAAAGCGCACGCTTTCATCGACATTTGGTGAGAAACAGTTGAAATGGTCAATCCGCAGCGGCTTCACACCTTTATACAGCGCATATTGCTGGTGAATGGTGGGCAGGCGTTCCATTTCAAAATAAAATTCCAACGGAATGCCGTGCGGGTCCAGAACCCGAAGAGTGCGCCCCTGAAATGGCCGTTCAACCCAGCTGGTCGCATAGCCGATACCGTCAAAATAAGCGGCAGCCTTATCAACATCACCTTCAGAATAAACGCGGAATGCCAGAAAATTACAGGCGGCAACATCCCCCTTTGTCAGCATCAGACAATGATGCCCACGCTCTTCCATAGCGCGCAGACAAATCTGCTGGCTATCCTCGTGCGTGACCTGCAAGCCCAGTGTATCAACATAAAATGCCCGGCTGGCAGCAAGATCGGTTACGACAAGTTCGGTGTGCGAAACACGAACAATGGTGAAATCAGGATAAAGATTAAATGCTGGTACAGGCATAATATTTCCTATAGGCCGAGTTTGGGAACGGCGCGCGGAGCCGTGGCAAAGGCGACGTTCTTTGTTTCCATGTAGAAATCGAACGACCAGTCGCCGCCATCCCGTCCAATTCCTGATTCCTTTGTGCCGCCAAACGGGGTTGGCAGATGCCGCACATTTTCCGAATTCACCCAGATCATGCCAGCATCCATCCCATCGCTAAAGCGCATTGCACGGGTCACATCATTCGTCCACAGATATCCGGCGAGGCCGTAAATCACATCATTGGCAAGGTCCAGCGCCTCATCCTCATCGGCAAACGGGATTGCGGTCAGAACCGGCCCGAAAATCTCTTCCTGCGCAATCCGCATCGACTGTTTTGCCCCGGTGAACAGCGTTGGCGCTACATAACATCCGGCGGCAAACTCACCGTCGGTCACCTTGCATCCGCCGGCCGCAATGGTAACGCCCTCTTCGCGCGCCACATCAAAATATGACAGCACCTTTTCTTCATGCACAGGATGAACCAGCGGCCCGACAACGGTTTCAGGATCCAGCGGATGCCCGACCTTCAAGCGCAAGGCCTTATCCGCCAGAATAGTGACAAACTCATCATGGATTGACGCCTCAACCAACAGCCTGCTGGATGAGGTGCAGCGTTCGCCATTCAGCGAATAAATCATAAAGGCGGCGGCATCGGCAGCGCGCTCAAGATCGGCATCGGCAAACACAACCACCGGATTTTTGCCGCCAAGCTCAAAATGAACGCGCTTTAGCGTTTCTGCACCTTGGCGCATGATCATCTTGCCGGTTGCACTCTCACCCACAAAGGAAATTGCCTTGATTGCCGGATGCTCGGTCAGCGCCTTGCCAGCTTCCTCACCCAGCCCGTTCACCAGATTCCAAACCCCGGGAGGAAGTCCCGCCTCGGCAGCAATTTCAACCAGCAAACTAGCGGTAATCGGCGATAATTCGGCGGGTTTATGAACCACCGTACATCCCGCCGCCAACGCCGGAGCAATCTTCCAAGTTGACAGCATAAAGGGCGTATTCCACGGCGTAATAACACCAACCGGGCCAATCGGACGGCGCGAGGTGACATTCATCTGGTTGGCGGCAAACAGACTTTGACCGTCGCGCGCCTGAGGGGCCTGATCCGCAAAAAAGCGGAAATTATCCGCTGCACGAAGCGCCGCCTTCGACATAAAACGTAACGCCTGACCGGTATCAACACATTCCAGCAGCGCAATCTCTTCGGCGCGGGCGGCGATTCCATCGGCAATTTTGTGCAAGATCACCCGCCGCTTGGCCCCGTCCATATCTCGCCAAGCCACAAACGCGTCACTGGCCGCCCGGGCCGCTGCATCGATATCATCAGCCCCGCTGCGCGCCACATCACAAAGATGACGCATATCTACTGGCGAGACGCTGGCAAAGGTCGCCCCCGATTTCGCCGGGATATTCTTGCCGCCAATATGATTCAAAACCGGTGCATCCTGATAGCGCGCCAGAAAGGCCTCGGCCTTGGTGACATTTTCAGCAAAAATCTGTGTGTTGGTCGGGGTCATGTTATTTTATCCCTCGCTGGGGCACAAATAGTTGTGGGTTATAAATAGGTAGGGGCCATCACTAGGTGCGGCTATCAACCTTGATTGACTTCACGGGCGATCTGCGTATTAATTCACATGTTAAGTATTTTTATCGCGCTGTCAACTAATGAGGGGAACATTGCGATGGCACATCTCAGTTTTGAATATTCGGCAAACCTTGAGGCGGATCTGAATCTTCAGCATTTCTGTGATCATTTGCGCGATATAATGCGCGACAGCGGTGTCTTTCCCTTGGGCGGTATTCGCGTCAGGGGGGTGCGGGTTGATGTCTGCGCGGTGGCCAGCGGCGCCCCGGAGCTGGGTTTTATCGACATGACGGTCCGAATGGGTGCAGGCCGTGATGAGGCCACCCGAACCGCGGTAACCGAAGCAATTTATGCGGGCGCGGAAGGCTGGCTAAAACCGCGGATGAAAGACCGGCCTTTTGCCCTGTCGTTGGAGATAATCCAGATCGATGCCCGTTTTTCTGAAAAGCGGTTCAACACCCTGCATGCCTTCCTGAAATCGCAGGAGCAGACGGGTGGCTGATGCACCGCGTTATGATGATTCGCTGACTATTGCGCTTTTGCGCGCGCGCGATGCAGTGACAGCGCAATTTCGTGAACATGTTAGCGCCGCCGGATTGACCTTGCAGCAATGGCGGGTCATTCGCGCGCTGGCCGATGGCAGTGAGTTGGATACCAGCACGCTGGCGAAACGCTGTGTTATTCTGGCACCGTCGCTGTCCCGTATCATAAATCATCTGTCAGAAAACGGGCTGGTCGAACAGGTACCTGCACACGACCGCCGCTTACGCGTTTTGCGCCTGACCGCTGCCGGGCAATCACTGTTCGGGAAAGTCTGGCAGACCAGCCAGGGAAAATATCGGGATATCGAGACTGCGTTTGGCGTTGAGGAAACGCGCGCGCTTGTTGATAATCTGAACCGGCTGCGGGCCGCCCTAGAACGATCAGACTGAACGATCAGACTGAACCATCAAACTGAACGATCAGACTGGCCCCAAGGCCCGGGCCATCAGCTGTTCTTGCCGTAATAAGTCACATACCATTCGACAAAGCGGCGCACACCTTCGCGAACATCGGTGTCCGGTGCAAATCCAACCCAATCCCGCAATTCAGCGGCATCAGCACTGGTGGCCGGAACATCGCCAGGTTGCATCGGCATCATATTCTTGACCGCGGTGATGCCAAGCGCCTCTTCTAGCGCGCCGATATAATCCATC
>CALLKZ010000086.1:0-4542 GCA_938082345.1 uncultured Alphaproteobacteria bacterium
TATATTGAAGACGCAACCGATAGATGGTGGCAACGCCTTCGGGGTCATCCTCAAACTTCACCGTCACTTCGCAGGGGATCGGCGTTTTTGCCCACACTCCGGCAACCGGTGCTAATACCGCGGCCAACATCAATGCCGGTATTATGACACATTTGATTGCGGATTTGGTTAGCACTGAAAATCTGCCGCCAAATCCAAACTTTCTTATCATCGGACCGTAAATCATAATACTCTATCCTACCTATTGGTCCCGGCTTTGATTCCTACCTTAATCAGGAAAACGCGAAGCCGCAATTCTTGATCGGCGCTTCAAGTAGATGACTTGGCCAGACCGACAACGCTTTCACAATCGGGCAACGCCAGAAAAATACTTGGCGGCACCTTCACCTTCGAGGTTCGATTACCACCGCCAAGAATAATATAATCCAGCGCCATCACACTATCTTCAACCCAGACCCTGACCCCGGCAGGAAGGCCGATTGGCGTCACCCCGCCGATTTCCATTCCGGTGATTGCCCGCGTTTCATCCGGCGAGGCAAAACAGGCTTTTTTTGCACCAAGGCGTTTGCGGACAGTATTATTCACATCCAGCCGATGCGTGGCTGGCACCATGCACAGGGCAAACTGGCTTTCATCAGTTTTTGAACGCACCAGAATGGCATTAACCGAATTTTCCGGAGGCACGTTGTAATGCGCGCAAAATGCCGCCGTGTCCGCAAGCGCATCATCGCAGGGCCAAACCTCAAACTCCAGACCTGATGCTGCCAGTATCACTTCGATCTGCGGCATGGTTTTTCCCGACTCACTCATCATTTCCACCTGATTAAACTTTTCCAAAAATCGGGACAATCTTGCCAAAGCGACGGGCAACTTTCCAGTGTAATTTGCCAATCAGCCGATCGGTATGGGTGCCATGCTTTACATAGACCGCGTCGATAACCATTTAGAAGGCTCACCGAATGATGAAGATGAACGAATGACAAAAATGGCACCCATCATCCCGTACTTGGGCATCCTCTACTTGGGTATTCTGGTATCGGTTATATCCGGCCCAATGGCTCTTGCTGCCGGTAATTCTGGAATTGATCGCGCAACCAGCGCTGAAGGTGCTATGCCCAACTCGAAGGACAACGACCAAGCGATGGCCAAATCCGTTTTGAGATTCCCTATGAGCCCTGAAAACGCCCGCTACTGGCAATTTGTCACTGATCAGGTGATGGGCGGAGTCTCAACGGGACAGCTTCGTTTTGAGGGGGATGAGGCGCAGTCATTTGCGCGGATGACCGGCGATGTCAGTACCAAGAATAATGGCGGCTTTATCCAGCTTCGCGCCGGGGTCAATCTTTCTGCCGCCCCGAACACCCGTATTGGCCAAACAGGGTTGGGCGGCATTCGGATTATGGCACGGGGCAATGGCGAGACCTATTATATCCATCTTCGTACGCGCGATACACGCCGGCCCTGGCATTATTATGCGGCCAGTTTTACCGTTGGTGCGGATTGGCAGATCTTTGATTTGCCGTTTGACAGCTTTATCCACAGCAACGCCGAAAACATTGCCGCAGGCAACGCACAAATCCCGACCCACCCCCACAGCGACAGCATTACCAGCATCGGAATTGTGGCTTATGGGCGCGATTATGCTGCCGATATTTCGATCGCGGAACTTGCCTTTTTTTGAAGCCAGACTTGATGATAATCAAACCTGATAGCAATGAATTTGATGGTGGTCGGACCAAATAATGACTTTCGTGCGAAATGATGTTGGCGGGCTAATCCCTCCCTTTGGCGGCGAAGCATTCCCGTGGATTGGCGGGGATGCGCAGACGGTCCGTCACTTTATCCGGCGCGATGCCCCGCCGCCGCCGCCATCACGCCGCATTGAAATTGATCTTGATGACGGGGATAGATTGCTGGCGGCATTTCATCCGGCGTTACCGAATGCTGGCACAAGACGGCGCGGCTGTATCATTGCGGTTCACGGCTTGCTTGGCTGTATGGATGCCCAGCATATCTGGTGGCTAACACCTCAGGTTTTGGCCGCGGGTTACAGCCTGTTGCGGGTGAATATGCGCGGGGCTGGCGCGGCGCGTCAGATGGCGCGCAAGACCTATAACGCCGCTGCTGGCGCTGATCTGCTGCCCTTTATTGATGCCGCTGCAAAGAATGATCCGGGAGTACCTATCTTTATGGTTGCGCATTCGCTTGGCGGAACCACCGCGCTGAACATGGTGCTGGATTTTCCCGATACCGCGCGCCGCCTTGCCGGGCTGGTGACGATTGGCACACCGCTGGATATGGCTGCGACCGCTGCGGCCTTTAACGCGCGGCGCAACTGGCCCTATATCCGTCATATGCTGGATGGGTTAAGAAAAATGGCGGCATGCGTTCCGGGGCTGGATGTTTCATATCTGGCTGCAGCAAAAACATCACGCACCCTTTATGAATTTGATGATTATGTGACCGCCCCGCTTGGCGGGTTTGCCGATAGCGGAACCTATTACCGCGCGGCCAGCGTTCATCATCGACTAGAGGACGTGCCAATTCCGGTCTTGGTTCTGCACGGATCGAATGACCCTTGGGTGCCAGCTGGGCCAGCCCTTGACCAGCCTTTGATTGACAAAAACGGGGCCAGCAATTCGCCGGGCGCGCAAATTGTCGTTACCAAGGGGGGCGGGCATGTCGGGTTTCACGATCAGGCGCTGAACTGGCATATCCGGGCAACGCTGGCATGGTGCGCAGGCCTGGTCGAATAGGCCACCTCTTATTCGGTATCGTTGGCCTCTTCGCCGTGAAGTGAGGTTTTTACCTTATGGACCGCCGCCCAGACCATTAGCGCAATGATGGGTACCGCCGCTGCCTTCACCAAATTAATATCCCAGCCCCAGACATCAAGCGGTAGCGGTTTGGCAAGAAATCCAACCAGCCCGACACCGTAATAGGTCACCGCCGCGATCGATAATCGTTCGACCGTTTGCTGGAGGCGAAGCTGGTGACGCGCCCGCACATTCATTGAGCGCAACAGATCACGATTTTGGTGCTGAATGATCATTTCTGTCTGGGTTTGCAACAGATCACCGGCGCGCGTCACACGTTCTGACAGGCGGGCCAGTCGTTCAGAAAAAGCCCGGCAGCTATCCAGCGCCGGCGTCATCCGGCGACCGAGAAACCCGCGAAGCCCCTGAAAACCCTGTAAACGCGATGTATTCAAACTGTTAATCCGGTCCATCAAAATGGCCTCATAGGCCTTCGTTGCGGCAAGCCGGTATGATGTTTGCGAATAAATTTCCTCAAGATCAGCAGCTTGTGATGACAGCACCGACAACAGCTGTTGTACCTGCCCGCCAGCCTGCTTGATCTGTGCCGCCAGATCGATTGTCAGAGCGCCAACGACGCGCTCAATTCTGCCAAGCGCAGCGCCATTTTCTCGGACCGTGGCAAAACCGAGAAGGGCTAGCATCCGGTAGGTTTCAAGGTCGACGATTCGCTGTACAACCCGGCCCATGCGGTTCGGCACGATCTTCTCGTTAAACAGCGCAATGCGCGAGAATCCGGCATCATCAATATCAAAGCCGAAATGCAGCGTCGCGTCGCCATCGCTGAAGGAGTTCGCGGCAACACCCCTGCTTTGCAAGATGGTTTGCATTTTCTCCGGCGTATTGCCACGCGGCTCCTTGCCGCCGATTTCCAGCCAAATTGCGTGAAATAGCGGGGCAGGAATATCCATGGCCCAAGCCACCGGAACGCCTGCTTTTTCCGGATCAAACGCATCGGCGAGGAGGCCCGATGTCACCTTAATGCTTTTTTCGATAAAACTAATCGAGATAAATTCGGTGTGCTGTTCTACACGCAGGACAAAGCCGTCCATTTCTATCCGAAGGAATTTTTCCCCTTCCGCAATAGGGGTTTTTCCTTTCAGCGTTAGAAATGCGTTGATGTAATCGAGGATGTCGCCGGATTTTTGAACCGTCTTATCTTCGTTCAGAAAGACAAAGCGGATAAAGCGGCCGGCGCCTTCAAAATCATGAAAAGCACGGGCATGAATCTCGTCCGACAACACCCGGCGTAAGGCAACTTCTTGCATGACAACAACACCTTTCTTAACCATCACCGGAACAGATTGACCCATAAATAGATGACCTATCAAACGCCCTTTTGCGAGCCTTATCTTCTAGCGGGGCAAAAGCTTTTCGATCGCCCTGATCACCCGGTTTGCTTTCGGAGACGTGGTAGAGGCAAACCACTCGACAAGATTGCCATCAGCATCGATCAGATGCTTGTGGAAATTCCAGCGCGGCATTTTTTTCGCATCTTCGCTTGCTACCCACCGGTAATAGGGATGAGCGTCCTTGCCCTTGATTCTCACTTTTTCGGTCATCGGAAAATCAATGCCGTAATTCACTTCGCAAAATTGCTTGGTTTTTTCTGCGCTATCATATTCCTGACCACCAAAGTCACCGCTTGGCACACCAATCACAACCAGCCCACGGTCGCGATATTCGCTCCAGACTTCCTGCAAGGCGGCATATTGTTTGGTGAAGC
>CALLKZ010000087.1:0-39857 GCA_938082345.1 uncultured Alphaproteobacteria bacterium
CTTCTCCTGGGCACCAAATTCCCTGTTTCACCTGCGATAACACGACTTGGTTCAATCAGCTAGATAACCACTGCTGAATTGGGCGGCCTGCATAACCAGAGCGGTGAGGCCATGGTGAGATGAATTATTCAGGATTCACTTGGTTCAGCGACCCACCAAACATTTCCAAAAGGGTCTTCAAATCCAGCCATCAGATCTCCGTGCGGTCGACGCATTGGCTGCATGACCCCAAAAGAATCATGACGAATAGCAAGATCATAGGTTTTTTGAACTGAGCCAACGTAGATATGCATTTGTGATTTATTTGAAGGGTAATCACGGCCAGCTTCATTAAACATGATGACACTGTCATCTATTCTCAAGCGTCCATGCTGGACCGAGCCATCAGCGTAGTAATCAATTTTGACAAGCGATGCGTTGAACACATTTTTCATGTAATCAATGAATCTATTCGCACCTTCAACAGTAAAATAAGGCGTTAATCTGATTGAATTATTTATGGATGTGCCCATTAAATCTCCTGCTGCGGTGATTAGGATGACGGGTAATCGCGCATGAACACAAATTCCTGCGTGGTGGACTGATCCGGCTGATATTCGTAGCCACCAACGCCAAACCCCGTCAAGTCATCGGGCTTTTCCAACCGGTTCTGAACGATGTAACGCGCCATCGCTCCCCTTGCTTTTTTGGCAAAGAAACTGACAATTTTGGGCTTACCATCTTTATATTCCTTAAAGACTGGCGTGATAACCTGCGGCGCCAGTACGTTCAGATCAACAGCCCCGAAATATTCCTGAGAGGCGCAGTTAACCAGCACAACAGATTTGGTTTCTGCGGCCTGTGCGTTCAGCGCTTCGGATAGTTGAGAGCCCCAATAATCATACAATGACGCCCCTTTTTTGGTCTTTAACCGGCTTCCCATTTCCAGACGATAAGGCTCAATCGCGTCCAGCGGGCGCAGCACACCATAAAGCCCTGACAAAATCCGCAAATGGCTTTGCGCCCATGCCATTTCATCCGTATCCAGCGACGCTGCTTCAAGGCCCTGATAGGTATCACCGGCGAAAGCCAGCGCAGCAGGCTTTTTTTCCTGCGAGCCAAACTCGGCGAAACGATCAACATTCAACTGGGCAAGATTTACACTTAACCCCATCAGCAATTGAAGATCACCGGTGCTTAGTTTACGCGCAACAGTAGCCAGCTCCTGAGCGTTTTCATAAAAAGCGGGCTCGGTTGATGCGACGCCATCCTCTGGCTGCATATTCAATTTTTTGGCGGGCGAGACAACAACCAACATAACACTCTCCTCTAAAAGCACCTTGATATAGCGCGTCAAAGGCAAAATACCACCTAACGCACCACCTGCAATGCCTATTTGGCACTATATGTAGGCATTTATCTGGGCATTCACATAGGGTCAATGCTGGGAACAGACCAATTTTTCTGCATACCGCGCCTTTTCACATTTATATTCGGCGTTCAAAAGCTGGGACGCGTGGCTGTTTTTGGCGGCGCGTTTGATTTGGGTTTTATTGCCAAGGATGGGAGGACCTGTCATCATGCCTCTGCGCAATGTTGGAATTTTTTTATGATGTCATCCCCTGATGAACTCACCCTTGATAAACGTCTGGCGATGCCGCAGGACTATGCAGAGCTTATCAATCTTCACCCACGGGACAGCTGGCAAGCGCACCGGCATTTTTCCGACCTGACCCGGTTTTGGCTGGAACGGCATGCAAGTTTTCGCCAAGTATTTGAAGAATTAACCCGTCTGTCGCAGGCCTATATCCAAGCGCCAGATGCGATGTTTGCCGCCAAAACCCATCGCTATACCAGCTTTATCCTGCAACAGCTGGAGGGGCATCACATGATCGAGGACCAGCATTACTTTCCAAAGATCAGTGTTCTGGATGAGCGTGCCAAACAAGGCTTTATCATGCTTGATCGCGACCATGACGCACTGCACAAAATAATCGAAGGTACGATTCCGATAACCAATGACGCACTGCGCGCGCTGCAGAATAGTGATACCGCGGGCGGGACTGATCCCACGGGCGGGCATGATGCGCGGGCCGAAGTCGAGACCTTGCTCACCTATCAAACCGAGTTCCAGCGCCAGCTTCTTCGCCACCTCAGCGATGAGGAAGACCTGGTCGTGCCAGTGATTCTGGAGCATGGATTTACCGGCTAATAAATCAATTCTGGTGGAGGATAAAGCTGATGAAGATCGCCCTAGTAGGAGGTGCAACCGGCATCGGCGCCGCAACACTGAAAGAACTCCGCGATCAGCGCCATGAGGTTCTGGTGTTAGATATTCAGCAGCCCGAAGCCGATATACAATGGATTCCGCTAGATCTTCTGGATCAGGCATCAATAACCGGGGCGCTGGCTGCGGCCGGGGATAAATTTGACGGACTTTGCTTTGTCGCGGGCATTCCCCCAAAAGCGGATAATGCCGCCGCGTGCCTGACAATCAACACCTTGGCGGCGTGCCATTTCATCACCGGTTTTTTGCCAAAGATGAATTCCGGAAGTGCCATTGTCACGGTAGCATCACGCGCCGGTCTTGGCTGGCAGGACAACACCGAAATGCTGGATGACCTGCTGTCCCGCACACACGGCAATATTGAGGCATGGTGCAGCGATCATAAAATTGATCCCGCCACCGCTTACAGGCTATCCAAACAGGCGATGATCTACTGGCATCAAAACCAAGTTGCGCCGCACATCGGCAAGCACCGGTTTGTCACCGTTAGTCCCTCTGCGGTTAGGACCGGTATTCTTGACGATTTTCTAAAGGCGTTTGGGCCGACTGTGGCCGCGAACCTGCAACGCGTTGGCCGCGCCGGAACCCCGGAAGAGATTGCCGCTGCCATCAGTTTTCTGGTTAGCCCCAAAGCCAGTTGGATCAACGGCATTGACATCATCATTGATGGCGGTATGGGTGCCCTTAACCTGTCTAATGGGTAATGCTGGTCTGTCAAAATGAAACCATCTTAACGGTTTGATAGATTCGTGCTGGCAAGTTGCTCGTTGCGCTAATACCCTGACCCAGACGTTCCTAACATTGAATAGGCGCACCCAGAAATGCCCCAGAAGACGCCCCAGAAGACGAAGAAGCCCCAAAAGAAGACGAAGAACATCATCTTCATCATGTTTGACCAGCTTCGCTTTGATTATCTTAGCTGTAGCGGACACCCGCATCTCCACACGCCTAACATTGACTGGCTGGCCAGTCAGTCGGTTCGCTTTGATAAATGCTATGTTCAGTCGCCGGTTTGTGGTGCCTCGCGGATGTCGTTCTACACTGGCCGATATATCAGCTCGCACGGATCAACCTGGAACGGCATCCCGCTGAAAATTGGCGAATGGACGATGGGAGATCATTTACGCGAAGCTGATATGGACGCCCTCTTATTGGGCAAAACCCATATGAAAGTTGACGCCGAAGGCATGCAGCGTCTGGGGCTGGCCCCCGACAGCATTATCGGGGCGCGCCTTTCTGAATGCGGATTCGATACCAATTTACGCGATGACGGCCTGTGGGGTAGCGGTCCGGACGGCCTTTATGACGCAAAAGCATCTCCATATAATGAATATCTGAAAGCCGCCGGATATGATGGCGAAAATCCGTGGCATGATTACGCCAATGCCGGCATTGATGATGATGGCAATATCGCGTCAGGATGGATCTATAAAAACGCCACTCTGCCGGCAAATATTCGTGAAGAAGACTCCGAAACCCCATGGCTAACGCGTGAGATGATCAAGTTCTTGCGCGAGGAGGCACCAAACCGAACCCGTCCATGGATGTGCCACCTTTCCTATATCAAACCACACTGGCCCTATATTGTGCCTGCGCCCTATCATGATCTCTACGGCCCGAACAGCTTTTCCCCGGTGGTCCGCCGTGAGGATGAGCTGGCCGATCCAAATCCTGTCTATGCCGCCTTTACCAACAATGTCATTGGCCAGGCTTTCCAGCGCGATGATGTGCGTAATGCAGCACTGGGCGCATATATGGGGCTTATAAAACAGATTGATGATCAGATGGGCGCCTTGTTCGATGAATTGCGGAACTCTGGCCAGCTGGAAAACACGATGATTGTCGTTACCTCTGACCATGGTGATTATATGGGCGATCACTGGCTTGGCGAGAAAGACCTGTTCCATGAGCCGTCGGTCAAGGTTCCGATGATTATCTATGATCCCTCGCCCGAGGCAGATGGGACGCGTGGCAGCGTTTGTGATGCCTTTGTTGAGGCGATCGATCTGGTGCCGACCTTTGTTGAGGTTGCTGGTGCGGAGCCGCGATATGAAATGCTGGAGGGACGCTCCTTGCTGCCATTTCTGCAGGGCGCGCCTCCCTCTGATTGGCGCAGCTATGCGATCAGCGAGTATGATTATTCAATGACACCAATGGCAGGGCGCCTCGGCGTTTCCCCTAAAGATGCACGCCTTTATATGGTTTGCAACGCGCGCTGGAAATTTATGCATGCTGAAGGCGGGCTCCCGCCGATGCTCTTCGATCTTGAGGCTGACCCGGATGAATTGGTCGATCTGGGACGCAATCCCGCTTATGAAGAGCAAATTCAAACCTGCTATGATCAGCTTTTTGAATGGACAAGACGATGCGCCCAGCGCACTACAATATCGGATCAGGAAATTAACGATAGGCGCGGTAAAAGCCGGCGTAAAGGAATCGTCCTTGGGGTCAGCGAGGCAGGGGACGTCGATCCTGATCTGATCGCAAAATATCAAGGAAAGGCACGGCAAAAATACATATAATCTAGGTATCTAACTAGTTGCTGATTTGACAGAAAAGATTTCTAAGCCTCATGCTTTTCCATACGAAAAAAAAGAGTTTCAGGATCAAATAGGATCTGGCTCTTGCACGTTCCAAAGGGAGAAAGCCATGGATACCTATATTTTGATACACGGCGCGTGGCACGAAGGCGCCTTGCTGGAAGACACTGCCAAGGGCATCAGGTCAGCAGGGCATCAGGTTCACACCCCCACCCTTGCCGGAAATGGCGCGGGAGATAACAAACAAACCGGATTGGCCGAAGCGATCGACTCGGTGATCGCATACATAACCGAAAATCATCTCAAGGATGCGATCCTAGTTGGTCACAGCTATGGCGGCATGGTGATTACAGGCGCGTTTGATAAATTGCCCGAAGGCACGATCAAACGTCTGGTTTACTGGAATGCGTTCGTTCCCAATCCGGGCGAAAGTCTGAACGACATGATACCGCAAAATTATGTTGATCTTTTCGACGCAACCGCAACCGAAGATGGCAGCGTCCTTTTGCCCTTCCCGATCTGGCGGGAGGTATTTATTAACGATGCCGATATGGCGCTTGCCAAGGCGGCCTATGACAAGCTGAACCCGCATCCCTATAAAACCTTCACCGATGCAATAGCTCTTAGCAAAGCCCCCGCCGAGATGCAGGTTGGAAAATCATATCTGTTATGCCGCGATGATGTGGCGCTGCCTGCCAGCATGCCATGGCATCCCAGATTATCCGAACGGCTGGGCCTTTACCGCCTTGTCAGCATGCCGGGAAGCCACGAAGTCTGCTTTACCAACCCCGGACTTCTGGCAGAAAAAATGATCGAGGCTGGTCGCGACTAGCCAGCCGAAGGATCGCGGTGGTACCCGCAAGATTAGGCGCGCATCACCGCCCCGCCCGGATCATAGGGTGATGCCGCAATGACGCTGGCGCTGCATTCAACGCCGACGATATGAACACTGAGATCGGTACCCGGAACGGCCAGATCGCTATTGACCAACGCCATCGCAAGGGATTTTCCGGTGGTATGACCATACCCGCCAGAGGTCACAAACCCGACCAGATTACCAGCCGCCCAGACCGGATCAAAGCCACTTGCATCTGCCCCGGAAACATTAGCGGAATCCGCGGCAATCTCTCCTGCGGCAATCTCCAGCGTGACCAAGCGCTTTGCTGGACCATTGCCGCTTTTTTCTGCAAGCGCGGCTTCACGGCCGATAAATCCATCGCGCTCCCAGTCAATCCAGCGCTCCATACCGGTCATAGCCGGGGTATAGCCTTGGGTGAATTCCGCCGACCAGATGCCATAACTTTTCTCCAGACGAAGCGATAGCATCGCGTTAAAGCCAAACTCGACAATGCCCTCATCCTTACCCGCCTGAAGAAGCATTTTGCGAAGCGCGATATGATCACCCATCCGGCAGTTAATCTCGTAACCAGCTTCGCCCGTAATTGACAGGCGGGCGACGCGGGCGCGAATTAGACCAAGGTCAAACTCACCACATCCCATAAACGGCAGATCACTCAGCGCGCCGTCTGTCAGCTTTTCAATGACGGCGCGTGACTTTGGACCGGACAGCGAAAATCCAGCCATTTCTTCGCCAAGATCGCGGACCGAAACACCGCTATCCATATGATCGTCAAACCAGCGCATGTGCCAGCTTCGAAGATAATAAGAGCCCATGATCCACCAGCTACCATCGCCCCAGTTAAACAAAGTCATATCACCTTTCAGACGGCCATCATGACCAAGCGCCACCGCAAGGCGTCCGCGTCCCGGAACTGGCAATTTGGTTGCAAAAATCCTCGCCAACCACGCAGCGGCGCCGGTGCCTGTGACCTCAAAGCGTGAAAATCCGGTAATATCCAAAAGCCCCACAGCTTGACGCACTGCCTTACACTCGCTGGCAACAATATCAAAAGCATTCGAGCGTTTAAGCGACGGCTTTTCCGCAAATCCAGCAGGCGCAAAATACAGTGGCACTTCCAAATCCCAGCTACACCCCCAATGCGCGCCCGCCGCACTCATATCGGCGTAGGCCGGAGCCATTTTAAGCGGGCGTCCCGCAGGCAATTGCTCATTCGGATAGGTCATCACAAACCGGCGCGAATAAAACTGGCCCGTAGTTTGTTTTATATATTCCCTGTTTTCGGCAAAACCGCCATAGCGCGCGACGTCCATTCCATAAACATCCGCTTCACTCTCGCCATGGATCATCCATTCGGCAAGCGATTTACCAACGCCGCCGCCTTGCAGAAATCCCGCCATTACCGCACAGGCCGACCAGTAATTTCGCTTGCCCGGCACTGGCCCAACCAGCGGATTACCATCCGGCGAGAAGGTAAAAGCACCATTGACCCAGGTTTTAACCCCAACCTCCTGCAGACACGGATAGCGCTCGAATCCCATGATCAGTTCATTTTCGATCCGGTCAGTTTGCTCTTGAAAAAGCTCCATCCCGTAATCCCACGGCGCTCCCTCCATGGCCCAATGCTCGTGGTCAACTTCATAGATGCCCAGCAAAACACCGTTCTGGTCTTGGCGCAGATAAGTAAAGCCTTCGAGGTCTACGGTCATCGGCACCTCAAAATCGATTTCCTCCAGCTTTGGAATGCTGTCAGAAATCAGATAATGATGCTTTAGCGGCGATACTGGCAGCTCAATCCCCGCCATTCGCCCAACTTGCTTTGCCCACAATCCGGCGGCGTTAACCACATGCTCGCAGGTAATCACCCCCTTGTCGGTGACAACGCGCCAGCCTTCCCCGGTTTGCTCGAGGGATTCAACCTTCGTATGTTCGAAATATTCCGCCCCGCGTTTGCGCGCCGCACCGGCATATGCCTTAACGGTTCCGGTGGTGTCCAAATATCCTTCGCGGTCGGCCCACATGCCGCCCAGAAATCCCTCGGTGGACATGATCGGGTTCAACTCACCAGCTTCTTGCGGCGTAACCAGACGGCAATCATCAATGCCGATCGACTGAAAGACGCGGTAGGCAGATTGCAACCATTCCCAACGATCCGAAGTCCCCGCCATGGTCAGTCCACCTGTCATGTGAAGCCCTATATCCTGACCGCTCTCTTCTTCAATTACCGGCAGAAGGTCTATGGTATAGGCCTGTAATGCCGCGATATTGGGATCAGCATTAAGCGCATGGATACCGCCAGCAGCGTGCCATGACGATCCTGCGGTCAGGACCGAACGTTCCAGCAAACAGACGTCGCTCCATCCAAGCTTGGCCAGATGATAGATTACCGAAGCGCCAACAACACCACCGCCAATCACCACAACCCGATAGTGCGACTTCATTCCAACCTCCCGTTTTTCTTGGCCCCTATTCCACCTTCCCATAGCTTAGCACACCTCTGTCGTCCGGTTATGCTTCGCCGACGTAAACTGAAAGATTTGCGTCATCTGCCATATGTTGAATGCCGATATATCCGTCCAATGGTATTTTACCGGCAAAAGCATAAGCGATTCCAGTACGCTATTTAACTGGCATTATCCGGCAGGTTTTCTATACTGAAGATCAGCAAAAACTAGACATTGGTTTTTATTTATAGCCTTAGGGCTTTTATTCAGAGGATCGTCGGCATCAGATGGCCATTTTTCTTCATCACAATGACCTTCCCGACGGGCTTGATTTTGGCAAAGAAGTCGCGATTGACACCGAAACTATGGGATTAAAAACCCTCCGGGACCGGTTATGTCTGGTCCAGCTTTCTTCGGGCGACGGTAATGCACATCTGGTAAAAATTGCCAGCCCGCAGGCAGCGGCTCCCAACCTTGCCGCGCTTATAGCGGATGCCTCGGTTGGCAAACTGTTTCATTTCGCCCGTTTTGATTTGGCCGCGTTGATACATTATGTCGGCCCGTTAAACGGCCCTGTCTATTGCACCAAAATTGCTTCAAAGCTGTGCCGCACCTACACTGATAGGCACGGACTGAAGGATTTATGCCATGAATTGATTGGCGTTGATCTATCGAAACAACAGCAATCATCAGACTGGGGCGCGGATGAATTGACCCAGGCGCAGCAGAAATACGCGGCGAGTGATGTCTTGTATCTGCACCAGCTAAAAGCAAAGCTCAACATTATGCTAGAGCGTGAAGGGCGCGATGCTATAGCTGCTGCCAGCTTTGCGTTTTTACCAACCCGCGCGGCGATGGATATTGCCGGCTTTGATGAGATGGATATTTTTCACCACTGATTTTGTTATCGGTGCGTAAAGTGGGACTAAGTCCCGTAAGTATATTTTTTGGTAGATGTAACCTATGGCTGACGCACCTAAAGCAAAAGATAATCCGGCAAAATCTGCGGTTAGTTTTGCGCCTAAAGACCGTGCAGGTGAAGCTGATCGCCGTCCATTTCGGGCCAGTATATTATTTATCAGCCTTGGTCTGGTCATGACGAGCATAACGGTTCTTTGGCTGGGGTTTTTCAGCCAGCAAGATGAAATCCGCCTTAAATCCAGCGATATCAAAATCAACGAGATTGGTGAGATTGAACTAACAGGCGCAGTTTATCGCGGGCAGACTGCGCGCGGTGAGGATTACGAAATTACCGCTGCCATTGCCAATGAACGCAGTAGCGGCGTAATCGACATGTCAGACCCAACAGCAAGGGTAGTCCAGACCAATGGCGATGTGATGAACCTTGTTTCAAAGGAAGGCGTTTATTTTCCCGACACAAAGGAAATTAATCTTGATGGCGACGTGGTTATCACCAGCGCTGATCTTGGCCTAAAAATGTTGGCCCAGACGTTGAGCGCGAACCTGACGGATGGCGATATGGTCAGCACTAAACCGGTGCGCGTTGAACGCCAAGACGGTTTTGTTGTTGCTGACGGAATGCAGGTTTATTCGCGCGGGGAACGGATTATTTTCATTGGCAACGCCAAAATGACCCTTAATAACTCCATGGCACCAGATAAACAGACAGCAGCAGATAACTAGGTGATCCAAAATATTCAGCTAATGAGACAATAGGCATTTAGAAAATCCTATCCCAAAAGAAAGAATACCCAAGATGATTCTCCTAAATTTTATAACCAAAATTCTGAAAATAACGACATATATGAACGCCGAGATTAGCCGCAAATTCACCTCTGGATTCCGGGCGTTATTGTTTGTCTGTGCAGTCCCAATGATGGCAGCACCACTTGCCGCGCAGGACGCAAAGCCCATGACGATTGAGGCTGACGACCTGTTGGAATGGAACCAGACCGACGGCTTATACATCGCCAAGGGCAACGCAGTCGTTGTTCAAGAGGACGCAACGATCAAAGGTGATCTTCTGGTTGCTACTTATGATCCGGACTCCGAAGACAAAACGGTCGAAACTGTCACTGCGACCGGTAACATGTCCTTTAAAGACAATGATATCACGGCATCGGGTGCCAAGCTTATCTATTCGGTCAAGGACGAGGACTATCAGGTTGATGGCCCTAAAGCGATAGTGACTGGCGCCAGGGGAACGATCACCGCGTCAAAATCAATCGTTCTGGACACGCTGGATGATAAGCGCCAGCACATGATCGCAACAGGAAATGCTGTTTACAATGATGCAAATGGCCGCCGCATGGCAGGCGATCTGATCAACGCCTTTTTTGATGCTCAAGGCGCTATGGAAACGGTTGAGGCTGAAGGCAATGTCAATGTCCGCACCAACACCGGAAGCACCGCCAGCGGCGATGCGGGTGTTTACGATGCGGTAAGCGAGCGCGCGACAATCACCGGAAATGCAATTATCACCGATGGGGGCAGCCAGATGAGGGGGGCGCGCGCGGAAGTTGACTTCAAAACAGGAAACAGCCGCATCCTATCGGACGGAACCGGCGGGCGTGTCACCGGTGTTCTGGTATCAAACTAATGGAAACATTGGAAAATTTTGCTTGCCAAAAACTATGATGCTGTAGGATACCAATAAGGAAGAATCATTTCGGCCAGATTGGCAGAATTCGGCAGTAAGTATTTATGGAACCATCAGACTTTGAAACGCGGATTCGCGCGATGCAACGCCCTCATCTCGTTAAGGACATGGAGGGGCTGGTTGCCAGCGGCATCGGCAAGAGTTTCAACCGCAAACGTGTGGTCCGAAACGTGTCTTTGCGCCTACGTCGCGGTGAGGCGGTGGGGTTGCTGGGCCCGAACGGTGCTGGCAAGACAACCAGTTTCCATATTATCGCCGGCCTGTTGCCTGCTGATGAAGGCAATGTTCAATTGGATGGCAAAGACATCACCTCGATGCCGGTATTTCAGCGGGCCCGCCTTGGGCTTGGATATTTGCCGCAGGAATCCAGCATTTTTCGGGGATTGACTGTCGAACAGAACATCCGCGCCGTGCTAGAGACAACCGACGGAACGAAAAGCGACCATGACGCCATTCTTGATGATCTGATGGCCGAATTCTCGATTTCGCATCTTCGCAACACTCCATCTGTCAATTTGTCGGGGGGTGAGCGTCGGCGGCTGGAAATTGCCCGGGCACTGGCAATGCGGCCAACTTTTCTGCTTCTTGATGAGCCGCTGGCCGGTATTGACCCGATTGCGCTGACTGATATCCGCAATCTGATCGCTCAGCTCAAAGACCATGGTCTTGGCGTGTTGATCACCGACCACAACGTTCGTGAAACGCTGGATATCGTTGATCGCACCTACATCATTCATGATGGCTCGGTGCTGATGGAAGGCACGCCGGAAGAAGTAATTGGGCATGATGGCGTTCGTGAAGTCTATCTTGGCGACCGGTTCAAGATCTGATCAGGTTTCTAAAAGAATCACCTCAGGCGCAGCTTTTGCCATATTACATCCATCACCCGCGTCCATTCTGGCATTAACCAACACGCGTTATGACTGGATGCGGCGATAATTTAATCATGTTCTGAAAATATTTTTTGTGATTTTACCACGCGTTTTCGGCAGTTTATCCAAGAATAAATAACCGGGACCATGATCCCCGATGGTAACGCCAGCCGGGCACCCCTCACTCCCTCAAAGCTGATGCTTGACAGGCACCGGACTTGCTTCTAGGGTCCGCGCCCTGATCGATGGCAATTGTTACCTTTACACTTTCCATTTATGCCAAAAGTGTCTTCCAGCCTTCATCCTTCAATCAGAGTTTCGATTTTATGTCTTCTGAAAATTCCATGGCGGCCCTGTTGGCGTGCCGGCTTCCTGCAACCAGTAAAAAGCAGGTTCTACAAACTTTGAGCGAGTTGATCGCGGCAAGGACGAGTCTTTGCGAGCGCGCCGTTCTCGGTGCATTGGTAAAGCGCGAAAAACTGGGCAGCACGGCGATTGGTGCGGGTCTAGCGTTGCCACATTCCATGTTGGACGGCCTTGATTCGCCAACATATCTTATCGCAACTCTTGCCCAACCCGTTGAATTTGACGCACCCGATGGCAACCCGGTGGATGTTATCTGCGTTGTTCTTGGAAGCGCTGACGATAGCAGCGGCTATCTTGCCCGCGTGACTGCCGCTTCGCGCCTGCTTCGTGAACGCGCTGCTCATCTTCGCAGCGTGGGCTCAGAAGATGAACTTCGGGCCGTCATCCAGAGTGATCTGGTCGCCGCTGCCTAAGTTACCCATGGAAAATCCCGCCTTGCGGCAGGTTTCATCAGCAAACATAAAGTTCAGACCCAAGATCCAAACATAAATACCAAAACCAATGAAGATTTGGTGGAGCTAAGCGGGATCGAACCGCTGACCTCTACAATGCCATTGTAGCGCTCTCCCAGCTGAGCTATAGCCCCCCAATTCGGGACCAGACGAATGTTGAAGCAGGCAAACCTGCATCAAGGCGCGTCTGGAAATCTTTGCACGTCCAGCATTTCTGCTGCGCAACACTGTCTATCGCAGCCATGCCCCGACGGGCAAGGAAAAAATATCCCAAGCGCCATCTAGTCGTCGTTGCTGCTAGGGATACCGCTTAAAATATCGTCATCTTCATCGAGATCATCGCTGATAAGCCCGGCCCGGTCATCATTATCGGCGTCGATATCGGTGTCGTCGAAATCATCTTCGGCTTTTTCAACGACTGCCTCAATAACTTCAGCCCCCTCATCGCCTGCGACTTCACCATCAATGATATCGTCCTCGGCCGTTTTAAGATCTGCTTCGGTTGCGGTCTTAGAAGTCGCTTTAACCGCCTTGCCGACTACCCGTCCACGTTTGCTTCTGACCACCGCTTCGGGATCAAATTCGGCCTGACAGCCAGGACATAGGATAGGAGTTCGATTAAAATCATAGTAACGCATGCCGCATGATAGGCAGGTGCGCTTTACACCCAATTCAGCCTTCGCCATTTTTTCAACTCACACTGTGAACGCAGGACAACTTTATCAAAGCTTGTTTTGCTACCATCCAATCCATCGACAACAGGCTTTAACAGCCTACTTCGATATCTGGCACGACAAAAACAAACCAATTGCGATTTGATACAATTTCCGTTTTCTGTCAAACCAAAATTAATCCTGACCGCAAAGCAGCTAAATTTATTGGCGCCATCACACTATTTTCCAGAAAATTTCAATCGCAATCTAACCAGCATCCTTTCTGAAACATTGATTCCAACGCGGCTAAAATGCTAGGAATGCGTTAAGTTTGGACTGCTGGATTGACCATCATGCATCCCAAAACAGCTATTTTGAACCTTACAGGCCCGCGCATTATGACCGATCCTTCATCCAAGCCACTTCATGACGATATTATTTCGGCCCGCCCCGATACCCGGGCGGATGGCAACGTGGGAATGCACGGACAATTCGATGTTCCGGGTGATAAATCCATTTCGCATCGATCGCTGATTTTTGGCGGGCTTGCGATTGGCACAACACGCGTCACCGGCCTTCTAGAAGGTGATGATGTTATGGCTACCTGCCGTGCAATGCAGGATCTTGGCGTTGATATTACGCGTGCGGATGATGGCAGCTGGGTTATTACCGGCGTTGGCTCATCCGGATTGATATCCCCTCAATCGCCGCTGGATCTTGGCAATAGTGGCACCGGTGTAAGACTGTTGATGGGCGTTGTTGCCGGTCAGCCCATCACCGCAACCTTTTGCGGTGATGCGTCGCTCAGCAAGCGGCCGATGGCCCGCGTTACCGATCCGCTGGCTGAAATGGGGGCCGGCGTGACCAGCCGCGAAGGTGGGCGTCTGCCTTGTACCATCACTGGCTCGCCAACACCGCTGGCCGCTGATTATGATAGCGTTGTGGCGTCGGCGCAGATCAAATCTGCTATTCTGCTGGCTGGCCTGAACGCCAGAGGCACCACCATCATAACCGAGCCACATGCGTCGCGCGATCATACCGAATCCATGCTTCGTCACTTTGGCGCAACAGTAACCCAGCATATTGGTGATGATGGCACTCATACGGTTAAACTCACCGGCGAGGCGATCCTTCGCGCGGCCGATATTATTGTACCGCGTGACCCGTCATCAGCAGCTTTTCCCATGGTTGCAGCATTGATCACGCCCGGAAGCGATCTTTTGATCCCCGGGATTGGAATGAACCCGCTGCGCACTGGCCTGATCACCACCTTACTGGATATGGGCGGGGACATCACCATCTCGAACGAGCGTGTTGAAGGCGGCGAGACCGTTGCCGATCTTCGTGTTCGTCACAGCCAGCTTCACGGCATCGATGTTCCGTCTTCCAGGGCCGCGTCGATGATTGACGAATATCCAATTCTTGCCATTGCCGCGACCGTGGCCAGCGGGGTTACGAGGATGACTGGCGTTGCCGAATTGCGGGTGAAAGAAACCGACCGGATTGCCGTGGTTGCCGATGGAATTACCGCGGCTGGCGGCGATGTCAGCTATGATGAAGACAGTATGACGGTACGCGGCGGTGAGATTGCCGGTGGTATCAGCGTCGATTCGCAGCATGATCACCGGATTGCCATGTCTTTTCTGATTCTTGGAATGATCTCTACGGCGCCCATCACCGTGACCGGTTGTGCCACCATCAACACTAGTTTTCCGGGTTTTGCGGCGTTGATGAATGACTGCGGAGCGGCGTTTCATGATGCGGACATTCCGGTATGATCATCGCTGTTGACGGATCTGCTGCCAGCGGCAAGGGAACGTTGGCAAAACGGTTGGCCGCGCATTTTGATTTGGCACATCTGGACACTGGCGCGTTGTATCGGGCGTTGGCTCTGCACCTGTTGCGCGGCGGGGAAACCCCTGTCAGCGCTGAAGAAACGCAAGCGGCGACGGCCCTTCGCTCACTTGATCTTGCGCTAGTTGATGATCCGGAAATCCGCACCGATACGGTGGCCCAGATGGCATCGGTAATCGCCGCAATGCCGCAGGTCCGGACTAATTTCCTGAAGTTCCAGCGTGATTTTGCGGCGGACCCTCCCCAACCGGGAGGCGCGGTTCTTGATGGCCGCGATATCGGCAGCGTCGTTCTTCCTGATGCAGGTTGCAAGCTGTTTATTGACGCCAGATTAGAGGAACGGGCGAAGCGCAGAACGCAAGAGTTGCAAGCTGGTGGGCAATCCGTTATGTTCCGCGACGTTCTTGAAGAAATGCGGGTGCGTGATGAACGCGACCGTGGGCGGGAGATCGCCCCTTTAAAGGCCAGTGCCGATGCCTTGATCATCGATACATCCGATCTGGATGCAGATGGTGTGTTTGCAAAAGCGCTTGCCTATATTGAAACCTGCCTGTGACATTGGATGCTTTCATTTATGTGATTTGCATCTTTTTCGGGATTAGGGCTTTATGAACTTGATCGGGATTTTGGGATACTGAACACCCAATAATCCTATTTTTGACTCGGGACGCTGGCGGCAACCAATCAATTCGCCGTTAAAAAACCCGGCAGGGGTTTTCTTTCACTCCGCCCAATGGATCAGATTCCAAAGGACGGTGGGCCAGAAAACTAGGTTCAGTCTGTTCGGCCCTCATCGCCAGCTGAGGATTAAACGCGCCGCTGTCCGCTTAACCGTCGGCATCGGAGCTAGGGCGAAAAACGGAGATTTACTTGATATCTGAAACTAACAATTCAGCTGCTTCTGCACCTGAAAACTTTGCCGACATGCTCGCTGAGAGCTTTGGCGAAAACACCAGCATTGAAGGCAGCGTTGTTCGCGGCTTTGTCATCAGCGTCGAAGGTGACGCCGTCGTTATTGACGTGGGTCTAAAATCCGAAGGACGTGTTCCCTTAAAGGAACTGACAATCGGGGGCCAGGAGCCAAACATCAATGTTGGCGATGAAATTGAAGTCTATGTCGAGCGCATGGAAGACAAAAACGGGCAAGCCGTTCTAAGTCGTGATAAGGCTCGCCGTGAAGAAGCTTGGGGATTGCTGGAAACATCGTTCGAGAAACAGGAACGCGTCACCGGCATTATCTTTGGCAAGGTCAAAGGCGGATTTACCGTCGATCTTTCAGGTGCCACAGCATTTCTGCCGGGAAGCCAGGTCGATATTCGTCCTGTTCGCGACCTTGGCCCACTGATGGGCTCTCCACAGCCCTTCCAAATTCTGAAAATCGACCGTCGCCGCGGCAACATTGTTGTTTCGCGCCGAGCTGTTCTGGAAGAGTCCCGCGCTGAAGCCCGCACCGAGCTGGTATCAAACCTGCAAGAAGGTCAGGTCCTTCAGGGTGTGGTGAAAAACATCACCGATTATGGCGCTTTTGTTGATCTTGGCGGTGTTGACGGCCTGTTGCATGTCACCGATATCGCATGGCAGCGTATCAGCCATCCGTCAGAGGCCCTGCAGATTGGTGAAACCGTCGAAGTTCAGGTTATCCGCTTTAATTCGGAAACGCAGCGTATTTCGCTGGGCATGAAGCAGCTTCAGTCTGACCCGTGGGAGAGTGTCGAAGGCAAATTCCCAATCGGATCGAAGATGGAAGGCCGCGTGACCAACATCACTGATTATGGCGCATTCGTTGAGCTGGAAGCCGGTGTTGAAGGTCTGGTCCATGTGTCTGAGATGAGCTGGACGAAAAAGAACGTTCATCCCGGCAAGATCGTATCTACCAGCCAGCAGGTTGAAGTTATGGTTCTTGACGTTGATCTGTCAAAGCGCCGTATTTCGCTCGGCCTGAAGCAGTGTAGCGGCAATCCATGGGAAGAGTTCAGCTCCAACAACCCTGCCGGAACTGAAATCGAAGGCGAAATTCGCAACATCACCGAATTCGGTCTGTTTGTTGGCCTGACGGAAGAGATCGACGGTCTTGTCCATCTGTCCGACATCAGCTGGGACGTGACGGGCGAAGCTGCCTTGGAAGGCTTTACCAAAGGCAATAATGTTAAAGCCAAAATCCTTGAAGTCGATGTTGAGAAAGAGCGCATTTCGCTTGGTATCAAGCAGCTGACCGAAGATCCTTTCGCCGGACAAGCTGACAGCCATCGCAAGGGTGAGGTTGTTACCTGTACTGTGACCGCAACCAGCGATAACGGCCTTGATGTTAGCGTCGGTGAGGCCCTGACAGGCTTTATCCGCCGTGCAGACCTAAGCCGTGACCGTGCTGAGCAGCGTACAGACCGTTTTGCCGTCGGCGAAAAGGTTGATGCCGTCATCACCAACATCGATAAAAGGAGTCGCAAGCTTACTCTGTCGATCAAGTCACGCGAAACCGCCGAGGAAAAGCAGGCTGTTGAAGAATATGGCTCTTCCGACAGCGGCGCCAGCCTTGGTGACATTCTTGGGGCAGCACTGGCAAAGCGCGAATCGGACGACTAAGAATAGTCTGTCCTTCCAAAATTAGGGCGAATCAGTGTAAAGAATGCTGGTTCGCCCCAAAAATTAGCATGAAGTGTTAAAGACTCCAAAAAAACAACGAAAAGATTGCGTTTTAATAATCTAATGCGGTTGACCTACTAGCCGCACAAGGGCATCCTTTTCAAGCTTTGTTAAATTTAAATCAGGTGGGAATAGGTGACACGTTCGGAACTAATCGCCAAATTGGCGGCCAAGAACCCGGCTCTTTATCATCGCGATATTGAACGTCTAGTTGCCACCATCATTGATGAGATTGGCAGCGCCCTTGAACGCGGGGACAGAGTTGAACTTCGCGGCTTCGGTGCGTTCTCAGTCAGAGAAAGACAAGCTCGCGTTGGCCGCAACCCGCGGACCGGTGACAGCGTTAAGGTCGCCGAAAAAAAGGTGCCGTTTTTCAAAATGGGTAAAGGTATGCGTGAGCGGTTAAACCGCTAACCGGAAAAAAGCCATGCGCTTCATCGGCCGCCTTATCTGGCTGCTCATCACTCTTACCGCCGTAACGGTGGCGATGCTATTTGCGACTTCCAACACCGAGATGGTCACGATAAAACTGTGGCCATTTGCCAATGTATTTACCCTGTCATTATGGATTCTCGTTCTTGGCACCTTGGCGGTTGGTGCGCTGATTGGCGGCGGATTAGTCTGGATGTCTCTAATCGCTGCAAAGGCGCGTAACTGGCGGCTGACGCGTCAGCTCAGCAAGGCTGAGATGCGTGCCTCAAAAGCGGAAAAACAATTGCTGGACGCGGATACTGAAGATAATAGCCCCGATGTCAATCTAGCAGCGATACCGAAGAAATTGCCGGCCTCATAGCAATTTTCCTGCATGATTGCCCAAAATAACTGTCCTTGCTATTAACGCTGTGACCCCACAATACCCCGGCCGATACATAGACTAAGCGCAAAGCTTGAGAGCCAGAGAATCAGATGAGCAAACAGTCCGACATCATGGTGAAAATCTGCGGCATCGCCACGCCACAAGATTATGTTCATTGCTATGATGCCGGTGCCAGTTTTGTTGGCATGGTGTTCTTTGACAGATCACCGCGCCACCTTACCCTGAATTGCGCGCGGGAAATCGCTGCCGAGGGCCGGGCCCTTACCGCAAAAGAACGCCCCGAGGCCGCGTCCGGCATTCCGTTGCGGGTTGCACTGACGGTTAATATGCCTGACGATGAATTGACGGCGGTAATTGCCGCAGCACAGCCCGATTTTATTCAGCTTCACGGCGACGAATCCCCCGAGCGCGCCCGCGCTATCCGTAACCGGTTTGGCCTGCCCCTGATTAAGGCGATTCGCGTTGGTAGCGCGGATGATCTGGCACAGTGTAATGACTGGAACGACCTTGCTGACTGGTTACTGTTCGATGCCAAAGGGGATCCTGGCGCGCTTCCGGGGGGTACCGGACATTCATTTGATTGGTCGCTATTGGCCAACCATGCTGGCGAAACAAAGTGGATGCTGGCAGGGGGATTGTCGCCCGACAATGTGGCGCGCGCAGTTGCCGTTACCGGTGCGCGAGGTGTTGATGTATCAACCGGCGTCGAATCAGCACCCGGTAAAAAGGACGCAGAGCGCATTCAGGCATTTGTCTCAGGCGCGCAACTGGGCTAGTTTGCATCAATCGGTAAAACAGTCTTAATAGAACAGGGTCATGCGCTCCCTTTGACCTCAACCTTATAGAAGCAGGTGGAACAATGACAGATGCGGGTCTTAACTCTTTTCGCAATCAGCCCGACGAGCGTGGCAGGTTTGGCATGCATGGTGGCCGCTTTGTTGCCGAAACGCTGATGCCGCTGATCCTGAAAGTTGAAACTGCGTACAACGCGGCCTGCAATGATGATGAATTCGCGCGCGAGCTTGCCTATTACCAGACACATTATGTTGGCCGTCCGAGCCCCCTATATTTTGCCGAACGCATGACCGCGCATTTTGGCGGTGCAAAGCTATATCTAAAGCGCGATGAGTTGAATCATACCGGCGCGCATAAGATCAACAATGTTCTGGGTCAGGCTCTGGTCGCCAAAAGAATGGGCAAGAAAAAGATCATCGCCGAAACCGGTGCTGGTCAGCACGGCGTTGCCACCGCTACCGCCTGCGCCCTGTTTGATATGGAATGCGAAGTTTTTATGGGTGAAGAGGATGTTCGCCGCCAAAAACCGAATGTTGACCGGATGCGCCTGTTGGGGGCCAAAGTGCACCCTGTTACCTCGGGCACCGGAACGTTGAAGGATGCGATGAATGAAGCATTGCGCTTTTGGGTCAGCAATGCCGAAACGCATTTCTATATTATCGGCACCGTCGCCGGCCCGCACCCCTATCCGCAGATGGTTCGGGATTTCCAATCAGTAATCGGCAAAGAGGCACGCCAGCAAATCATCGAGGCCGAGGGCCGCCTTCCCGACACCATCGTTGCCTGTATTGGCGGCGGCTCAAACGCTATGGGGCTATTTCATCCGTTTCTGGATGATGAGGAAGTTTCCATTTATGGGGTTGAGGCAGCCGGCAAAGGCATTCCGTCCGGTCTTCATGCCGCTTCACTATCCGGCGGCACGCCCGGTATTTTGCATGGTAACCGCACCTATCTGTTGCAGGATGATGACGGCCAGATAATTGATGCTCACTCAATCTCGGCCGGTCTTGATTATCCGGGTATCGGGCCTGAACATTCCTGGCTTCATGATATGGAGCGGGTGAAGTATGTAAGCGCAACCGATGAAGAAGCCTTGGAGGCATTTCAGCTATGTTCGCGCCTCGAAGGTATTATTCCTGCATTGGAGCCATCACACGCGCTGGCCTTTGTTGGCAAAATCATCGGCGATATGGACAAGGATGATATCCTGATCCTCAATATGTGTGGGCGCGGCGATAAAGATCTGGGGGCGGTGCTGCCAATGCTTGAAGAACGCGGCAGGCTGTAACACCCCAATCGAAGCGGAAAAGAGCAAATAATGACGTCACGAATTGAACAGGTTTTTGCCAACGCGCGTGCTGAGAATCGCGGTACGTTGGGGGTGTTTGTTACTGCCGGTGATCCTGATATCAAGACTTCGACTGCGATTCTCGATGCCGTTGTTGAGGCTGGAGCTGATATCATCGAGTTAGGCATGCCCTTCTCGGACCCGATGGCTGACGGTCCTGCTATTCAAGCGGCCTCGCTTCGGGCGTTAAAAAGGGGAATGACCCTAGAATCAACGCTGAAAATGGCGGCAGTTTTCCGGGAGCGTAATCCCGAAACGCCGCTGGTGCTGATGGGCTATTATAACCCGATCTATATTTACGGTGTTCAGCGGTTTCTGGATGCCTGCGTTGTGGCGGGCGTTGACGGGCTGATCATAGTTGATCTACCGCCCGAAGAGGATGACGAATTGTGCATCCCCGCACGTGCAGCCGGTATTGATTTTATCCGCCTCGTCACCCCGACCAGTGACACTGAGCGGCTGCCCGTTGTTCTGTCGGCAGCTAGCGGCTTTGTTTATTACGTTTCGATTACCGGCATTACAGGAACTGGCAGCGCTGCTGGCGACAGCATTTCAGCAGCTTATAAACGCATTTCTGCCGCTACCAACCTGCCGATTGTGACTGGATTTGGCATTCGCACTCCCGAAGCCGCCGCCCAAGCTGCCACATTGAGTGACGGTGCGGTTGTTGGATCGGCGGTTGTTGATATTATCGCCGAAAATCTGGCCGAAGATGGGAGTGGTACTCCCGAAATTGTGTCCAAAATTGCCGCATTTGTCAGCGATCTTGCCAAAGCTATCGCTGGCAAAGCTGGCTGAACGTTTCAAATTGTTCGGTATGAAGCCGATTTGTGCCGCATCAAACGCGGGCATGGTGAAGTGAAGGAGAATGGGAATGAACTGGATTACCAATGCTGTTTTACCAAAAATTAAGGCATGGGTCACTGCCACCGAAGTTCCCGACAATCTCTGGGTAAAATGCAAATCTTGCGGCCAGATGATTTTCCACCGTGAATTTGAAGAAGCCCATAATTGCTGCTCGACCTGCGGTAATCATGCCCCGCTGCAACCAAATGCGCGCTTTTCTATGATTTTTGATGGGGGTGAGTTCCAGACCATTGACCTCGCTAGCATCACCGATGATCCCCTAAAATTCCGGGATTCGCGCAAATATGTTGATCGCCTGAAAGACACCCGCGCCAAGACCGGCGTTAAGGACGCCATTGCCGTAGCTCATGGCCAAATTGGCGGTCACAAAACTGTGATTGCTGCCTTTGATTTCCGCTTTATGGGTGGGTCGATGGGCCGCATGGTTGGCAATGGTATTATTGCCGCTGCCGAGGCTGCGGTTGACCTTGATGCGGCCCTGATCACCGTGCCTTCAACCGGCGGGGCGCGCATGCAGGAAGGTGTTCTATCGCTGATGCAATTGCCGCGCACCATTTTGGCTGTCGAAAAAGTTCAAAAGGCCGGATTGCCGCATATTGTTCTTCTGGCGCATCCTACCACCGGCGGCGTCACTGCATCTTTTGCCATGCTTGGTGATCTGCAAATTGCCGAGCCTGGTGCAATTATTGGCTTTGCCGGGCGTCGGGTCATCGAAGAGACTGTTCGCGAAAAACTGCCGGAAAATTTTCAGACCGCCGAATATCTGCAAGACCATGGCATGGTTGACGCGGTTGTTGCCAGAGCCGAGCAGCCCGAATTTATCGGCCGTGTTCTGGGCTTTCTGATGGAACAGCGCAAGGCCGCAAAGGCCGCCTGATGGCGCCGCCGGAAACTCCTGACAGTGCTAACCAAGATGACGCCGCACGCGCGGCCGACGCGCTTGACCGGTTGGCCGCACTTCATCCTAAACTGATTGATCTTGGGCTTGCCCGGACGTTTGATTTGCTGCGCAGATTGGGCAATCCCCATCACCGCCTGCCGCCCACAATCCATGTTGCCGGAACCAACGGCAAAGGATCGGTTATTGCCATGATGCGCGCCATGGCCGAGACGGTGGGCCTGTCAACGCATGTCTATGTATCGCCGCATCTCTGCCGATTTAATGAGCGCATTCGCCTTGCCGGCAGGTTGATTGAAGATGGTCAGCTTGCCACATTGCTAGAAGAGGTTGAGGCGGCCAACGAAGGTGCTGCGGTCACCTTTTTTGAGGTGACAACCGCAGCTGCCTTTCTCGCATTTTCGCGGTGTCCTGCAGATCTTTTGCTTCTTGAAACCGGGCTTGGCGGCGCACTGGATTCAACCAATGTTCTGGGCCAACCAGCCGCCACAATCATCACTCCGATTGCCCATGATCACGAACATTTTTTAGGGAATGATCTTGGCGTAATTGCCGGTCAAAAGGCTGGCATCATGCGCGCTGAGGTGCCTTGTTTCAGTGCCGCACAGAGCGATCAGGCCGCCGCCGCGCTTGACCAGCATGCTGACACTATCGGCACGCGCGTTCATGCCGTTGGCCGGGAGATTTTATGGACACAAGACGGCAATGCTCTATCGGAACAGGCAATTAAGGTAATGGCGCAGGAGTGGCAGGTAGTTCTGCCGCGCCCGTCACTGATCGGGCCGCACCAACTCGACAATGCGGTACTGGCGGCATCAGCGCTGTTTTCGGTTGCACATTCGCATTTTCCTGAAATTGATCTGGCAAAAATGGCGTCCGGACTGACGGAGGCAAAATGGCCCGGGCGGTTGCAGCGTTTACCCAGCGGCGTGCTGACGGTGCTGGCATCTGAACGGCCGATTTGGGTGGATGGCGCGCATAACGCGCATGGTGCTACAGCACTGGCTGCATCCCTAGATGACATTTATCCTGACACCGGAGATTCGCGCACCACCGAAACTTCGAAAACAACCAACAAATGGCATTTTATCTGCGGGGCGCTGAATACACGGCCAGCCGAGGAATTTTTGCAACAGATAGCGCCGTTTGCCGCCTCTATTCATTGCATTGCGATTCCGGATCAGCCTGCCAGCCTCTCAGCCGAAACTCTGGCGCAAAGAGCGCATCCCCTGATTGACAAGGTTAGAATCGCGACATCAGTTCGAGGCGCAATTCAGGCAATTGCCAGCAGCGAGTCCGATGGTGACAGTCCCATCATAATTTGCGGATCACTATATCTGGCTGGCCATGTGCTGGCGGCGAACGCCACCCTCCCCGACTGATTAGCAGCCTTGACTTAACGGCCGCGGCTAACGGCAGCACCTCAGCTAATAGTGGATGTGATCCAAGCTTCAAGTTGTGATTTTGGCAGCGCACCAATTTTCTCGGCGATAACTTCACCATTCTTAAAAATAAGCAAAGTCGGAATTCCGCGGACATTATATTGCTGCGGGGTTAGTGGATTCTCGTCAATATTCAGTTTGACGATTGAAATTGCCTCGCCGCTTGTCTCGCTGATCTCTTCAAGCGCCGGGCCGATTGCCTTACAAGGACCACACCATTCAGCCCAGAAATCAACCAGAACGGGCTTATCGGCCTGCAAAACATCAGTAGAAAAATCGCCGTCGGTTGTCTTTGAAGTGGCCATGAGTGGGTGTCTCCATCAGTTCAAGAAAAATCAACGGGATCGCAATGTCCCAGCCATGATGAAAGTAAGTGCAAGGCGGCACAGCGTCAAGTTTTGGCGACAAACAAAGCGTCGCCAAATCCAAAAAACGATCAAAAATATCAATCTATCAGAATTTTATTCAACGCAGCGGTGCGCATTGCCGGCGTCACCTCCTGAATTGCGGCACGCTCGGTCCAGATCAAAAAGCAAACAATCGGGCGATCACCATACAGCTGTTCCACCAGGGCTGCATAAAGTGCCAGTTGCCGCTGATATGCAGGCGGCGGAGTGTCCGGCATTACGCCCGTCTTAAAATCGGCGATCACGATCTGATCATCACCGACATACATCCGGTCAATCTGACCGGCAACTCCGGTGGACCCGACCAAGCCGGTGATAGACGCCTCTGCCAGCGCGTCAGGACCGAATAAAGGCGCAAGCTGGGGCAGGGCCAACACCGCCAAAACCTCGGTCAGCAACGCTTCGGCCATTGGCTCTGGAACGGCGTTTTGCGCCGAAATCATAGTAGCGGCTGCGGTGTGTCTGCGCGCTTCGGGGACGCTAGGAAGCACTTCGAAAAACCGGTGGGCAAGTCGGCCACGCGCTAACGCTGCCGATACATGACTCAAACCCATTCCGGGCGCTGAACTCTTATCTTCAACGCCGGGGGAAGCAAACATATCCCCATCTGCCGCATCATCAGGCATTGATGGGCGCAGTGGACGGCTCGGGCGCGGCTCGGCAGGAGCATCCAGTCGCACCCACTCCGGCACGCCAGTCTCAATTTTATCTCCACTCGGGGGCAGCGTGATCAGCGCTGCAGGAGCGGGGGCGGCGGGCGCGCTGCTTACCTCGATGCGCATTGTACCGTCTTCATCCTCAACAACGCCTTCCATTTCAGCGATGATGCTGCGGAAATACGCGTAAGGGCTGTCTTTCAAAAAGCGGCGATGGGGAGCTTCCCATCCCCCGATCACGATACCGTCACGCGCACGCGTCAGCGCCACATATAAAAGCCGGTTTTCTTCATCCAGATTCGCATCTTTTTCCTGCGCGCGGGCAGATGTGACAAAATCTGGGCGCGAGCCGGACCCCGGTGCCCAATAGACAAAACCCGAGTCCGGATCTTTCACCAGTTGATCCGGATTCGATCTGGATGTCAGCATATCCGGCAAAATAACCACCGGTGATTCCAGCCCCTTCGCACCATGAATTGTCATCACCCGCACTTCATCTCCAGCGCCAGAATCCATATCGCGCCGCACCTCGCCGCCGCTGCCGCGTACCAATGCCAGAAATTCTGTCAAAGCAACCCCGCCGCTCGCCCCGAATTTCTGCGCAAGTCCCAGAAAATGATCCAAGGCCTCATCAACCGCCGGCCCCAGACGGCGGCGAAAATTCTCTCGTCTACTATTTAGAATATGGCTGAAAAAGGCGAATACCGACACCGTATCGGAAAGGCGCAGATAGCCCGACAGCCGGTCCGCCATCGCACCAAGGCTCTCAATGACCGGCGCATCAGCGTCTGTGCCAGAATTTTGGTTAAGTTGGCTATTCGCACCGGCATGTTCCATCAACCGCGCATAAAGCGATTGCTTGCCTCTGGCATGGGCCAGCGTAAACAGCGTATCCTCATCAATCCCGAACAACGGCGATTTCAACACCGATGCCAGTTGCAGATCATCGTCCGGCAACAGCATAACATCGCCAAGTGCCAGCAAATCCTGAATTTCGATCTGCGCATCAAGCTTCATCCGGTCAGCTCCGGCCACCGGAATTCCTGCGCGTTGCAACGCCGCCAGCAATAGACGGTAATATTCGCCGCGTTTGCGAAGCAGGATCATCGCATCACCGGCCCGCATCAGGCGACCTGATGGCAGGCGGCGCGCGCCAATCCAGCTGGCCAGCCTTGTTGCCACATCTGCGGCGGACTTTGCCGCAGCGTCCTGCGTTTCCAGTATTTGGGGCGGCGCAAAACCCGGTGGCGGGGTGATTTCGCCCTCGTTACGAACGACATTCCACACTTCCACGAAACCGCCAGCATCGCAGCGGGCTGACCTGTGCTGTTGAAAATCAGGCATTCGCGGATCGGTTATGCCGGCACGCTCCGGCATCGCCCGATTGACAAAATCAAGCACCGTCTGCGACGAGCGAAAAGATACATCCAGCGACACATCACGAAGCGGGATTTGGCGGTCCGCCGCACGCCTCTTCAACTGCAAACGGTTTTGGCCCATAACCGCCGGATCAGCCCCCTGAAAGGAATAAATCGACTGCTTAAAATCACCAACAATGAACAATGATCGACCAAGATCGCGCTCGGTGCCGCCCGGCTCGTCCAGCGTTTCAAAAAACTCATCGCTTAACCGGCGCAGCAATTTCCATTGCGCTGGGCTGGTATCTTGCGCCTCATCAAGCAGCATGTGGCCAATACCATTATCCAACTTCCACGCCACCCACTGGGCCGCTTCGCCGCGCGCCAGCATGCCGTTGGTAAAGGTGATCAGGTCGTCATAATCCAGCACCCCCCGACGCCGTTTCAACGCCTGATACTCACCGTAAAACGCCTTTCCATAGGCATAAAGTGCCAGTGTCAGATCACGACATTGCTGGTTGGCACGCGCCGCAATAAAAGGTGTGAGGTGATTTTGAGTATCGGTGAACACATCAACAATGCGGGGAAACTGGTCACGAATTGCGGCATTCGACAGGCTAGATCGCGGCTTTGAGTTGGTAAATAATGCGTCGATCAGCATGTCTATGCTGGACCGCCGTCCGACCTCATCCCTCCCCAGCCAGCCGGTTAGCGCATTGCCACGTTTGATATGTTGGGCAACGCCGCTTTGCTGCAAGGCGGCCGCACTTGCCCGCAGCCCTTCATCATCAATTTTTGATAATGCGGCATCCATCTGCGCTGTAATGTCCAGCGCTGGATCAATGCCGCGGTCATTGGCAAAATGCGTTGCCAATTGATCTAGAATATCTGAACGGCCTAACCGGTCTTCATTGCCCAACAGTTGGCCCAGCAAACTCTCGGCATTGCCCTCACCGGTTTGCTCGGCCAATGCGGCGATGGCATCGTTGATCGCCGGATCACCCCGCTTCATAATCGCCTCACGCGCCAGTGTTTTCAAACGCTCCTGCTCAAATTCATCGGCAAGTTCGGTGTTAGGCACGACGCCAGCCTCAATCGGAAATCGCCGCAAAACTGATTGGCAAAATGAATGAACCGTCTCTACGCGCGGGCCATTGTCATTGTCCAGAATTTCGGCAAACAGACTTCGAGCGCGCGCTAATATCACCTGCGAGGGGACCGGGATTCCCATCAACGCCAAATCGCTATTCAGCTCTTCGGCGGTCATTACCGTCCAGATAGCAAGCTTACTCAAGATCCGGTTGCGCATTTCTGCGGCGGCGGCGCGCGTGTAGGTAACACACAAAATACTATCAGGAACAGCGCCTGCCAGCATCAAACGCAGCACGCGGTCGGTCAGCAGCTTGGTTTTGCCCGTTCCAGCATTTGCCGACACAAACACCGAAGATTGCGGATCCGATGCCGCCGCTTGTTGATCAGATGCCTCACGCGCGATAGCAGGATCAAACCCCTTGCTTTCAACTGCGGCCTCAGCACTGGTTTCTTGTCTGGCCTCTGGAGACCTTCCAGATGAAATTTTAGCGCCAACTCCGCCAAGCCATTCATCAACACGCGCCAGATGGTTATAGCGGGGGAAAGCCGGGCGCACGGCAGGATCTGGCAGGCTGGCATAGGCGCAGTCCGGATCATCAAATCGCGCCAAAAGCTGAGCAAGACTGGCATAGGTATCTTCGGCCTGCCAGTCTTTGGGCAGCACATCCGTGCGACTGCCGCCTTCACTGCGCCTACCTGTCAGCTTCCAGTATTGCATCGCCACGACGTCATCCGCGGCCACCTCCAGAAACCCGCCATATGCCGCAATCACCGCTTCAATCAACAGTTGTGTTCGGCGGCCCTTTTCAACCTCAGCGGCGGTTGGCGTATTGCCCGTCTTATAGTCCAGAACAACCAGCCCGCCATCAACCATCTGGTCTATGCGGTCGGCGCGTGCCTTGAAAATTGCGGGACCGTTCGGAGCTTCAAAAGTCAGCTTGCCGTCAATTTCGGCATGGCCTTTTACCATCTGCTCACGGCGGGCACGCTCGGTCTCAACAAACCAGGCCGCCACAGTCTCGAAAGCCGGCCACCAGAAAACCCGCACATTTGGTGACTGCCACCATGGGGTAAACATCTTTCGGCCAACGGTGCGCAGCTGGTCCAGCGCATCATCGGGCAACGGGCCGGACGGGTGTGCCTTTAGAAAACTGGCAAGCGCATCATGCACAAGATTACCACGAAGGGCAGCGTCAATCGGCCGATCCAGATCGTCAAGCGGGCGCAACCGCAGCACACGTTTGGCATAAACACTGTAGGGGTCGGCGATCCAGTCATCCACCTCGGTAGCAGAAAATTCACGCGGTCTTGCCGAAATTGGCGGCTTTGGCTGGGGGCGTGCAACAGGTTGCTGTGTTTCAACAGGCATCAATCTTGAAAGCGTCGAAAGCCAATTTCCCGCACCGTCATCACTGACATAACCATTGGTATCATAGGTGCCTCTATTTACCGCATCGGTGATATGCAGCGCTGCCAAAACCGCTTCCAGCCTTTGCAGCCAGCGGCTGGGCGTTGTAACGGCATCACCGTCACGAAGCGCGCGGGTTACAATCACTTCGGGTGCGCAGATTGCCATCCACACATCATGCGCACTAAGGCCGGTACGCCAATTATGTGGTTGCAGCCCCACAGTACGGCGCATTTCAGCATTGCTCCATGGGTCAATTTCAGGGCGTGGCGGCCAGTTCCCCTCGTTAAATCCACCTAGAATCAATCTATCCGCGCTTTGCATTCGCGCCTCAACCGGGCCCAGAATAGCCAGCCTCGGATGCGCTGGCCAAGTCCGGCGAACTGTTTTTTCTTGCTGCAACTGCGTCAGAATTTGTGGAAAGGACTCAACATCGATCTCAAAGCTGCCACCCGTATCCACCAGCGAAGCCAGCAATGATGCTGCCGCGAAACCATCTTCATGAATCCACAAATTTGCTGCGCCATTTTCGCGGTCAACTTCGCCGCTCTCGAGGCATTGCTGTGATGCCATATTCTCTGCGGCGCGGCCCAGTGCCTCAGCAAGACTGGCAAGCGTTGGCAGGCTGTGATGCCAACATTGCAGAAATTCAGCTAGCGGCGCTTCAACGTGCTGCGCCACAAAATGACTAAGTTCTTTATAATGTGCCGCGGAGATTTGGTCGTGTGCCCTACCTTTGGCGTCGTTGCGCTGCGCGCCCTCCTCCAACCGTTGAAAAACGCCGGCAAGACCGGGCGGCGGGCGATACCCGCGTAGAATGGCACGTTCAAGCAACCGCACCTTCAAGCGAAATTCGGAGGACGGCAGACCTCCTGCGGCCAGCGGATGTTTCAGAAAGGCCAGCATTTGCACCGGGGCAAAATCTTCGGCAATCATCGCCACAAGAAGATGCAGAAATCCTCCCACTTTTGTTTGTGACAGCGGACGACCTGCAGAGTCATCAACATCAATTTTCCACCGCCCAAGCGCCGCAATCACTGCCTCGGCAAGCTGGCGATCAGGTGTGATCAGTGCTGCAGTTTTTCCTGGTTGCTGTAGAATCTCACGCATGGCCAGCGCAATCAGCCCAGCCTCATGCACGCGGCTCTTGCAATTTATCAGCGACAGGCCTTTCAGCGCATCACGGCCCAGATCAGGTTTTGTCCGGCCAAGCTGCCGCCAGTCAGCCGTCAGGCGCGCGGGCTTAAACGCCTCTCGCATCAGGTTTTGGCGCAGCGTAGCAATCGGCGACGCGCCTTTCCCGGTTTCGGACGCAGACCCATCGGGCGCAAAAGGCCAGACTGCAACCTGCTGCGGCTCAGTATCCAGACTGTCAAGAAGCACCGAAAGCTGATGCTGCGGGTGACCGGAATCATGGCAAATATCCGGCCAATGATCTATCGCCCCCAAATCCAGCCCGGGAAGAACAACATGGCCATTTGGCAGGCGCGCCACGGTGCAAATCAACTCCCGCGTGGCAGCAAACGTACCGGTGGAGCCCGCGACAATAATCAGATCATCAGGCTGGGTTTCCTGCCATATCTGACAGCGCAACCGCAGCAACCGGTTCCGTCGGTCGACTGCATCAATCACCCCATCCTCCGCCAAAATTGCTGGCCAGCGATCAATCAGAATTTTCAAAAGCTGGAGAATATCCTGCCAGTGCTGGGAAAACTGGGCCGGCAAAAGATCGCGAAGCATGGCGGCATCGGCGTCGGCATTACATAGCTGATCAAGAAGATGGGCCAGTGATGCCGCAAGGGTTACCGTTTGCGGCGGTGTTGGCAATACACCGCCAAGTTTGAATCTGCCCAAAATCCGCGCCAGTAATAGCTGGCGACGCAGCGGGTCCATCGCTGGCGGCAGGCCTACCCCCTCAGCGGCAAAGACAAGAACATCAGCCTGATCCTCTTCAACATCACCGATGGGCTCGATGCGCGGCAGCAATGTTGCTTCGTTGGGGCGCACCTCCAGAAAGGCGGCACGAAGCGACAGCGCCGCCCGGCGTGACGGCACCAAAATTGTGGCCCGCGCCAGTGCTTCGGGGGTTAGCGCGAACTTGCCAATGCCTTTGGCCAACGATGTGGCGAACGGCACCCCTGCCGGAATGGAAAAGACTGAGGGGGAGAGAGTTTCGATCATCGGGGTAGTATAAAAGCAATTGGCATCAATGACGAGAGCACCAGTATACAATTGTGCGTGATGTCACCGTTTAGCTGGAAAATAGCTATGATGCGGCGAACTGCGTTTCAAGCTCTAGCAGCCGGTCCTGCCAGTTAGATCCCCCTTCAAGACAAATGTTTCTGCCGGTCTCACCTTCAAAATTTAAGGTGGCAACCAGCGCGCGGCGCGGCAAGTACCGGCCAAGATTCTCTGCCCACTCGATCACCGAAATAGCATCAACAAAAGCATCCTCAATTCCCAGCTCCAGCGCTTCTTCCGGCGTTTCCAATCGGTATAAATCAAAATGCATGACAGTTGGCATAGATGAAGCTGGGGATGAGGATGGGGATGGGCTTGGATCGCCTGAATAAGTTTGGACTAGGGTAAAGGTTGGACTGGGGATGTCCTGCTCATCTGGATAAAAACGGCGAATTATTGCGCGCGCCAATATCGATTTTCCAGCCCCCAGCGGCCCACTAAGCGCCACCACATCGCCCTGCACCAGCGTTCCGGCCAGCAAAAAGCCCAGCCGTTCAGTTTCGGCCGGGCTTTCTATTTTCAGGTCCAAACGGGGCATCGCGGGCTAGTAGCGATACTGCTCGCTCTTGAACGGACCCTGCGCTTCAACACCGATATAACCGGCCTGATCATTGCTAAGTTGAGAGAGAGTTGCCCCCACTTTTGCAAGATGCAGCGCCGCAACTTTTTCATCGAGGTGACGCGGCAGCGTATAGACCTTATTTTCATATTTATCGCCGTCGTTCCATAATTCCATCTGCGCTAGAACCTGATTGGTGAAGGAAGCCGACATGACAAAGGACGGGTGCCCGGTTGCACATCCAAGGTTCACCAAACGTCCTTTGGCCAGAAGAATGATCCGCTTGCCATCAGGGAATTCAACTTCATCCACCTGCGGCTTAATTTCGGACCACCCCATATTTTGCAATGCCGAAACCTGAATTTCATTGTCGAAATGGCCGATGTTACAAACAATCGCTCGGTCCTTCATCTCACGCATATGGTCCAGTGAAATCACATCACGATTACCCGTAGCAGTCACAAAGATATCTGCCTTCGGGGCGGCTTGCTCCATCGTGACAACTTCATAGCCTTCCATCGCCGCCTGCAAAGCACAGATCGGATCAACCTCTGTCACCATGACCCGGGCACCACCTTGACGAAGCGATGCGGCAGATCCCTTGCCGACATCACCGTACCCAGCAACTACAGCAACCTTGCCCGCCATCATTACATCAGTCGCGCGGCGGATACCGTCCACCAATGACTCGCGGCATCCATACAGATTATCGAATTTTGATTTGGTCACCGAGTCATTCACATTGATCGCTGGGAAGGGCATTCCGCCAGCTTCGGCCAGCTGATAAAGACGCAGAACACCTGTTGTGGTTTCTTCTGAAACGCCTTTGATGGCATCACGCTGGGTTGTGAACCAGCCGGGGCTGGACGCCAGACGCTTATTAATCTGTGCTTTCAGATATTCCTCTTCTTCGCTTTCGGGGGTTGCCAGCACATCCTCACCAGCTTCGGCGCGTGCGCCAAGCAAGATGTACATGGTGGCATCACCACCGTCATCCAAGATCATGTTGGCACATTTACCGCCTGACCAATCGAAGATGCGGTCGACATACTCCCAATATTCTTCCAGCGTCTCACCCTTTTTTGCAAACACGGGAACGCCCGAGACCGCAATGGCGGCGGCGGCTTGATCCTGCGTTGAGTAGATGTTGCACGACGCCCAGCGCACATCTGCCCCTAACGCAACCAGCGTTTCAATGAGAATGGCGGTCTGAACAGTCATGTGAAGACACCCTGCAACACGCGCACCGCTTAACGGTTTGGCTGCCCCGAACTCGTCACGCAGCGCCATCAGGCCCGGCATTTCAGTTTCGGCGATTGACAGTTCTTTACGGCCCCAGTCGGCAAGGCTCATGTCGGCAACAACGTAATCGTTTGACATCGGTACTCTCTGCAAAATGGCTAAAGGAGGTCGAGGTTTATCAGATAAGTATTTTTTTGGAAAGCTTCAAGATACGCGTAGCGTGGCTATATCTGGCCAATTTCCCGATTCCTTATATCAACCGCATAACCCTGATCGCGAAGCCAGCTTCCAATCGTCTTTGCCGCCCAGACAGATCGGTGCTTTCCGCCGGTACAGCCAAAGGCGACATTCAAAATTGGGCGGCCTTCGGCGGTCATCCTACCCAGCATTTCGGTTAATATGGTTTTATAAGCATCAATCACCTTCATCGCTGCGGCATCTTCGCAAAGAAAGGCGTCAACTTCAGGATCAAGTCCGGTTTTTGCCCGTAGATCATCATTCCAATGCGGATTATTGGCAAACCGCATATCAATCACAAGGTCGCTATGGTCAGGCAGGCGCAGACGATAGGAAAAACTAACGATGCGGATATCAGTTTTGAAATCTTCTTCCAGCCGCAAAGCGGCCAAAAGCAGGCTGCGTAAATTTGCCGGTTTAACGCCGCTGGTATCAAGTTGAATATCGGCAAGTGGGGCAACCTCATCCATCCGCATGATGTCGGCTCGGACCGCGTCATCAATCGTCATCTCGCCAGCAAGCGGATGCTGACGCCGGGTTGTATTGAACCGGCGCAAAAGATCATCATGCGATGCACCAATGAAAACAGTGGTAAAGCGCGCCCCGAACCTGTCGCGCAAATTCGCCACCAACCGTTTGACCGCTTCAGCGGAAAAGCCGGTGGTCCGCGCATCAAGGCCAATCGCCAGACTGCGACCTTCGGATTCCACCTCCAACGCTACCAATTGATCAATCAGCGCCATTGGCAGGTTATCAACCGCTTTAATTCCGTTATCTTCAAGAATGTTCAGCGCCGTGGACAGGCCAGAACCTGAAGTACCAGTCAGCAAAATCAGTTTTGGTGAATCATCGCTCATGAGAACAGTATATCAGGCAGCACGCCTACTTGCCAAAAAACATTACGCATCACCGGCGAGAGTTAAATCATAATCTTTGATCAAAGATCAGGGTCTTATCAAAGATCAGGTTGGCGTAATTGGCAGGATCAGTGTGAAACAGGCACCTTCGCGGTTGCTGGCAGACAAGTCGCCGCCATACCCGCGGGCAATTTGGCGGGCAATCGACAGCCCCAGCCCCGAATGCTCCCCAAAAGCCTCATCGGAGGGTCGCTCGGAATAAAACCGGTTAAAGACCGATTCCAAGCGTCCCGGCGGCAGACCCGGGCCCTGATCTTGAACGTCCAGACGCACGTTGCCGTCATCATCAGGGGCCAGATGGAAAGTGATTTTCGACTTGGGCGGTGCAAAAGAGACAGCGTTGGCCAGCAGATTATCCAGAATTTGAACAACCCGCCCATCATGCACAGTAACAGTCAGCGGCGCAGTAGCAGGCAGCGGCGCAGTAGCAGGCACAAATTCCAACTTATGGTTTGGCGTTGTGGCAGCGCGCGCCTGCACAAAATTATCAACAAGATCGCACAGATCAATCACCTCGCCGGACTCGCCCGCCATTTCATTATCCAGACGGCTGGCGCGGGAGATATCGGTAATCAACCGGTCCAGTCGCCCGACATCACGAAGGATCATATTCATCAGTTTTTTCTGTTGATCGGCGTCAGAAATCCGGCTGATGGTCTCGGCGGCGCTTCGTAATGATGAAAGTGGATTTTTCAGCTCATGCGCAACATCAGCGGCAAATCCGGCGGTCGCAGCCATTCGTTTTTGCAACTCGTCAGTCATATCAATCAGCGATTCCGACAGTCTTCCAATCTCATCGCGCCGTCTTGGCAGGCGTTGCATTCGCGCCGACAGATCATGACTTCGCCGCAAATTATCCGCTTCCAGTGCCAGATAGGTAATCGGTGCGGTGATGGAACGCGCCAGATAAACGCTGAGCGCAATGGTGATCAACGTCACAATACCGAACAGTTGAATGAACACCACATTCACATCGGCAACTTCCTGCTCGATACGCCCGCCACTGGTGCTGACCAAAAGCGCGCCGCGCACAAGGCGTAAGTCTTGAATGGGAACCGCAACCGACAGAACCAGCTGCCCACGACTATCTTGACGAAGCTGGCGCGAAGGCTCACCCGCCAATGCCAACATCACCTCGTTATAATCGGTTGCATTTTGCTGCGCGCGTTCACGGTAAAATGGCAGCGTCCGGTCTGCCCCGATAAGACCCGCGGCGCGGCGCATGGTTGCCTGAAAATAATCTGACGATCGTTTTACCGCACCACCAAAGGCTCCGTGATGCTTACGCCGACGCAGCCTGACCTCACCACCGGCGCTACTACGAGCGGTATCAGCCAAAAGCCAGCCATCGGCACGAAACACCCGGGCGCGAAGCTCGGTGCCGTAACCGACCAGCGGTAAAAGATGGTTCATCGTTTCGGGGGATAGGCGGCGGCGCGCCAGTGATCCGTCAATTTCGGACTGGGCCAGCGCCAGCGAGCGCGCCAGCGTAAATCCCTGGCGTTCCAGCGCGGTAAATTCTGATTTGATCAACGTTGTGCGATACTGGTCGATTGAAAATAGCCCGATAAAAAATAGCACGAGCGGGAACAGCATAATCGCCATGATACGCGTGCTTAATCGGCTCAACCGAAAGCGCAACCGAACCAATGGCCGGCCAATCGCCGCGCGCAGTAATAACCGCCGCAATCCCATTTTGATCTGCGTTATCACGCTATCAGTGCCACCCTCAAACCAGCCACCATCAGCATTCCAAATATTAGACACACATTAAGTGTTGCGCATGTCTAAATGGCTGCCAATGATTTTCATCTCACCCACCGGATCACGATGCACGATATTTATAGCCGATGCCGTAAAGTGTTTCGATATTGTCGAACTGTTTATCCATCGCCCTGATTTTCCGGCGTAGTCGTTTGATATGGCTATCGATTGTCCGATCATCCAGAAAAATTGATTCGCCATAAGCCGCATCCATTAGCTGATCACGGTTTTTCACCAATCCCGGACGGGCGGCAAGGGCTTGCAGAATCAGAAATTCAGTGACAGTCAATTTGACCTCACTACCTTTCCAGCTACACAGATGTCGGTCTGGGTCCATCAGCAACTCACCTTGCCGGACAATATTCGGCCCTGACGGATCCATATCGCCCTGACTGGCACGACGCAAAACCGCACGAATACGGGCCAACAGTAACCGCTGGGAAAATGGCTTGGTGATATAATCATCAGCGCCCATGCCAAGGCCAAGTGCCTCGTCAAGCTCGTCATCCTTGCTGGTCAGAAAGATCACCGGCAGGTGCGAGTTAGCACGGATTTTATGCAACAGTTCCATGCCGTCCATGCGCGGCATTTTGATATCCAGCACTGCCAGTTCCACCGGTCTGCGGCTAAGCCCGCGAAGTGCGGTTTCACCGTCATGATAACAATCGACTTCAAAGCCCTCGGCCTCGAGGGTCAACGATACCGATGTCAGAATATTCTGATCATCATCAACAAGTGCAATCCGTGTTCCCATAATTCTGCCTTCCCCCAGCTGATAGGCCTCTGTCCAATGAAAAATAGATTTAGAAATAAAAAGGGGCCAAGATATGACAGATTTGTGCCACACCTGCCGCAATACCGCCTAATTTTGATCACCAGACTGGCAAAATACACAGATTTGCCCTTAGTTGCCCTCCATTTTAGCGGGCTTTCATTTAGTGGGCTTCGGCCCAGCTAGTTGCAATACCGGCCTCGGCAACCAGCGGCACAGCCAATTCCAAAATCGGCGATGCAGCGGCTTCCATCACTTCGGTGATCACCTTGACCGCGGCATCAGCAATTTCGGCGTCGGCCTCAAAAATCAGTTCATCATGCACCTGAAGCAGCATTTCAGCGGGAATTCCTGCCGCAGACAACGCAGCCGGAAGCCGGATCATCGCGCGTTTGATAATATCGGCAGCACTGCCCTGAATGGGGGCGTTGATCGCCTGACGTTCGGCAAATCCACGCTGAGCCTGATTGCCACTGGCAAACCCACTAATATGAATGCGCCGCCCAAACAATGTTTCGACAAAGCCGGCCTCACGCGCCTCAACTTTAATGCGCTCCATATAGCTTCTGATTCCGGGAAAATTCTCGAAATAGGCGCTGATATAATCACGCGCCTCACCTTGACGAATGCCCAGTTGACGGGCCAGTCCAAATCCGGAAATACCGTAGATAATACCAAAATTAATCGCCTTTGCCCGGCGGCGTGTCTCGCCATCCATAGCGTCTAGCGGAACACCAAACACCTCGGATGCGGTGCGCGCATGAATATCAACACCATTACGAAACGCGTCGATCATCGTCGTTTCACCAGCAACATGGGCGACCAGCCGCAATTCAATCTGCGAATAGTCGGCGGAGATCAGCTTTTTGCCCGGCCCAGCGATAAAGGCGGTGCGTATCTGGCGGCCTTCGGCAGTGCGGATTGGGATGTTCTGCACGTTTGGGTCAGACGATGACAGCCGTCCGGTTGATGCGCCAACCATTGAAAATGACGTGTGAACGCGTCCCGTTTCGGGAAGAATGCTTTCAACCAGCGCATCGGCATAGGTTGATTTCAGCTTGGCAAGATGGCGCCAGTCCAGAACTTTCTGGGCAATTTCCACGCCATCAGCTGCCAAATCTTCCAGCACATCGGCGGATGTTGAATAGGCTCCTGTTTTAGATTTTTTACCGCCAGAAAGTCCCATTTTATCGAACAGAATCTCACCAAGCTGCTTGGGCGAGGCAATGTTGAAATCCTGACCAGCCAGATCCAGAATATTGCGCGCCAGAGCTTCCATTCGTGTTGCAAAATCATTCGACATACGCGCTAGAATGGTCTGGTCAACGGTAATACCGGCATTTTCCATCGACGCCAGAATGGGAATCAGCGGTCGCTCCAACCTCTCATAGACCGATGTCAGTCCTTCGGATGCCAGTCGCGGTTTCAGCATTTGCCACAGACGCAGCGTGATATCCGCATCCTCAGCGGCGTAATCAAGTGCAGCTTCAGGAGCCAGCGATCCAAAGGGAACCTGCTTTACCCCCTTGCCGCACACATCGGAGAATTTAATCGTGTCATGATCCAACCAGTGGCCTGCCAGAAAATCCATCGAGTGGCCACCAATTCTCCCTCCATCCAAGACATAAGACAGACACATCGTATCATCTACCGCGGCAAGGCGAATGCCGCCATTGTGTGCGCGCAGCAACACATGCGAATCATATTTCAGATTATGTCCGATTTTCAAAACTGCCGGATCTTCAAAAAGTGACTTTAGAACGCCAATCGCCGCGTCGAAAGGAATTTGTTCGGGCGCAGCCTCAACTGCATCGAATTCCAGCCCGCTCTGTCCGTCCTTTGCTACAACTGCACCGCCGTGGCGAAGCGGCACATAACAAGCGCGCCCCGGGGCCAACGCCATCGACACACCGACCATTTCGGCAGCCGCTGCATTCAACGAGCTGGTTTCAGTATCAACTGCCATATATCCCTGAACCCGTGCTTCATCCGCCCAGCGCTGCAAGTCGTCCAGCTTGGTAATTAGGCGGTAGTCAGTGCCCTCAACCGAGGCAGCTGCAGGACTTGCGCCAGCCGGCTGTGCGCCCGGTTGCGGTGTTCCGCCCATTGATCGGATCGCAGGTTGAACCGCCCCAGCAATAGAGCTTCCCGAGGTTGGACCGCTTGCTGTTGACGCGCCAATTCGGGTCAGCAGCCTTTTGAAATTCTGTTCAACCAGAAACTCCTTCAAAAGCTCCATATCGCGGGGGATACTTTTCAGCTCATCCAGCCGCAGCGGCAGCGGTGCATCGGCGCGCAACCGCACCAGATCGCGCGAAATACGCGCCTGATCGGCAAAATTAATCAGATTCTCACGACGCTTTGGCTGTTTGATCTCTTCGGCACGCGCCAGCAATGTATCCAGATCGCCATATATATTAATCAATTCGGCAGCGGTTTTAACGCCAATTCCCGGAACGCCGGGAACATTGTCGGTCGAATCGCCCGCTAGCGCCTGCACATCAACAACCTTATCAGGGCCAACGCCGAAACGTTCTTCAACCTCGGGCGCTGCGATGCGGCGCTGTTTCATCGGATCCAGCATCGTAATATTGCCTCTGACAAGCTGCATCAAATCCTTGTCGGAAGACACGATGATTGTCTCCATCCCTGCCGCCTCTCCCATTGCCGCATAGGTGGCAATCAGATCATCGGCTTCGAACCCCGGGGCCTCCATCTGGGCCAGCGAGAGCGCCTTTGTGGCGTCGCGAACAAGGCCGAATTGCGGCACTAGCTCTTCGGGCGGCTCGCTACGGTTGGCCTTATATTCGGGATAAATATCATTACGGAAGGTCTTTCTGGAGGTATCAAACACTACCGCGACATGCGCCGGTTCCAGATCATCGACCAGTTTCATCACCATGCTGGTAAAGCCATAAACAGCATTCACCGGCGTTCCATCACCGCGCGTCATCGGCGGTAATGCGTGAAAGGCCCGAAAGATATAGCCCGATCCATCAATCAGGACGAGTTGCTCGCGCTCACCCATCAGGCTGATCCCATAATGCTGGAGGGAGATTAATTATGGCAGGGCATTTTAGGTGCATTCTAGTGCCTCTATTCATCATCCCCGCCCTTGCTGCGTACATAATGACGCGAACAATAGGGGCAGACAATCTCGCCGTCCGAGCCCAGCGTCAGGAACACCTGCGGATGGCCAAGTGCGCCGCCGCCGCCATTACAGGCAACACGGTCGGCGGTTGTTAATATAGCGGGCCCGTTCGCGGAATTGTCGGCCATAGTCATTATTCTCACCCCCGAAAATATTAAATTCTAAAATATAAAACGTTGAAAACACCAAGTTCTAAGCATAGAGAACTGTAACAGAAGATACCAGATATGATGCAATGAAGCGTCTTTTGATTATTAGTTTTTACAGCGTACGCACACCCTGCATCAGGAAATGCGCACCCAGCGCAGGCCAAACACCGG
>CALLKZ010000088.1:0-2534 GCA_938082345.1 uncultured Alphaproteobacteria bacterium
TGGCTTCAGCGCAGATACCGATATGCAGCTTGATCTCATCACTGATGAGCGCATTGACTGTGGTCGCACAGATCTGCATTTCCTAAACCGTTTCACTCTTCGTGACAGCCAGCGCCCAGGCCCGGGAAAAATGAATCAGGAAGATGTAATCCTGAACCAGATAGTGCATAAAATTTGCCCGTGGCAGGCTGCCATATTGTAATTGCCGGACAAAATCATGCGCGACATAATCTTTCCAGCCGATGCCGGTGGCCTCCCGCCAGCGAAAAAAGATCATGCCATAATTTTCTGTCGGGCTAGTCATCGGCACCAACATCAACAGCAAACTGCTCAACCTCACGGGTGTCCTTGAGCAGCCCGGCATCCTTGAGAAATGCTTCAAACCGGGCATAGCGGCCAGTATCCAGTGCCGCTGGGCGCAGCGCTAGACGGGGCAGGGTGTCCACCCAGGCGCGCTTATTCAGCTCATCATCCAGTTCTTTTGCGGTGGATTTGAAGATATCCCAGCTTTCCTGCGGATGGTTGATGATATATTGGGTAGCCAGTTCGATGGCCCGCAGGAAGCGGCGGATAACGTCCTTATTCATGCTGTCCCGGTTAGCGATATAGATCAGCTCGTCATAGGCAGGCAGGCCTTCTTCCTCAAGATAGAAGCAGCGCCCCTTGATGCCTTCAATATCCATCTGGTTGAGCTCAAAATTGCGGAATGCACCGATCACGGCGTCAACCTGTCCTGACATCAGCGAGGGTGACAGCGACCAGTTCACGTTGACCAAATCAATCTCATCAAGGCCAACGCCGTTGCGTTCAAGAATGGTCTTGAGCAAGGCTTCTTCGACCCCGGCGACCGAAAATCCGACTTTACCGCCGCGCAGATCAGCGATCGATTGGACAGGGCCATCTGCAAGCACCAGAAGACAGTTCAGTGGCGTTGCTACCAATGTGCCGACGCGCACAAGTGGCAAGCCCTCGGCAACTTGCAGATGCAGTTGTGGCTGGTAGGAAATTGCCAGCTCGGCGCGGCCGGCGGCAACCAGCTTTGGCGGGTCAGCCGGGTCAGCCGGAGCAATCACCTCAACATCAAGACCGGCATCTCTGAAATAGCCCTTTTCCTCGGCGATGATGATGGGGCCATGGTCAGGGTTCACAAACCAGTCAAGCAGCAGGGTAATTTTGTCCATTGCGGTGGCGGGCGCAATCGTGCCAGCTAACATCATACCGGCTACCAACCCAGATTTTATGCCAGATTTCAGGCGCGTCTTTATGCCGGTGTTGAGCAGCTGGCGAAGTAAGAAAATGGTCATCACGTGGGTCCCTTTTTAAAATGAAAACTCTATCTTGTATCAGTTGAATGAATGGTTCTGGCGGCAAGCAGGGCATCGCCAGACTTGCTGGTGATTAAGGGGTCGACAACAATTGCGCCGTCGAAACCACTGATGGCATCGGCGACGACATCGATCATGTTGGCGGCGCCAACCATGCCTATTTTGATGGTGTCGATGGCGATATCATCCAGCACCGAGCGGATCTGCGCGGTCACGCTGTCGCCGGACAGCCCCTCAATATGCGTCACGGCAATTGAGTTTTGGGCGGTGACGGCGGTGATCACGCAGGTGCCACAAACACCGCGTGCAGAAAAGCTTTTGAGATCGGTCTGGATTCCCGCGCCGCCGAAACTGTCAGATCCGGCGATTGTCAAGGCTTTTGCAATGCGCATGGTCAGCCACTCTTCCGGCAATGCCAATTCAGTCCCGGCGTGGCGTTTGACGGGGAAAGAAAGCCTGAAATCGATGCAGAAATCAACTGGACTATCCGTTCCCTACGCCGGTACCAACCGGATCAGGTTCTATGGGTTGATAAACTATCTCTCAGCCTGGTCTCCCGGGCACCCCAACGATATCTAAGGCATATAACGGGGCTTGGCTGTTGTCAAGATTTAGCGGGTCATGCATGCAGGTCGCAGCTGCGAAACAAGCCGAACAACCGATACTGACAGCCAGCTTGGCTTATGCTAATAAAAATGGTCCGGCATATCGTCTATCACATGGCCTGGCCACGTCTAATTAAAACGCAAAACAACGCTTCAACAAAAATATGTTATCAGATGATGTGACGGAAAAAATGGTGCTTACGGAGAGACAGGAACAGTCTGTTTACGATGTGTTTATTATAATTGAATAAATAATATCATATATTTGATTTATATATGCGGTACAAAAATTTTTACAAAGTTGGGCTCTTTTGGTCCCATGGATGTTATTTCATACGACAATTTGTTGGTTTGGGGTGTTTCAAAAATAACGGTTCAAGATCCATAGTTGTTGTTCTTGTATAACTTGTGAAAGACAGAGCAAAATGAGAAGCGAAATTGCTATTGTTCTACGCAAAACAACGGGTTAACGCTGAAACTAGAATGCCGCGCAATTTCCTGTAACTCGCTAAGTTCAGTTTGTGTTGCTAGACTCCAACCTGGGCTGCCGCAGATTGCAACGTTTGAGCGAGTTTCGTAGTGGTATGCTTTGAGGGTTTTGAGG
>CALLKZ010000089.1:0-28393 GCA_938082345.1 uncultured Alphaproteobacteria bacterium
GCCGCCAGTGGCACCGAATTCAGCCTCCAACTCATACCCGTCAGAACCGCCAAGATCGGCCGCCTCATAGGCAAGAGAGACAAACCCTACCGCCGCCAACAGAACAATCGCGCCCATCACGGCTTCCAGTGTGTTGCGTTGCATCTGTTCCTCCTGTTAGTCCAAACCAAGCATCAGATTAGACCTGAATAAGGGCATAAATATGGATATCAATCCGGCTTCCAAGGCTGATAATCGCCTGTCGCAGCAGCGCGTTTACCGCCGCGCAACATATGGCCACTTGGGCGATACGCATGTTTTGTTCCGGTCAGATTGGGAACATGCTCCTGCTGCCATTCGTGCCTACCATATCCCTCAGCAGGCGGCGGCAAATCTTCGGTATGGTGCAACCAGCCGTGCCATTCTGCCGGTACTTTTGAGGCCTCATCAATTCCATTATAACGAACATAGCGGCGCGGCGGTTTGTGCGGGCGCGCCTTGCGTTCTTCGTAATATTTATTGCCGAACGCGTCGCTACCGATCAGGCGCGTGTAAAACCGTAAATGCAATTTGGTGACAAAATCCATGATTTGGCGACCTTGTGTTGGTTCCCGGGTGTTGGTTCCCAGAATGCGGATATTTTGCGGCGTAACGGCATCGGTTGTCCGAACGCATCCGCCACTATATGCCGAGGAAGCCTTCTGCGTCCATAGCCGAGACCAGCGCGAACCGACATATTGAAAAAAATTTCTGACCCCCCCGATCACCCAAAGTCGGTAATGTTCCCATACGCCCTCTTCCGATGTCCCTAAACTATATCGCCGAGTTTCAATAACATATGAAATGGAGGTCAAGTTATCTGATAGAAAAACGAGTTTAGCCACCCCCTTGCGACACAGCTTAACCTCAAAATAATTTGGAAAAATCAAGCTAATTTTTTGCAGAAAATCTAAATTTGTGACTTGTGGTTCGGTAGCTAGATCAGGTATCTTTTGAAGTCGGCCCCACTAAATCTTGTGGTTTTCATGTGCCGGATTAACGATATTTATTGTAAAATCAAACACTAGCCACACGATATGTAAGTGGTTCGCTAAAAGAGATTCAGAGGGACGTCCGATGCGCTTCGAAAGACGATTTACTACTGCTGGGGAAAATCCATTCACTTCACTCGAATTCAGGCTTGCAGAGAGCGAAATCAAAAACCCTGATGGTACGATCGTGTTCCGCGCCCAAAATGTTGAGGTTCCTAAACAGTTCTCGCAGGTGGCGACCGACATTCTGGCCCAGAAATATTTTCGCAAGGCTGGCGTTCCGGCGATCCTGAAACCCGTTGAGGAAAGCGCCGTGCCATCATGGCTGTGGCGTCAGGTTCCCGATGAAAAAGCCCTCGCCAAGCTTCCCGAAGAACAGCGCTTTGTAGGTGAGACATCAGCCAAGCAGGTCTTTAACCGCCTGGCTGGCACATGGACCTATTGGGGCTGGAAGGGCGGCTATTTCACCAACGAAGAAGATGCGCGCACCTATTATGATGAAATGTGCTACATGCTGGCGGCGCAGATGGCCGCGCCAAATTCACCGCAGTGGTTTAACACCGGCATGCACTGGGCATATGGCATCGATGGACCGAGTCAGGGCCATTTCTATGTCGATTATCAAACCGGTGAATTGACGCGGTCAACCGGTGCTTATGAACACCCGCAGCCGCACGCCTGTTTTATCCAATCGGTAAATGACGATCTGGTCAATGAAGGCGGAATCATGGATTTGTGGGTCCGTGAAGCCCGTCTGTTCAAATACGGATCAGGTACCGGGTCAAACTTCAGCCGTATTCGCGGTGAGGGCGAAAACCTGTCAGGCGGCGGTAAATCTTCCGGCCTGATGAGCTTTCTTCGTATTGGCGACCGCGCCGCTGGTGCGATCAAGTCGGGCGGCACGACGCGCCGCGCTGCAAAAATGGTAACGGTCGATGTCGACCATCCCGATATCGAAAACTATGTCGATTGGAAGGTTGTTGAAGAGCAGAAGGTGGCAGCCCTGGTTGCTGGATCAAAGCTGGCACAGCGCCATATGGGCGAAGTCATGGCAGCCTGTCAGATCACCGAAGGTCTGGATGATGAAGACCGCTTTGACCCGCGCAAAAACCGGGCCCTGAAAAAAGCCATCTTTGCCGCGCGCGCCGTTATGATACCGGAAAACTATGTCCAGCGTGTGATCCAGTTTGCGCGTCAGGGCTATACCGAAATTGAATTCAAAACCTATGACACTGATTGGGATTCCGAGGCATATTTGACCGTTGCTGGCCAAAACTCGAACAACTCGGTTCGTGTCAGCAATGAATATCTTCAGGCGGTTTTGGACGCCGGTGACTGGGAATTGATCCAGCGCCGCGATAACAGCGTTGCCAAGCGGATTAAAGCTGCCGACCTTTGGGAAAAAATTGCCTTTGCCGCGTGGGCCTGCGCCGACCCGGGACTGCAATATGACACCACAATCAACGACTGGCACACCTGCCCCGAAGGCGGACGGATCAACGCATCGAACCCGTGTTCGGAATATATGTTCCTTGACGATACGGCATGTAACCTTGCCTCGCTAAACCTGATGCAGTTCCGCAATGATGACGGACGCATCGACATTCCGGCGTTTGAGCATGCTTGCCGTTTCTGGACCATGACGCTGGAAATTTCGGTTATGATGGCGCAGTTCCCTTCCAAGGAAATCGCCCAGCTTTCATATGAATACCGCACCCTCGGCCTTGGCTTTGCCAATATTGGCGGCCTGCTTATGGCGCAGGGCCATTCTTATGATAGCGAGGAAGGTCGTGCAATTTGTGGCGCGATCTCGGCGATTATGACCGGCACTTCCTATGCAACATCGGCCGAGATTGCCAGCGAAATTGGCCCGTTCCCGAACTATAAAAAGAACGCCAAACATATGTTGCGGGTGATGAAAAACCATCGTCTGGCAGCGCATGGCAAAAAGTCAGGCTATAAGGGCCTTAGCATTCTGCCGGTTCCGCTGGACATCAAATCATGCCCTGATGCTGACCTAACCGATGCTGCCAAAGCAGCGTGGGACCGCGCTGTTGAGCTTGGTGAAGCCCACGGATATCGCAACGCGCAGGCCACCGTGATTGCCCCAACCGGCACTATCGGACTGGTTATGGATTGCGATACCACCGGAGTTGAGCCTGATTTCGCTATCGTGAAATTCAAAAAGCTGGCTGGCGGTGGTTACTTCAAAATCATCAACCGCGTGGTTCCAGAAGCGCTGATCAACCTTGGCTATAAGCAGTCACAGGTTGACGATATTATTAATTATGCTGTTGGCGCCGGGTCTCTGAAAAACTGTCAGGCCATTTCGCCAAGCGCGCTTCGCGACAAAGGATTTGGTGATGCCGAAATTGCCAAGGTCGATGCCGCGATGGAAAGCGCCTTTGATGTGAAATACGCCTTCAACCGCTTCACTCTGGGTGATGATTTCTGCAAAGAAACGCTGGGCTTTACCGACGCGCAGTTGAATGACTTCACCTTCAACATGCTTGAAGAGCTGGGCTTTGATAAGGACGCAATCGAGGCCGCCAACATTCACGTCTGTGGCTCGATGACGCTGGAAGGCGCGCCCCACATTAAGGATGAGCATCTGCCAGTATTTGACTGTGCCAATGCGTGCGGGCGGATCGGCAAGCGGTTCCTATCGGTGAACAGCCACATCACCATGATGGCAGCCGCCCAGCCGTTTATTTCCGGGGCAATCTCGAAAACCATCAACATGCCGAACAGTGCTACCGTCGAAGAATGCGGGGCGGCCTATATGTTGTCATGGCGTCTTGGTCTGAAGGCTAATGCACTGTACCGCGACGGATCGAAACTAAGCCAGCCGCTATCTTCAGGGCTGGTTGATGATCTAGAGGAAGAAGACACGCTGACTGATGCCCTCAACACACCCGTTGCTGCAGCAGCACCGCAAGTGATTGAGAAAGTTGTTGAGCGTATCGTTCGTGCGGCAAATGCCGAGCGTGACAAGCTTCCGCAACGCCGTAAGGGCTATACACAAAAAGCCACCGTTGGCGGCCATAAGGTCTATCTGCGGACTGGCGAATATGAAGATGGCCGGCTGGGCGAAGTGTTCATCGATATGCATAAGGAAGGCGCCGCTTTCCGCTCGCTGATGAATAATTTTGCAATCGCCGTATCCATAGGCCTGCAATATGGTGTGCCGCTGGAAGAATTCGTTGAAGCCTTCACATTTACCCGCTTTGAGCCGCAGGGAATTGTGACCGGTAATGACGCGATCAAAATGTCCACATCAATTCTTGATTATACCTTCCGCGAACTGGCGATTTCGTATCTTGATCGTCATGATCTGGGACATGTCAGCAAAGAAGATCTGGATGTCACAACCACCGGGGCGGGCGATAATCAGTCCGAACTCGTCAATAAAGTCACCAGCCGCGGCTTTATCCGTAAACAGGGCGGGCTGGTTGTTTATTCCAATAACGTCGCCGCTGCAGTTGACGATACGCTCACAACTATGCGTTTGCCCGACGCCGATGCTGCACCATCAATCAGTGCAGCCACTACAACGGGTGGCACGGTTGGCGGCACAGTTGGCGGCACAGTTGGCGATGTCGTTGCCGAGCGGGTACAGCAAGCACGAATGCAGGGGTATGAGGGCGAATCCTGCCCCGAATGCCAGAACTTTACGCTGGTCCGTAATGGCACCTGTTTGAAATGTAACACCTGCGGCGGAACCACTGGGTGTAGCTAAACCGCAGTCTGCATAAACACCCCTGCGATATACCTCATAAAAAAGCTCCGAGTTTATGATTCGGGGTTTTTTCTTTACTGCAAAAGTGAATCGCCCGAAACTATCCGCATCGAGCAATCATTGGCGTCGTCCCAAGTTTGTCCTTTTTATCTGCCTGACCGTTGTTCGCAAAAAACAACAAACACACAACGCTGGCAGACATGAAACGTGCAGTCCAATGAACGCAACCATCAGAATATTTGCCTTATGTGCCCTTATGATGAATGGGTGCATGGCAGGTTTTTTTTATGCGTGGTCAGTATCTGGGCTTGGCGGGCTTGATCTTCTGGATGCCAAATCGGCAATCCATGCGATGCGAATGATCAATGCTGACATTCGCCAGTTATTGTTCATGCTCACCTTTGCCGGAACGCCGATTGTGACTGGTTTTACCTTCATTCTGGTGATTGCACGCCGCGATTTTCTACCGGCATTTTTCATTTTCGTGGCAATAATGCTTTATCTTACCGGGGCAATACTGGTGACCGCCAAGTATAATCTACCCCTAAATCATGCCATTGATACCGTTGATTTACCGGCCCTCACGACCAGCGAGGCCGCCGCCATTTGGGAAAACTTCGTTGACCGCTGGTCTTATTGGAACTGGGTTCGCACAGCAAGCTCACTAGGCGCATTACTTTGCTGCGCCTTTGCCCTTTTGTTCATGTCACCATCACACCGGGCTCACAGACTATTTTGGACATCAAGATAGGTTAACCCCTAAATCTTCTTGCCGCGGCGATGCTGTTATGTAACCTTTTGTCCCGCTTGATGAGTTTGGGCACTTTGTTTCCGTGATAATTGATAGGACGAATGAGTAAAATGAGCAATGTTGAAGCCCGCCTGACCGCCGCTGGTATCACCCTTCCGGACGCCCCTGCACCTGCCGCCAATTATGTGTCGTTCGTTAAGACTGGCAATCTGGTGTTTATTTCGGGACAGGTTCCTTTTGTTGATGGCAAATTGACGATGACAGGCAGAGTTGGTGATAATGCCAGCGTTGAAGACGCTTATGCTCAGGCACGGATTTGCGCGATTAATCTGATTGCCAATCTGAAGGTAGCCTGTGACGGTGATCTGGACCGGGTGAGCCGTGTTGTAAAGCTTGGCGGGTTTGTTGCCTCAACAGATGATTTCAACGGCCAGCCATCGGTTATAAATGGCGCGTCCGATCTGATGGTTGAGGCGTTTGGAGATGCTGGCCGTCATGCCCGTTTTGCTGTCGGCACCAACGCTCTTCCCCTGGGGTGTCTTGTTGAAATCGACGGTGTTTTTGAAATTTCGTAAACCTGTTTTCGGCCTATCGTTGCGTAAAGGCCGAGGATGGGCTGAGGATGGGCTGAGGATATGCAGCTAATCCATATTAAACATGCCTTAACCCCTTGCGGGGCCGGGCCTTTCTTGCCATTTAACTAGCATGGATGGTGATAGTTTTACCCTTGATCTTGTTGAGTCCATAGACAGCATTCCGGCAGCGGAATGGGACCGGCTGGCTGGCGCGCAAAATCCCTTTGTTCGGCATGCCTTTTTGCTCGCGCTGGAGGCGGGAGGCGCCATTGGCGGTGATAGTGGCTGGGAGACAGCGCATCTTGTCTTAAAGGGACATGATGGCAAGCTGGCGGCCGTGATGCCGCATTATCTAAAGCATCATTCTTACGGCGAGTATATTTTCGATCACAGCTGGGCCAACGCGTTTGAGCGTGCTGGCGGGCAATATTACCCCAAAATGCTCAGCGCTATCCCCTTCACTCCCGCCACCGGCCCCAGGTTTTTGGTTGGTGATTGCGCGCCAGAAAAGGCAGCTTTACTGCGGCGCGCGTTAGCCGATGGGCTGGTCCAGTATCTTGACCAGTTTTCGCTATCGTCGGCGCACATCAATTTTCTGCCCGAAGCCGACACCGGCCCACTTAGGGATGAGGGCTGGCTGATCCGCTCTTCAATTCAATTTCACTGGCACAATAATGACTATGCCAACTTTGATGGTTTTCTGGATGATCTATCATCACGAAAACGCAAGAACATCAAAAAAGAACGCCGCTCGGTTGCCGAATCCGGCGTTAAGCTGTTGCAATTGACCGGTGATGATATCAAAGCAGAGCATATAGATGCGTTCTACCGGTTCTATATGTCAACAATTGACCGCAAATGGGGCGGCGCATATCTGACCAAAGAGGTCTTCCACCATCTGCATGCCAGCATGGCAGATCAGATGCTGTTGGTAATGGCAAAGTTTGATCAGAGGATCATCGGCGGCGCGTTGAATTTCATCGGCGCCGATACGCTGTTTGGCCGCAACTGGGGGGCTGATCTCGACATACCCTACCTCCATTTTGAGGCCTGTTACTATCAGGCAATCGATTTCGCAATTGAGCGAGGTTTGGCGCGGGTGGAAGCAGGCGCGCAGGGCTTTCATAAGGTCCAGCGCGGCTATATGCCCGCCACAACCTATTCCGCTCACTGGATAGGACATGACGGGTTCCGGACCGCCATTGACCGCTTTCTAGAGGCCGAGCGAAAGGGAATAGACGCCGAGAAAAACCAAATTTTTCTTAGCGCCAATCCCTTCAAAAAGCAGACCCCCGTCTAGACCCCCGTCTAGGCGTCCGTCTGGGAGCCCGCCTAATAAAGTAATCCTAATCGCCTACTGCTCTTCAGGTGCCGGAAGGGCTGTGCGTTTACCGGGGAACGCCCGCGGTGTCGGTGGCTTGCACTCAACGACAATTTTCCCGTCCTTGACATCCACAATCGCCAGTCCACCGCTGGCTAGATCACCAAACAGCAACATGTCGGCAAGCGGCTTTTTGATATGCTCCTGCACCACGCGGGCCAGAGGGCGCGCGCCAAAGTTGCGATCATATCCACGCTCGGCAAGCCAGTCACTGGCTGCATCGGTCAGCTCAATCTCAACATTGCGTTCTGCCAACTGGGCATCAAGCTGCATGATGAACTTGTCGACCACTAGACGGATCACATCGCTGCCAAGCGGCGCAAACGGGATCACCGCATCAAGACGGTTGCGGAATTCCGGCGTGAACAGCTTTTCAATTGCTTCGGCATCGGCGCCGTCATTGTTATCGCGGTTAAAGCCGATTGCCTTTTTCGACAGTTCCTGCGCTCCGGCATTTGTCGTCATAATTAAGATGACATTGCGGAAATCCACGACCTTACCGTTATTATCGGTTAGCTTGCCGTGATCCATCACCTGCAACAAAATATTAAACAGGTCGGGATGCGCTTTTTCAATTTCGTCGAGAAGCAGCACTGCATGCGGGGTCTGATCAACAGCGTCAGTCAACAAACCACCCTGATCAAAACCAACATAGCCCGGAGGCGCACCGATTAGACGCGATACCGTGTGACGCTCCATATATTCGGACATATCAAAGCGCATCAGTTTGACGCCAAGCGCCTCGGCAAGCTGCTTGGCAGCCTCGGTCTTACCAACCCCCGTCGGACCGGAGAACAGGTAATTACCAACCGGCTTTTCAGGTTCACGAAGCCCGGCACGCGACAGTTTAATCGCCGATGCCAGCGCCGTGATAGCAACATCCTGACCAAAGACCAGTCGCTTCAGATCATCCTCCAACGATGCCAGCGCAACCTTATCATCGCGGCTAACATGCTTTGGCGGGATACGCGCCATAGTTGCGATTGTGGCCTCAATTTCCTTCTGGCCAACGGTCTGTTTACGGCGCGAAGGCGGTAGCAGTTGCTGCGCGGCAGCGGCTTCGTCAATCACATCAATAGCTTTGTCGGGAAGCTTGCGATCGTTGATGTAACGCGCCGACAGATCAACCGCTGTTTTCAATGCAGTGCTGGTGTAACGCACCTTGTGATGCTCTTCATAACGGCTTTTCAGGCCGGCGAGAATTTTGATGGTATCGGGGATTGTCGGCTCAACAACATCAATTTTCTGAAAGCGGCGAACCAGCGCACGATCCTTTTCAAAATGGCTACGATATTCTTTATAGGTCGTCGAACCGATACAGCGCAGCGTTCCTTCCTGAAGCGCAGGCTTTAGCAGGTTTGAGGCGTCCATCGCGCCCCCTGAAGTGGCGCCGGCACCAATCACAGTATGAATTTCATCAATGAATAGGATGGCATTTTCATCCTCGGAAATGGCTTTCATCACCGCCTTCAGCCGCTCCTCAAAATCGCCGCGATAGCGCGTACCAGCCAGCAATTGGCCCATATCGAGCGCATGGATAACGGCGTTGCTCAACACCTCGGGAACATCTCCATTATGAATACGCAGCGCCAGCCCCTCAGCGATGGCGGTTTTGCCAACCCCCGGATCACCGACATAAAGGGGATTATTCTTGGTTCGCCGACACAACACCTGAATTGTCCGATCGACCTCGCGGTCGCGTCCAATCAGCGGATCAATCCTGCCGGATGCGGCTTTTGCAATTAGATCAACGGCAAACTGGCTCAACGGATCAGAACCTTCAGCCTCGCCGCCCTCGCCCTCTTGGCCTTCTTGCGAGCTGCGGGCGACGTTGCCGCCAGATCCATGGCTAATATAGCTGACAGCATCAAGGCGGGTCATATTCATCGACTTCAGGAACCAGACAGCATGCGATTCACGCTCAGAGAAAATCGCAACAATGACATTTGCTCCCGTTGCCATTTCACGCCCTGAGGATTGTGTGTGAATGATTGAGCGTTGGATAACACGCTGGAATCCGGCGGTTGGTTGAACATCGGAAACACCGTTTTGGCTGACTATGGCTTCGAGTTCGGTTTCGATATAATCGACCAGCCGAGCGCGGAGCTCGACAATATCGACATTGCATGCCGACAACACTTCCAGCGCATCGCTGTCTTCTGTCAGCGCCAACAGCAAATGTTCCAGCGTGGCGAATTCATGTGAACGTGATGTTGCATTGCTCATCGCGCGCCGCAGGGTTTCTTCTAACTCTCGTGACAACATGGCGGCTATTCCTTTTCTATTTGCAACTGCAACGGATGTTCATTTTGGCGGGCGTAATCCATGACTTTGGTGGCCTTCGCTTCGGCAATCTCATAGCTGTAAACGCCGCAGATGCCGACGCCACGCTGATGCACGTTCAACATAATCGCGGTGGCTTCACCGTTGGATAGATTGAAAAAATTCTGCAGGACGTAAACAACGAATTCCATCGGCGTGTAATCATCATTCAGCATGATAACTTTGTACATTGACGGCTTTTTGGTGCGTGGGCGCGTTTCCAGCACAACCTGCGAATGCCCGCCGCCGCCATCATCATTGTCGTTGCCCTTGTCAGGATCATTGTCGTTATTGATGTTCATTTCAGTCATATCTAATTTTGCCGATGTCTAATTTTGCCGATGTCCAATTTAGCCCGATGTCCAATTTAGCCCGATGTTCAATTTAGCAATTCACCGATTGGCAATATAGCTTACGCGATCATTTACCCTTCAGTTATTTTACGCCTTATATTGTTCTTGAAATAACCATCGAAATCAACTCTTGGCCAAAATTTGAGCTTCTTATTATTGTCGGACGTCAAACAGCCCATGAACAGATATTGGCATTAAACGGGGCGGCAAAAAGGGTCAGAGGAGAAAAAAGTTCGTCTGCGACAAAAAAACCTCTCAAAGGTTCCCTAATCTTGGTGATGATGCCCCACCGATCTCAATTTTTACCTTTTATTCACAGGTAAATAACGAATCGAAAAGGCCCAAAGCATGTATTTAACCCGCTTTTCACCTTTAGAGACGGTTGAATCAAAAGCTAATGGCTTTATGATCTCATCTGGCCCGTACGAAATGTTAGACAGAGATTTTGCTTTAAATATTATATGCCTTAAGTATGGAGTCATGGAGCTTTTTTTGTATGCTGCGTAATGTGAAGATTTTCATGGCTCTACGTGCCGCACGGCGCCGTCTGCGTGGGGCGGCGATGGCGTATTGGCATCTGATAATCATCTTCGCCGCCACTTTTGTAATATCTGCTTCGGCAATCCAGCCAGCCAGTGCTGCAAAATATGCCGCCATCGTTATTGAAGAGCATTCTGGCAAAGTTTTATTTGCCCGCAACGCAGACACCGCGCGCTATCCGGCATCGCTGACCAAAATCATGACGCTTTATCTTCTGTTTGAAGAACTCGAATCTGGCAGGCTCAAGATGAACTCAAAATTGACGGCATCGCGAACGGCGGCCGGCAGATCGCCGTCAAAGCTGTATCTGAAAAATGGTCAGAAAATCACCGTCAAGGATGCAATTTTCGCGCTGATCACCAAATCGGCGAATGACGTGGCAACGGTGGTGGCGGAAAATCTGTCAGGCAGCGAGCGTGCGTTTGGTCAGCGCATGACGCGCAAGGCACGCGCCTTGGGGATGTCGCGGACAATTTTTCGCAATGCGTCCGGCCTGCCGCATTCAAAACAGCGTACAACCGCGCGCGACATGGCCAAACTTGCCACTGCTATCCGCCGAGATTTTCCGCAGTATTTTGAGCTTTTCTCGGTCCGGTCCTTCAACTGGAAGGGCCAGCGGTTCGGCAATCACAACAAGCTTCTGACCAAATATTCAGGCACTGACGGGATCAAAACCGGCTATATCAACGCCTCTGGATTTAATCTGGTGGCAACGGTTGAACGGCATGGGGTGCGGTTGATTGGCGTGGTGTTTGGCGGTCGGTCAAGCAAAAGCCGTGACTCGCACATGATGCAAATCCTCGATCAATCCTTCAAACGCGCGAAACCCGCCGAGATTCTACCGCAGCTCGCCTCGGCCCGCACCAAATCCAAGCCTAGCCTGCCAAAGACCCTGCCCGTGCCGCCGCCGCAACCGGGAACGCTTCCCGTTGCCCCGCCGCCGCGCAAAGTTAAACACCGCAGCATCGACGTTGCATTGGCAGGGGAATCTGGATACCTGAATGCCAAACCGAAACCGCGAGCTGTACACAGCAGCGTTCTTACATCATGGAGCGTTCAGGTCGGCAGCTTTGCCCGGCGCGCCAATGCCCACCGGGCAGCAGCGCAAGCGCGGCGCGTGGCAACCGAGGTTTTGGGGCGAACGCCGGCGCGCCTAACAATGGTCACGCGCGGCAATATTCCGTTATGGCGGGTACGGTTTCACAATTTGGACGAGAATCAGGCGCGGTCTGCCTGCGCCGTATTATTCGCCCAGGGTCGACCCTGCGTTGCGATTGAGGAAGCCGCCAGCCAGTCTGGCTAGGGTGATGACCTTATTCTCTCCTGCCCAATGGGTCATATTTTATCTGGTCGTCCAGATGTGGCAGGTCCGGTCCGGGCGGCCCCCATTTCGGGTGGCTATCAGCAAAAATCTGCCCCGATACCCGCAGCGCGTTGCTGTCATCTAGCGCCCCGGCCGCAACACTCAGCATTGGCCTATTCATAATTTTATACAGCATGTTGGCACCGCATTTCTCGCAAAACCCGCGCTGTGCCCAACTTGAACTGGCGTACCAGCGCGGGCGCGCCTTGCTCAAAAATTCAAAATTGTCCTCAGGAACCGCGGTAGCGCTCCAGCTGCTGCCGGTCAGCCGGCGGCAATCATAACAATGGCAGACGACAATCTGGCGCATTGGCCCCTGCACGCTAAAGCGAATGGCGCCGCAATGACACCCACCTTCAAACTGCATACCCTCGGTTTCTGGAACAAGCTTATGCATAGCTACTCCCCTGATGCCGTTATTTGACGCAGACTGATTTTCACCCTATGCGCAAAAACCATTTGGGCAAAATCCAAATGGATAAAATATCTTTGGTGAAATTATTTTGGGGAGGGCCTTATCGAAAATCTCGGCTGCGCATTCTTGTACCGCGGCGATTGCGGCCAGCCTCTTCATCCAGATGCCGCAAAAATCCGTTCAAATTAAACAACGATTCCGCCACAAAATGTAACACTGATTTTTCGCGCTGAATGCGACCAACGACGCCCAGAATCTGTGATTGAAGCATCGCATCCCGATATGTTTCGGTCAGTTTCGGCCAGATGATGACATTCAACGAATAAAGCCCTGCCTCAAGGGTCACAAACACCGTTCCCTTGGCCGTACCCGGGCGTTGGCGCATAGTTACCAGCCCGGCCAACCGCATCCGCAGACCATTTTGCGCCTGCTCGGCCGCCGCACAATTCTGCCAGCCCGCTGCCGCCAATGGCCGCTCCAGCAACGTGATCGGATGCGCTTTCAAAGACAGACCCAGACTACGATAATCGGCTGCCACCTCTTCCCCGTCGCCAGCCACCGGTAGTGCCACCGGATCTTCAAGGCCGGCAAGATCGTGATGGCGCCGTGTGGCATGCTCAAACAGCGGCAATTCATGCCAACGCTGCTTGGCAAGCGCGCGCACATCCCATAATGCTTGCCGCCGGTTCAAGCCCAGACTGGTAAAACCATCCGCCGCCGCAATCGCCTCCAACGCACGGGCCGAAACATCGGCGCGGCGCATAATATCGGCAAGACTGGTATAGGCAGGCTGGCGGCTGGCGGCAATCCGCTCGCCCTCACCGCTGGCCAGCCCTTTAACCAACCGCAGCCCCAACCGTAAGGCGTGCCGGCTGTCCGGATGATCAGGATCAGATTCCAGCGTACTATTCCAATCAGAATGAGAGACATCGGTAGGGCGAATGGTGATGCCGCTTCGCCGCGCTTCGGCAACCAGCTGTGAAGGCGCATAAAACCCCATCGGCTGGGCGTTTAACAGTGCGCAGATAAACACATCGGGATAATGCCTTTTGATCCAGGCCGAGACATAAACCAGCAACGCAAAACTAGCCGCGTGCGATTCCGGAAACCCATAGGTACCAAAGCCTTCGATCTGACGAAAACACCGCATGGCAAATTCCGCATCATAGCCGCGCTCAATCATGCCGTTGATCATCTTGTCGTGAAACTTGGCAACGTCACCATGCTTTTTAAAGGTCGCCATGGCGCGGCGAAGTTGATCTGCCTCACTGCCGGTAAACCCCGCCCCAACAATGGCAATCTGCATCGCCTGTTCTTGAAAAAGCGGTATGCCAAGGGTGCGCTCCAGCACTTTTCGAAGGTCATCGGATGGATATGTGACCTTTTCCAACCCGGCACGACGGCGCAAATAAGGATGCACCATATCGCCTTGAATCGGGCCCGGACGTACAATCGCCACTTGCACGACCAGATCATGGAAACAGCGTGGTTGCAGACGCGGCAGCATTGACATCTGAGCGCGCGATTCCACCTGAAACACGCCAACCGAGCGGCCCTCGCATAGCATGTCATAGGTTGATGCGTCTTCGGGCGGCACCGACGCCAACGTCAATGACCGGTTATAGTGCTGGCGCAACAACCCAAAGGCGCCACGAATACAGCTGAGCATCCCAAGCGCCAGAACATCGACCTTCAAAAGACCAAGCGCATCAAGATCATCCTTGTCCCATTCGATAACGGTGCGACCTTCCATCGCCGCCGGACTGATCGGACACAGATGATCCAGCCTGCCGCGGGTGATAACAAAACCACCAACATGCTGCGATAAATGTCGCGGAAAACTCTGAATATCGGCTACCAAACGGCGCACCAAAGCAATTCGTCGGTCAGCCGGATTTATTCCAACCGCGCGCAACGCGGCATCATCTGGCCCGCCATCACGCCCCCAGCTTTGCCCCGACAGCACAGTTTGCACATCACTGCTAAGGCCAAACACTTTGGCAACTTCACGAAGCGCACTGCGCGGGCGATAGCTGATCACCGCCGCCGTCAATCCAGCTCGGGTGCGGCCATATTTGGCATAGATATACTGGATCACCTCTTCACGGCGCTCATGCTCAAAATCAACATCTATATCGGGAGGCTCACCGCGCGCCTCGCTGATAAAACGTTCAAATAACGGTTGTGATCGCGCCGGATCAACCATGGTAATACCAAGACAATAACAAACTGCCGAATTGGCCGCCGAGCCGCGCCCCTGACACAAAATGCTGCGGCTGCGGGCAAAGCGAACAATGTCAAACACCGTCAGAAAATAAGGGGCAAATTTCAACTTGGCGATCAGTATCAGTTCGCGCTTCAGACAGTGTTCAACTTGATCGGGGATGCCGTCCGGATACCGATCCCGCGCGCCGCTCCATGTCTGATATTCCAGCTCAGCCATCGCATCACGCCCGCCAGGTGATACCTCATCAGGATATTCATAGGACAGATCGTCCATGGCAAATTTACACGAATCCGCCAGCTCATCAGCATGCCTCAACGCCTGCGGCCAGTGCCGCCAGCGCCGCGCCATTTCTTCGGGAGTCAAAATGTGGCGTTCAGCATTGCGCGACACCAGATTACCCGCCACATCAAGGCGCGTTTTCAGACGGATACAGGTCAGCACATCGGCCAATGGACGCCGCGCCGGAACATTATAAAGCGCATCACCAACCGCCGTCAGCGGCAGATCATGCGCCGCCGCCATGTCAGCAAGAAGCGCCAGCCGCGCATCATCGCCGCCATCACGATAAAGCGCCGCACCCGCAAAAACGGGACCCGCAACCAAATCACAAATTCGGCCAAGCTGCGCTGTATATCCGGCATCGGGATGCATCGGCGGTATAACCAGAAAGACGGTGGTGTCGGTCAATCGCGCCAGATCGGTAAGATGCAGAATAGGAGCCGCCTTGCTGCCGCGCATATTGGCCTCGCTCAGCATCACTGATAAGGCCTCGTACCCCTGCCGATTAACCGGATGGGCAATAATGTCAGGACCATCAGCCGGTCGCAGCCGCACACCGACCACCAGTTTAATTCCGGCTTCACGCGCAGCAACATGCGCCCGCACAATTCCAGCCAGCGAATTAACATCAGCAATGCCGATTGCCTGCCAGCCTAACGCCGCCGCAGTTTCGACCATTTCATGCGGGTGCGCCGCCCCGGCCAGGAAGGTGAAATTGCTATAACATCCCAATAACGCCGAAGCCGGGCTGCTGGCCAATAACGCCGAGGCCGAACTGCTGGCCTGATGTAGTGCGGGCCCCATCAGGCAAAAAACCCGTGCAAGAACCATCGCGACTCCTCACCACGTTCAGGCAACCCTTCGCGGTACACCCAAAAACAGGCGCCATCTTCATCCTGAAGCCGGAAATAATCACGGGTACGCGATCCGGCCGCCGCGTGCCACCATTGGGGGGCAATACGCTCAGGCCCACTGGCACGGGCAATCTTATGAACCCGCGATTGCCAGACAAACTGGGCCGGAGGATGATCAGGGATCAGCGCCACAACCGCCAGCGGCTGGGGATTTGCCAATAGACGAACAGGGCGCGGCGCGGCGGTCAGACAATGCGGGGCGGCATTCATGCTATCATCAAAGCCGGTATTTTCCATATCGGGAAAGGCCATATATTGCGCCGCCTCGGGCTGCCAGCAATTGTTTGCTTTGATATGCAGAACCGCACCATGGCCAAGGCGTGCCACCAACCTGTCAACAAGGCTGGCATGCGTTTCGCTGGCCGAAATACCATCATCAAAACCGACCGACACTGGCGCTTGCGGACTGCATTCATGCGCCTCCATCCACATGCGTTCCAACCCGAATTCAGGGTTAATCGCCTCGCCAGCACCAGCCAAAAGACGACGAAAAGCGACGGCATCACGGCTGGGGCGTGAAAAATGCACATCATGCGCCAGCACTGCCCCATCAAGACGCTGCCAGCCAAGCGCCAACCGCCGCGCCGCCAGCCCATCCTGCTGTAGAATACCCGCCATTTCGTTTGCCAGATGGTCAATCACGGCGCGGATGTTTTCGGGGGCTGCAATCGGTTCAGCAAAACTCTGCAGGGTGAGCAAGGGGCGCGGCGGTGCAATCGGCGTAAAGCTTTCATTGATATGGCCAAGCACCGCATCCAAACGCGCCGTTACAACGCTGCCAAAACGCGCCGCAAGCGGGGCACGCGGCATGCCTAGAATATCACCAATTCGGCGCAGACCCGCCGCTGCCATTGCAGTGCAAATTGTCCCATCCAACCGTAAGGCAGCCAGCGGTAATCCCGCTAGAAGATCAGTTGTTTTCCTGCCCCTATTTCCCGAGATATCAGCCCTGTTTTCCCCTATATGAGAGGGCGCATTTGCATAGCGCTGTTGCGCCGTTCCGTACCGTGCCAGCGCCCAAGCCGCAGCACAGGTCGGTGCCACCGCCAACCTGACCGTCAATCCAGCCCGGCGCAACCGGCGCGCCATATTGGCCAGCAAAGGGCGCAATCCGCCCTGCAAATGCGCGGCGCCGGCCACATCCAGCCAAATTCCGTTGCCATCATGCGCAACCGCTGCCCCCCCGCCATTGGAGTCGGCCGGAGCAGGTGCGGTCAGCGGACAATAGCGCCGCGCCCAGCGCGCCAGATGCAGCAGATCATCACGGTCCGCCTGATGGTCACTATCACGCGAGATTAAATCAGGACATAGGGCACGCGCATCAGCAAGCCGCATGCCCTCACGCAGCCCGCGGCGATGCGCGTAACGACAGAGCGAATCAACCATATCCGCCCCTTGCCACTTACGAGCCAGCACCAGTGGCTGGTCAAACGATGCGCCGGACTGATTATCTGTCCGGCGCACGCGCTCGGCTGCCAGATACGGAAACCAGCAATGAATGATCACACGCTGCATAGCAGGCATTATCCGGCATCCAGATGTTGAATTTCCTGAGTTTGATTCTTGAGACCGCTGTTCTGGTACCCTTCCGGACATCGGTCTTTTTGACTTTTTTTCCGGACAACCCGTAACGGTAGGAGTCCATCTTGCCAAAGCCCATCTTGTTGGCGCCCATCTTGTTGGTGCCCGTCTTGTTGGCGCCCATCTTGTTGGCGCCCGTCTTGTTGGCGCCCATCTTGTAGAGGGCAGGCGCGAAACTGGCTGCCAAGCGATTCCCATAGCAATCCGGTTTTATGCGCCCGTCCGCCCCGTGCATGGTTTAGCTCAACATTCCAGACAGGATACCACGGACGGTTGGCCGTAGCTGCCTTACTCGAACTAGCCCTAAGATCTGAATTAGCATGAGGAACGGACTGAACCGGGCGCGCAGGGGCAACCCGCCACTGGCTGTCAAAACCGGACGCCGCCACTGGCCATCCCAAAAGAAAACCGGTGGTACCGCTGGATTCCGCCGCCAGTTGGGCGCGCCTAGCCAACCGTGCCCAATAGTCCGATGATTGATTAATCCCGTCATATTCGACAACAACCGCGGCCAAGCCTTCGGTTCGCAAAATATCTTCAAGCGACGCAAGACGAGCAGCCGGACTAGGTGCATCAACAATCAACAGCCGCGCCGGATCAAGCCCCAGCGCCGCCAAACCAGGGGCATAAAGCATTCCCGATGCCCCCAGTGCCGCCGCCGGACACCAGACAATTGGCCCGTCACGCTGGGCCAGCAAACGGCGCAACACAGCCACAACAAAACCAATCATTGCGCCATCATGACCGGGCCGCCCGCAGATCATATGAACACGCCCAAGCGCCAGCCCGCCAGCCAGCGCCGCATCAAGCGCACTGACGCCAAACGGCAAACGTGCTGTGGCCATCTGGCCGCCGATTCGCGCTACATCACGGCGCAGCTGATGAAAATCTGTTTGCCGGAGCGCATGTTCACCGCTGCTTTGAGGTTCGGATTTTACTGCATCCGTTTGATTTTTATTGTTAATAACATGCGGCGACGGCAATGGGCACGGCGTCACGACAGTTTGTGTAATGGCTGCCATATTGCACCCCTCCTGCCTTTTTATAATAGATTTGTTCTTGTTTTGTTCTATTATAAAACAAGGGAAGAGTCAAGAAGACCCAACTCCAGATTAGGTGCCAACTTGGGTGCCAACTTAGGTACCAATGGGACAGATAAAGTTAATGAAATGGACGCAAAAAAAGAGGCCACCAGAAAGCGGCCCCCAATTGGATTTTGGCTTGTTTGGTATCCAGTCTATTTAGCCCAGCCTATTTAGGCCAGTCTATTTAGCTAGTTCGGTTTCAACCAGCTTTGACCAGTAGCTGGCGCCAAACGGCAGCGCCTCATCGTTAAAATCATAGCGTGCATTATGCAGCATGCCGTTGGCCGCTGCCGGGCCTGAGCCCAGCCAGATATAGGCGCCCGGCCTTTCTTCCAGCATGTAGGAAAAATCTTCGCCGCCAAGGGATGGCTCATATTCCAGATCAACATTTTCGGCGCCAATCACGTCGCCAATAATATTGGCAGCGCGCCCTGCCTCGGCCGCATGGTTAACCGTTGGCGGATAACCGCGATGCCAATCCAATTCTAGCTTGCAGCGATGCGCGGTTGCTGTGGACTCACAGATTTCACGGATGGACTCCTCAAGAAGTTTGCGCGTTTCAGGCCTAAAACACCGTGCAGTACCAGCGATCTTAACGCTGTCAGCGATCACGTTCCTAGCCGTTCCTGCCTGAAAAATAGTAACGCTAACAACCGCCGAATCAACTGGTGAAACGCGCCGCCCTACGATGGTTTGCAAAGCCTGAACCATAGCTGAACCACACGGAATCGGATCAATTGTCATATGCGGTTGGGCCGCATGACCGCCACGCCCGATGATGTTCATCTCGAACATATCGGTAGACGCCATACAAACCCCATCATGCACCGCAGCAAGTCCCAAATCCATCTGCGGCATATTATGCATGCCCCAGACAGTTTCCATGTTGAACTGCTCAAACAATCCATCCTTGATCATGGCAAGTCCGCCGCCGCCGCCCTCTTCGGCAGGCTGAAAGATAAAATGGACCGTGCCGTCAAAATTACGCGTTTGCGAGAGATATTGCGCCGCACCCAACAGCATTGTGGTATGCCCGTCATGCCCGCAAGCATGCATCCGCCCCGGGATTTTTGAGGCATGTTCAAATTCGTTCAGTTCTTGCATCGGCAGTGCATCGATATCCGCCCGCAGACCAATACCACGATCGCTATCACCGCTGCCCCGCAGCACACCAACAACACCGGTCTTGCCCATGCCGCGATGCACCTCAACGCCAAAACTTTCCAGTTTTTTTGCAATAAAATCAGAGGTCCAAACCTCTTCATAACAAATCTCAGGATGTTGATGCAGCGCATGGCGCCATTCCCGCATTTCGTTTTTACGATCGGCGATTGAATTGATCACAGCCATACCTGTCGAGCCCCTTCGAGAAATTTTTCCAAAACCTTAATAAACCCAAACCCTATATTCCCAAACCCGGTATTAGGGTTCCAGCGCAAAACCCATCTGAGGCATCGCAACTGATACGACATGTTCACCTCTGAAGGTGGTTCGGGTCAAGGTCCGAGGTAAATATGTCACATGCTTTGGGTGTTTTTCCTATAATTCTTTGCCCGAATTCTTGGTACAAAAGACCCGAATTCTTGGTACAAAAAAGACGTCTTCGGTTCTAATTTATTACTATCTCTGATAGCGTCTTTGGTTAGATTAACGTGACGCTGGATGGTTTTTGGTTTACCGGAGCTTGTCGTGCGGGGTTTATCAGGGGTCGGCAACGGAACAGGAAAAACTCCCGCCGAAGAGCAGATTATGGTGTCTGTTTTGCGTAACTTTATGGATCGCCGGAATGGGCGTCCTGCTTTAATCAGGTGAGTTGAAATGGCGACAGAACAGCCAGACCGTGGAATGCGCGGGCTTCCGGGCGGCAAGCCCCGTTATTCGGCCTTCGCGATTGCCAAAAAGGCACGGGGATATCATCAGGACTGGCAACGTGCATGGCGCGATGCCGCCCCGCAAGACGAATATGACGCCGTTATTATTGGCGGCGGCGGACATGGGCTGGCTACTGCCTATTATCTGGCGGCGGTGCATGGCATTAACCGGGTTGCTGTTGTTGAAAAAGGGTGGCTTGGCGGCGGAAATACGGGCCGCAACACAACGATTATCCGATCAAATTATCTGTGGGATGAGTCGGCAGCGATATACGAGCATGCGCTGAAATTATGGGAAGGCATGTCGCAGGATCTGAACTTTAATGTGATGTTCAGCCAGCGCGGGGTTCTGACGATTGCGCATTCCGAGCATGAGCTTCGCGAGATGTCACGCCGCGTCCATGCAATCCGGTTAAACGGTATCGATTCCGACGTTCTAGGACCCGACGAAATCAAGAAATTTGTTCCCATAATTAATACTGATCAGTCGCTGCGCTATCCGGTTATGGGCGGGTTCTTGCAGAAACGCGGTGGTACCGCCCGCCATGATGCGGTCGCGTGGGGGTATGCGCGCGCCGCCGATGATCTTGGCGTTGATATCATCCAGAATTGTGAGGTTACGGGCCTGCGCCGAAGTGGGCGACGCCTTGTTGGAATTGAAACCACGCGCGGCTTTATCAAAACACGCAAGGTTGGCTGCGTAGTTGCGGGTCATTCCAGTCTTATCGCCGGAATGGTTGATATCCGTCTGCCGCTGGCTAGCCGCCCGTTACAGGCGCTGGTATCAGAGCCGATCAAGCCGATCCTTGATACGGTGATCATGTCGAACGCAGTGCATATGTATATCAGCCAATCGGATAAGGGCGAGATGGTGCTTGGCGCCGGTGTCGATAAATATAACTCCTATGCCCAGCGCGGATCGTTCCCCGTTCCAGAACACATGATCGCCGCTGCGGTTGAGCTGTTTCCAGTGCTTTCGCGCCTGCGGATGCTGCGCCATTGGGGCGGTATTGTGGACACCTGCCCCGATGCTTCGCCCCTTATCTCTAAAACCGATATCGAAGGGCTCTATTTTAATTGCGGATGGGGTACGGGAGGCTTTAAGGCAACGCCGGGATCAGGGCATGTTTTTGCTGATCTGATTGCCAATGACCGGCCCAACGACATTGCTGCACCCTATGCACTTAGCCGGTTTGAAACCGGGCTTCTGATTGATGAGCATGGCGCTGCTGGCGTCGCGCATTAATGACGGCGAGGAAAATTCAAAGATGCTGTTAATCACCTGCCCGCATTGCGGACCGCGCGAAGAAAGCGAATTCACCTGTGGCGGTGAGGCGCATATTGCCCGACCGCTGGCCGAAAATACGTTAAACGATACCGAATTTGCCGATTATCTTTTTCTGCGAGATAATCCCAAAGGGGTATTTTTGGAACGCTGGCGACATGCTAGCGGATGCCGCCGCTGGTTCAATATGGCGCGCGATACCATCAGCCATGCAATCATTGAAATCTACCCGATGGGCGCATTGCCAGAATCTGTGTCTGGAAAGACCGCCCACAAAGATAGCTGGCGGCGCGCCACCCCTGCCGAGGCCGCAGCAAAGCCCACCGCTAAAGCGGCAAAACCTGTTCGCAAAGGCAATTCTAAGACGGGTAATTCTGAGAAAAATGGTGTTGGTACACGCCAGAAAAAGAAGGATTAGAGGTCATGGCCATCTTTTTCAAAAAAGCCATCACCCCGCAGCTCGCGCGCTTAAATTCAGGCGGGCGCATTGATCGCAGCGCACCGATCAGCTTTACCTTTGATTCTCGCAGCTATGAGGGGTTTGCCGGTGACACGCTAGCATCAGCCCTGCTTGCCAACAATGTTCACCTTGTTGGGCGCTCGTTCAAATATCACCGTCCGCGGGGTATTCTGGCGGCAGGGTCCGAAGAGCCGAATGCGCTGGTCCGGGTTGGCCGCGGCGCTTATGCCGAGCCAAATTTGCGCGCTACACAGGTTGAGCTCTATGACGGACTTTATGCCGAGAGCCAGAACCGCTTTCCATCGCTGAAATTTGATATCGGCGCGGTGAATTCGCTACTGCATCGGTTTTTTCCTGCTGGTTTTTATTACAAGACCTTTATGTGGCCGGCCTCGATGTGGATGAAATATGAGCATGTGATCCGAAACGCTGCCGGGCTTGGCCGGGTTGCTGACGATCACAATGATCCGGATCGGTATGAAAAAACCAATGCGCATTGCGATATTCTGATTGCGGGAGGCGGCGCTGCCGGACTGATGGCGGCCTTGGTTGCAGGGCGCAGCGGGGCGCGCGTTATTCTGGCGGATGAGCAGAATGAATTTGGCGGCTGGCTGTTGAGCGAGGCCGATATAAAGCTGGATGGCAATGCTCCGTGCGACTGGGTGGCGGCAGTCATTGCCGAGCTGAAATCCATGCCTGAAGTTACCTTACTGACCCGCACCACGGTCTTTGGCTATATGGACCATAATTATCTGACGCTGGTGGAACGTGTGAGCGATCATATGGCATCGCGGCCAGCCCATCTGCCGCGCCAACGTATGTGGAAAGTTCGCGCGCATCAGGTTGTTTTGGCACAGGGTGCGCATGAGCGCCCGCTGGTTTTTGCTGGAAATGATTTGCCGGGCGTCATGTTGGCAGGATCAGCGCGCAGCTTTGTCACACGCTTTGGCGTGGTTCCGGGAAACCGCTGCATTGTTTTCACGAATAATGATGATGCCTACCGCACGGCACTGGCGTTGAACGCAAATGGCGGGCATGTGACGATCGTCGATCTTCGGCGCAATCTTCGCGGACCGCTGATCAACGCAGCCAAAGACGCTGGTATCGCGGTGATGAGCGGACATGCTGTAACGTTGGCCGTTGGCACCCACCGGATTGCCCGCGTTGAAGTCGCCCCCGTCAATGAAGGCGGAAGTGAAGTGCTGGATGATCCGATTCATTTGGATTGTGATTTGCTGGCAATGTCGGGCGGCCTGACACCGGCTGTTCATTTACACTCTCAGGCTGGCGGCAAACTTGGCTGGGATGAACGCCTGCTGATTTTCAAACCAACAGAGACGCAAGCGGCCAATTTCTGCGCCGGCGCTGGTAATGGCGTCTTTGACCTTGGTGAGGCGATGGCGGATGGCCTGCGCGCCGGACTTGCCGCGATCGCTGCAACCGACCCCGAAGGCACCGAAAATATCGTGCCCGGGCCTGAACTACCAAAGTCTGGGCCTGAGTTACCAAAGTCTGGGCCTGAGTTACCAAAAATTGAGGCTCCGCAGCAGGATTGGCGCCCCCTTGCCGCTTGGAAAATCACCAACGGCCACCCTCCCGGCCAAGGCCCGAAAGCTTTTGTAGATTTCCAGAATGATGTAACAGCATCTGACGTGACACTGGCCGCGCGCGAAGGCTATCAATCGGTCGAGCATCTAAAGCGCTATACAACGCTTGGCATGGCCACCGACCAAGGCAAAACATCAAACATTAACGGTCTCGCCATTCTGGCAGATGCGCTGGGAGAGGATATTCCGTCGGTTGGCACCACAACCTTTCGGATGCCCTATACACCAACAAATTTTGGTGCGATTGCCGGACGTGATATTGGATCGCTGTTTGATCCGGTTCGCCTGACCCGCATGGATGAATGGCACCGCGCCAATGGGGCAAAGTTTGAGCATGTCGGCCAGTGGATGCGCGCATGGTACTACCCGCAAAATGACGAAAGCATGACCGAGGCCGTAAACCGCGAAGTTCTGGCAGCGCGGACAAGCGCCGGTATTCTTGATGCATCGACGCTGGGAAAAATTGATATTTGCGGCCCTGATGCCGCCGAGTTCCTGAACCGTATCTACACGAATAGCTGGCTGAAACTGGGTATCGGTAAATGCCGCTATGGGCTGATGCTGAAAGATGACGGCATGGTGATGGATGATGGGGTCACCACGCGTCTTGCTGAAAATCACTATCATATGACCACAACAACCGGCGGGGCGGCCGCTGTTCTGGACTGGATGGAAGAATGGTTGCAAACCGAATGGCCTGAATTGAAGGTCTATCTAACCTCGGTGACCGAGGAATGGTCGGTTATCACCCTGTCCGGCCCGAATGCCGCGAAAATTCTAAACGCCGCCGGCATTGATATCAGTCTTGATCCAGCGGCTTTTCCCTTCATGACGATGCGGCCAGCGCATGTTGCCGGACTGCCGGTGCGGGTGTTTCGCATCTCGTTTACCGGTGAGTTGTCCTATGAGATTAATATCCGGGCGCGCCATGGGCTGGCACTTTGGACACATCTGATAAAGGCCGGAGCCGAATTCGGCATAACCCCCTACGGCACCGAGGCGATGCATGTGCTTCGCGCGGAAAAGGGGTTTATCATTGTTGGTCAGGAAACAGATGGGTCGGTCACGCCATCCGATCTGGGAATGGACTGGATTGTATCAAAGGTAAAGCCGGACTTTATTGGCAAGCGGGCGCTGCAACGCACCTCAATGTCTGATGATAACCGCAAACAGCTGGTCGGGCTTCGCACCCGTGATCGCGGCCGGGTGATCCCCGAAGGGGCACACGCCGTTCTGGACCCGCACCAACCAATGCCGATGGAAATGCTGGGGCAAGTCACGTCTTCCTATTTTTCGCCGAATGTGGGCGGGTCAATTGCAATGGCGATGCTTAAGGGCGGCCATAGTATGATTGGCGGCACCGTTTATCTGCCAATGCTTGACGGCGAAATTATCGAAGCCGAAGTCGTAGAGACTGTGTTCTTCGATCCGAACGGAGACCGTATCAATGGCTAGCACCTCATTGCAGAACAACCAGACATATAACCGGCTACCCGGACGCTTCGCGCTTTCCGGGCGCGCGCTGACCACGATTGCCAATCCTGACGGCGGTAAGCCCGGCCTTGTCATCAGCGAGATGGCGCATCTTGGCAAGCTGAACCTTCGCGGCGGCACGGACATGCTGGCGACAATCAAATCGCATACCGGTTGCAAAATTCTTCCCGCCAATAACAGGTTTGAGACGGTGGGTGATCGCCAGCTGATATGGCTGGGACCCGATGAATTTCTGCTGCTATGCAAGGCTGGACGCGAGCGGGAACTGCGCGCAGAACTGATGCTGGGGTTTGACGGGATTCATGCCGCGGTAACTAACGTAACCGACAGTCTTTGCGCTCTTAACCTTCGTGGCCCTGCGCTACGCCGGGTTCTGGCAAAAGGGTGCGCACTGGACCTTCACCCGTCAAAATTTGCTGCAGGGCATGCGGCGCAAACCCTTCTTTCGCACGCAGCCATCACGTTGCTGGCAATCGATCAGGATAAATTTACCCTGATCTGCCGGACCAGCTTTGCGCCGTATGTAGCCGATTGGCTGGAAGATGCGGCGCTGGAATTTGGCGTCGCCTTTCGGGCCTAATATTCCGAATCTGGAAGATCTTCCATTCTTTTATCGATGAACGCGCGAAGCTTCTCGTCAATCGCCGGGTCTAGGTCAGGCGCCGAATAGGTTGCCAGCATTTCACTGGCACGGGTACGCGCGCGCGCATGGCTTTCGATACACCCCTCAGAGGACCATTGCTCATAGGTGTTGTTGTCGGCCAGATCTGAGCGCCAGAACGCCGTTTCGAAATTTGCTTGTGTGTGGCTTGATCCCAGAAAATGCTTGCCCGGGCCAGTTTCGCGAAGCGCGTCCATCGCCTGCCCATTTTCGCTGATATCAATAGCTTCAACCATGCTGGCCATCATCGTCAACTGATCAGCGTCCAGCAACAGTTTGGCAAAATCGGCAACCAGTCCACCCTCCATCCAGCCGCCAGCGTGAAGAACAAAATTCACCCCGCCATGAACCGTTGGTAAAATGGTGTTGGCAGATTCGTAGGCGGCCTGCGCATCAGCGGATTTGGACCCGGTTAACGAGCCCCCCGAACGGAAAGGAACACCCAGCCGCCGGGCAAGTTTAGCCGCACCAAGAAGCACCTTAGCCGGTTCCGGCGTCCCGAAGGTCGGCGCCCCGGTTTGCATCGACATCGAGCTGGCAAAACTGCCAAAAATTACCGGAGCACCCGGACGAACAAGCTGGGTAAAAGCAATCCCGCTCATCGCCTCAGCCAGCGTTTGTGTAAGTGTTCCAACAACCGATACCGGCGACATTGCACCCGCCAAAATGAACGGCGCGGTAATCACTGCCTGATTATTACGGGCATAGACCTTTAGGGCGCCCAGCATTGTCGCATCCCACGTCATCGGGGAATTGGCATTGATCAGGCTGGTCAGCACCGTATTGTTTTCAACAAACTCATCACCGAACAAGATTTTAGACATATCGACTGTATCTTGCGCGCGTTCGGGCGCAGTCACCGACCCCATATAGGGTTTGTCGGACAGGCTCTGATGCGCATAAATCATTTCCAGATGACGTTTCGTTACCGGCAGATCGACAGGCTCACACACCGTTCCCCCCGAATGGTGGAATCCCGGATGCATATAGACAAGGCGAACGAAATTCCGAAAATCCTCAATCGTGGCATAGCGGCGTTCATTATTAAGATCACGGACAAAGGGCGGGCCATAGACCGGTGCAAACACCATGTTATTGCCGCCAATTTCAACAGACCTTGCTGGATTGCGGGCATGTTGGGTAAAGCTTGAGGGGGCTGTTGCACAAAGTTGGCGCGCAAGACCGCGCGGGAAATGCACACGGCTACCGCGCACGTCACACCCCGCACCGCGCAGCATATCCAGCGCTTCCGGGTCTTCCAGAAAGTCGATGCCAATTTCTTCTAGAACGATTTCCGCATTATTCTCGATAAGTTCGGCAGCCTCGTCGCTCAGAATATCGACCGGTGGAATACCACGGGTGATGTAAGGGACCTGCGCAACATTGCCGCCGCCGCTGCGAAGCTGGCGCCGGGCATCACGCCCCCCGCCACGTCGGCCACGACGCTGATCAGGGTCTTTTTCCGCCATTGGATCGCCTTTCATTCATCAAATTGCCGGCTTAGGCCCGCAGCTTGGCATTATCGGGATCATACGGCGATTCATCTATCACCGTTGCTTTCAGGCGCTGATCCAGAATATCGATCATCAACTGGGTTCCAGAGGCCGCCAGATCGGGCCGCACCATCGCCATTGCCAGTGATTTACCTACACGAAAACCATAACCGCCACTGGTAGCACGCCCGACAAGGTGGCCGTCTGGCAGCATAATCGGATTACCACCAATCACGTCGGCATCGATTGCGTCATGGACCTCGATGGTCACAAGGCTGTTAGCAAAGCCCTTTTCCTGCCATGCGATGAGCGCCTGACTGCCGATGAATTGCCCCTTATTCAGATGAACAAACCGGTGCAGCCCGCTTTCCAGTGCCGCATATTCAATCGATAATTCAGTTCCTATCATCCGGTAGGATTTTTCCAGACGCATCGCATCCATCGCCCGAATGCCAAACGGTTTCAACTGAAACTCTGCCCCTGCTTCCATCAACGCATCAAAAATATGGTTCTGATACTCCATCGGATGATGAAGCTCCCAGCCAAGCTCACCAACGTAATTCATCCGGAACGCCATGACCGGAGCCATATTGACATCGATCATCTTGCTAGACAGCCACCCAAAGGCCTCATTACCAAGGTCGGTGCGCGTCAATTTCTGCAAGATATCTCGAGCCCGCGGCCCGGCCAGCACCAGTACACCGATTGAATTTGTCAGATTGTCAAAACGGACCGAGCCATCGTCGGGCATATGCTTTTTGATCCAGTCATGATCTAGACGCTGTCCAGCCCCCGACGAGACAATGTAAAAACTATCCTCGGCCTCACGCTGGATGGTGTATTCCGAATGCACGCCGCCAGCATTGGTCAACGCATAGGCAAGGGACACCTTGCCGATCTTTTTTGGCAGTTTGTTCGCCACCAAATTATCCAGGAAAGCCTCAGCACCCGGACCTGAAATCCGGCATTTGGCAAAGGCGGACATAT
>CALLKZ010000090.1:0-6672 GCA_938082345.1 uncultured Alphaproteobacteria bacterium
TCAACCTTTGGCGGTACCACACTGGCCTGCCGGATTGGCGCTGAGGTTTTGCAGATTGTTGATGATGAAGGGTTGCAGGACAACGCATTGGCGATGGGGACAAAGCTGCTTGACGGGTTTCGTGATTTAGCGCACCGCTATCCGGTTATAGGGGATGTGCGCGGGCGCGGATTGTTCCTTGGTATTGAGCTGGTCCATGACAAGGAAACCCAGCAACCCGCCAGCGATCTGGCGGCCTATGTCAGCAATAGACTGCGCGAAAACCGTATCCTGATTGGCACCGACGGGCCGTTCGACAATGTTCTGAAAATCCGGCCACCGCTGACGATATCGGCAGATGACTGTGATCTGATCCTGGCAAAGCTAGACAAAATCCTGTTTGAAGCGCAATTATTAAATCAGTCGAAATAATATATTAGCGCCATAAATTTATCTGGTAATGGCTAGGTTCTGCGATTTCTAGCCCAAGTTCATCTAATTCTATAAGGATCTGGTATGCCCGAACCGCGTCTGTCACTGCCGTTGATTTCCGCCGAACCTCTTTGTGTTTCTGTCACTAGGGGCACTGGTGAGGAAAGTTGTCATAATGTTGATGTGGCGGTTTGTGATGCCGATGGCGGGGTGCTGATCGGATTGGGGGATATTGAGCGCGGTGTCTTTCCCCGTTCGGCGATGAAGCCGCTTCAGGCCTTGGCGCTTGCTGAAAAATGGACCGAACTTGATCAACAGCAACGCCTCAGCCCCGCTGAATTTTCCCTGATCTGCGCCAGCCATAATGCCCAGAGTGAGCATGTTGAGGCGGTGCGCCATCTTCTCGGCAAATTTGGTTTGTCGCCTGATCTTCTGGCGTGCGGTGCGCATTGGTCGGGTGATCAGACAGTGATGATAGAACAGGTGCGCTCCTTCAAAACGCCGGAACGCATTCATAATAATTGCAGTGGCAAACATTCTGGAATGCTGATTCTGGCCAGTTTGATGGGCGTTGATCCTGAAGGCTATGCTGATTTGGCGCACCCTGTTCAGCAGCGCATTCTGGGGGCAGTTGAATTTATGGTTGGGGTTGATTTGACGCAGTTTCCGCACGGCGTTGATGGGTGCGGGGCTCCGGCTTTAAGTGGGCCGCTGGGTAATTGGGCGCGGGGATTTGCGATGTTCGCTGGCGGCGGCGCGCTGTCTGATACGCGTGCTGCTGCCTGTGCGCGGCTTCGTGACGGCGTCGCAGCCGCCCCGCTGATGATTGGAGGTGACCGGCGCATGTGCACCGCGCTAGCCGAAGGGTTTGGCGTAAAAATCACGGCAAAGGTCGGTGCGGAAGGTGTATATGCCGCCGCATTTCATGAATTTGGTTTGGGCGCTATGGTAAAGGCGCGTGATGGCAACAGCCGCGCCGCCGATGCGGCGATAGGCGCGGTCATTCATGCGCTGGGGTATGATCTACCACCGGTTGTGCGCCCCCACGCACTGCCGGAATTACACAATTGGGAAGGCGATCATATTGGCGAGGTCCGCGTTACCGGTGCGCTGGAAATTGCCAGCAATTGCTAGAAATTGCTAGATTTATGCCCTGATGGCGCCCTGATGGGGCCCTGATGGCGCCCTGATGACGCCCTGATAACATCCACGTGAAAGATTTTACCAATTCCCGGCAGGCTATATTCTGGACTTATTTTGGCTTGGACAGACGGGGGCGGCGTTGCTGGACCATTCGGTGACGTAATTGGTTGACACATCCCCCCAGAATCAGACCAAGATGATGCAGCTTTTAAGGTGGCTGTGGAGCAAAGCTCCATGCCTTAATGAGGGAATATGGTTCGGGTGAAAAATGACTGCCCAAAGCCATAGCCGTCCCCGCGACTGTATGTTGGTCGTCCGTCTTGATACCACTGAAACCAAGCAGGTTTTGGGAAGGTTGATTGGGCAATGACCACGAGCCAGGAGACCTGCCTTTACTAGCCAATTGCAACGGTCGGGGTGTGCCGTGTAGCGAGCCTTAAGTGCGCTGCCTTTAGGACCGCCCCAACCAAAATCTGAGCCATTCTGGTTCACCACAAATATTATGGGGGGGGTCCCAATGACTAAACTTATTTCTCTAGCAGTCGTCCTGATTTTATCTTCGGCAAGCGCCGCGCTTGCTCATCATCCGCTTGGTGGAATGACGCCGCAGACGATAGCTGAAGGGTTGCTGTCAGGAATTGGGCATCCGGTGATAGGCTTTGATCATCTGGCATTTGTAATCGGCGTTGGCTTGCTGGCGGCATTCCATAAAAACCGCCTTCTGCTGCCAGCAATGTTTGTTTTTGGCACGATAGCTGGCACATTGCTGACGGTATCGATGGTGGTTTTGCCATTGGCGGAAATCGTGATTACGCTATCGGTTGTTGGTGTGGGTGCATTTGTCATGCGCGGCAAGGTATCTGATCTTCGCTGGTCTGGCGGTCTGGCGCTAGCTGCCGGTCTTTTCCATGGCGGGGCATATGGCGCTGCTGTTGTTGGCGGCGAGGCAAAGCCGATCATAGCGTATCTGGTAGGCTTTGCCGGAATTCAACTGGCCATTGCTTTTGGCGTAGCGATGATTACCAACCACATCTGGAAGGCGGTTGATGCAGGCGCGCTGCACCCGCGTCTTGCCGGTGCTATAATCGCGGGTGTTGGCGTTACCTATCTGGTGGAAAATGTCGAAGGCCTGATTTTCGCCGGCGTATAATTCCGGCCTAAAGTTTTGGCGCATAATTTTGGCGTATAATTCCGTATGGCAGGGGGGCAGGGCCTGATGGCGCTGCCCTTATAGTCATTTATCAGAAACTTATCTTAAAAAACTGAAAAGGCATATAAAAATGGCAACTCCGCGTATTCCTGCCACTGTCATTACCGGGTTTCTGGGTTCGGGCAAAACAACGCTGATCCGCAATATCATCATGCAAGCCAAAGGCAAGCGACTGGCGTTGATTATCAATGAATTCGGCGATATCGGGATGGATGGCGCGATGCTTGCGGATTGCGATGCAGATAGCTGCCGGGTGGATGATATCATCGAACTGGCGAACGGGTGCATCTGCTGCACCGTTGCCGATGATTTCCTGCCAAGCATCCAGCAGATTCTGGCGCAGGAACCGCGCCCCGATCATATCATTATTGAAACGTCTGGTTTGGCATTGCCGCAACCGCTGGTTCAGGCGTTCAACTGGCCGGATATCAAGGCGCAGATCATGCTGGATGGTGTGGTTACGCTGGTTGACGGACCGGCGCTGGCGGGGGGCGGGATTGCGCATGATCTGGATGCGTTGGAGGCCCAGCGCGCCGCTGATGAAGAATTGGATCATGACAGCCCTATTGACGAGCTATTCGCCGATCAGATTGGCGCGGCAAACCTTATCCTGCTCTCGAAGGCCGATTTGGTGGATGAGGGCGGTATGGCGCGCGCGCGCGGCATGCTTGAGGGCAAGCTTGACGCACCGACACCGATCATCGCGATTTCTGGCGGCGTTGCACCGATAGACGCCATTTTGGGACTGGATATGGAAGAACAGGCGCATTCGCGCTCGCACCATTCGCATCATCATGAAGACGGGCATCACCAAGACGGGCATCACCAAGACGGGCATGAACATGAACATGAGCATGAGCATGGGCATGAGCATGGGCATGATGAATTTGCTTCCTATGTGATTGCGCTTGGTGAGATTGGGGACACCGAGGCGTTTCAGGCAGAAATTGCGGCGATTGCCGGTAAATTCGGAATTTTGCGGGCTAAGGGCCGCCTTGTTGTGACGGGAAAAGCATTGCCCTATGTGGTGCAGGCGGTTGGCAGCCGCGTCGATGGGTATTTTGCCAGAATGGCGATGCAGGGCGGCGGCCAGATTGTGGTAATCGGGCTTGCTGGTTTGGATGCGGCTGCTATTGCAAATCAGCTTGGTGGAGCGTTGATTGACGCGCCGCAAGCGGCCTGAAAATCCCATCAAATGATCTTAAACAAATGATCTGGGATTGGCGCCGCGATGCATCTTCTTAAAATTGATGAAAGTGGCGCGCTCTATGATTCTGATGAAGCTGTTGATCTGGGTCAACCGCCCGGTGATATCGTTCTTCTCACCTCTGCGGATACCGAGGTCAGCTTGCTCTCTGCGGCCAGCGAACGTCTGCGCCTCGATTGCGCGAAACATCTCGAGATTAGGGTTGCCAATTATCTTAGTCTCACGCATCCGTTTTCTGTCGATCAATATATTGAAAAGACCATTTCCGGAGCAAAACTAGTCGTCGTGCGTCTTCTTGGCGGGTCTGCTTACTGGCAATATGGCACCCAGCAACTTGCCGAGCTTGCCGCTTCGCTCAAGGCCGGCGAGATTTCTGGTCAGACCATATCGGGCAAAATTCCGGTGATGTTTCTGTCAGGGGACGGCAAGCCCGATCCCGAGCTTGATTATCTTTCCAGTTTTGGTGCCGCAGATAATCACCGTCTTGCCGCCTATCTGGATGCTGGCGGTCTTGACAATGCTTACAGCTTTTTGCTGGCGCTGCGGGATTTGCTTGATGGTGGTGATCTTGCCCCGCCGCCCAGCCCGTTGCTTCGCGCCGGTATTTACTGGCCGCAGGACAGCAGCCACGCCGCATTGAACCCCAAAAATATTCCCGATCTTCGCGCGCTGGCGGATGAATGGCAGGACGGCGCGCCGATTGCGGCCATTGTGTTTTATCGTGCCTTGCTGCAGGCGGGTGATTTGGCCCCGATTGATGCCTTGATCACGGCTTGCCGCGATGCCGGGATGAACCCGCTGCCGTTGTTTACGGCGGGGTTAAAAGACCCGGATTCAGCGGCGATTATCAGCTCGCTGCTGACCGATGCCGGGGCTGATGTGATTTTGAACCTGACCAGCTTTGCGGTTTCCGATCCTGCTGGCGCCAATGGTGACGGCGATGATACGATGCCCGGGTTGAAATCAGCAGGGCCGTTTGGCGCGGTTGATGCCCCGGTTTTCCAGCTGGTTCTATCTGCCAGCCTTAGTGCTGACTGGCAGGGTTCTAGCGCGGGGTTAACGGCGCGTGATCTTGCGATGAATGTTGCGCTTCCTGAACTTGACGGGCGCATTTTAACGCGCGCAATCGGCTTTAAGCGGCCCTTGACGCGCCATGCGCTGACCCATGCGATGACCACTGGTTATGAGGCTTTGCCGGACCGTGCCGCCTTTACAGCTAGACTGGCGGCAGGCTGGGCGCAACTTCGGCGTATTCCGGCAGCGGAAAAACGCACGGCGCTGATCATGGCGAATTATCCGAACCGCGATGGCCGTCTGGCAAATGGTGTGGGGCTGGATACGCCGCAAAGCGTGTTTGCCGCGATGCAATCTCTTACAGCGGCGGGGTACAGACTTGAAAATCTGCCAGCAGACAGCGCCGAGCTGATTGCCCGTTTACGCGCTGGCCCCACCAATGCCGGATGGCAGGGGCGTGAATGTGATGCGATGTTAAACATCGACGATTATCAGGTGGAATTTGATAAATTGCCGCCAGAAACCCGCGATCTGATCTCGGCGCGTTGGGGTCTGGCTGAGCATGACCCGATGTGCGATGGTAAAAACCTGCATCTGCCACTGCGCCGTTTTGGCAATGTCATTGTCGCGGTGCAACCCGCGCGCGGCTATAATATTGATCCGAAATCCACATATCACTCGCCTGATTTGGTGCCGCCACATAATTATTTTGCGCTGTATTTCTGGTTACGCTCGCATTTTGGCGCGCATGCTGTGGTGCATTTTGGCAAGCATGGCAATCTGGAATGGCTTCCCGGAAAGGCGTTGGCGCTCAGCCCGTCGTGCTTTCCAGAAGCGGTACTGGGGCCAATGCCGCATCTCTACCCCTTTATTGTCAATGATCCGGGTGAGGGCGCGCAGGCCAAACGCCGGACCTCGGCAGTGATCCTAGATCACCTAACGCCGCCAATGACCCAAGCCGATAGCCATGGCGTAATGGCCGAGCTGGAAGCCCAGATGGATGAATATTTTGAAGCTGCCGGAATGGATAGAGCGCGTTCTGCGGCGCTGCTAAACGATATTCTGGAGACGGCTGAACGCGCCGGAATTACCAAAGATTGCGGCATTAATGACGATGATGATCCAGCAGAAAAATTGCTAAAGTTGGATAATTTCCTATGTGATATCAAGGAATTGCAAATTCGTGACGGGTTGCATGTTTTTGGTCATAGCCCCGCACCGAACCTTGCCAATGGTTTGCTGGCACAGATGCTGCGATCCCCGCGTGGGGACGGTAGCGGGGCCAACGCATCATTGCTGCGCGCGCTGGCAGCTGATCTGGGCCTTGATGGCGGCCCCCCTGACGCGAATGGTTTTGATCCGCTGACCGCCGAGCGTGCCTTGCCATGGGAAGGGCCGCGCCCGCCCGTACTTGTTAATATCTGCGATACGCGCTGGCGCAGCACCGGTGATACGGTCGAACGTCTTGATCGTCTGGCTGAGGCGCTGGTTGGCGGTGCAGGCCAATCTGCAAAAGTTTCCGGGGACGTTTCTGGCGAAGTGCCCGAACCGCCCGGACTATTATCCGCCGCCATTATCAATCATGCGCTGCCGATGATCCGAGCGCGCCTTGATGCTTGTGGGCCGCGTGAGAGTGAGGCGCTGCTTCGTGGACTTGAGGGAAAATTCATCCCGGCCGGGGCTTCGG
>CALLKZ010000091.1:0-6801 GCA_938082345.1 uncultured Alphaproteobacteria bacterium
TTAGTTTTTATTAGAATATTGTATCTAATGAATAATCTATAATCACCATAAGTAATTCTAAATTTATTCCACCGTAACCGATTTTGCCAAGTTTCTGGGTTGGTCTACGTCGGTTCCTTTTTCGAAGGCGGTTAGATAAGCCAGAATTTGCATTGGGATGGTCAATAATAACGGAGCCATTAACGGGTCAACGTTCGGAACTATGATAACATCATCAGCGAAATCTACGGTGGCGGCGGCGCGCTCTTCGGTTACCAGAATAATGCGGGCGCCGCGTGCTTTCGCCTCATTCAAATTGCTTGCGGCCTTGCCCATTACCTCATCTGCGGCCAGTAATGCGACCACCGGCAGCCCTTCTTCGATCAACGCAATGGGCCCGTGCTTCATCTCACCCGACGCAAATCCCTCGGCATGAATATAACTAAGCTCCTTCAACTTTAGCGCGCCTTCCAAAGCTATTGGAAACAGCACATCACGCCCCATGAAGAGAGCTGATTTGGCATTGGTCAGCGAATGTGCCAGCGGCCGGATTTCATCAAACAACCCCAGAGTCCGGCCAATTAATGCTGGAATCCCCTGAATTTGTGCCTGAATTTCGGCTTTCCGCTCGGCGCTGATCCTACCCTTGGCCTCGGCAAGAACGGCGGCAAAGCTGATCAACACTGTCAATTGCGCGGTGAAGGCCTTGGTACTGGCAACCCCGATTTCAGGACCCGCGCGCGTTGGCATCACCAGATCAGCCTCCCGCGCGATGGTACTTTGCGGAACATTCACCAAACCTATGGTCTGCAAACCAGCCTCGCCAGCATGCCGCATCGCCATCAACGTATCCAGACTTTCGCCGGACTGGGAAATGGCAATGGCAACCGAAAATGCACCGACAGCCGGATTGCGGTAACGATATTCCGACGCAATTTCGCAGCTAACCGGAACATCGGCCAGACCTTCAATCCAATAACGCGCCACCATCGCCGCATAAAAACTGGTGCCCGCCGCCAGAATCACAATGCCCTTGATTTTGGCAAGATCAGCCGCCGGAACCGGGCTGGTTAACTGCCCGTCAGCCCCGGTCATCGCGGCAAGTGAATGTGTGACCGCATCGGGCTGTTCGTAAATTTCCTTTTCCATGAAATGCCGATAGCCGCCCTTATCAACCATTCCCGGGCTGGCAGCAACAAGCACAATCTCGCGGTTAACCGGCGTTCCGTTCTGGTCATAGACCCAGGCTTCATCAGGCCTCACAATGGCAAAATCGTTATCTTTCAGATAGATAACTTTTCGTGTTAGATGCCCAAGGGCGACGGCATCAGATCCAATAAACCCTGCCCCATCGCCAATCCCAATGGCCAGCGGTGACGCGTTTCGCCCGACAATCATCATATCAGGATGATCAACATGCATGGCAGCAAAGCCAAATGTTCCCTCAATTCGTGAAATCACATCAGCGCCCGCCTGTTCCGGCGACATTCCCTGATCGAAGGCATCCTCAAACAAATGCGCAATCACTTCGGAATCGGTCTCACTCGCAAAAACATGGCCTTTGCTTACCAGCATGGTGCGAAGGTCATTGTGATTTTCGATGATACCATTATGCACAATGGCGACCTTATCTCCGGAAATATGCGGGTGGGCGTTGCGTTCCGACACGCCGCCATGCGTGGCCCAGCGCGTATGACCAAGACCGGCGCTGCCCGCTAGCGGTGCATCATGCATAACCGAAACCAGATTTTTAAGCTTGCCAACCGCGCGGCGCATCGCAAATCCGCCATTCGCCATGGTTACAATGCCAGAGCTGTCATAGCCTCTATATTCGAGACGCTTTAATGAATCCAATAAGGTTTCACTGCAATCTGCCAAACCGACAGCACCAACGATTCCGCACATATATTTTGCTCCGATTTATCCAGCAATAATTCTTCTTAGCGCCCGATTTTAACGAACCTTAACGCCATAATCAGACGGTTAAAAGGACCGATACACCCATTTACTCTCCAAACAGGACATAATTTTTATTAAAAGCAGCAATTAAGATGCGGCTTTGAATTGATGAACACGATAATTTTCGCTTATAAAGGCGCATGGATATCACCGCCATCATCCTTGCAGCTGGCAAGGGCACACGAATGAAATCGGCGTTGCCGAAGCCGCTGCACCATGTTGGGGGTCGGCCAATGCTGGCTTGGAGCATTGATGCGGCAAAGGCGGCGCACGCCAGTACGATCATCACCGTTCTAGGGCCGAAGTCAAAAGATATTCAGGACTGGCTGAATGACACCCCTTTTGCCATCCAGCATGACCAGCTTGGAACGGGAAATGCGGTCGCGGCGGCGCATGATCTAGCTGCCGGCATTGACGGGGTTACCCTGATCATGTTTGCCGACACGCCGCTGATCACTGCGGCCACTCTGGGTGAATTAACGGCGTCGGTCAGGCGCGGTGCAGCCATCACAATTGCCGCTTTCGAGCCGGCGGATCCGAACGGCTATGGCCGTCTGGTCAAGGGGGATGATGGCAATATTCTGCGCATTGTCGAGCATAATGATGCGAATGATGCCGAGCGCGCACTGAGCTTGTGCAATGGCGGGATTATGGCGGTCCGCACGCCGCTGCTTTTTGAACTTCTGGATCAGGTAACAAACGACAATGCCAAGGGTGAGTTTTATCTGACAGACATTGTTGGCCTTGCCAACATGGCAGGACTGCCGGTTGATCATGTGATTACACCGCAATCTGATGTGATGGGTATTAATGACCGCCGTGATCTGGCCGCTGTTGAGGCTGAATTACAGATCCGCCTGCGCAATGCGGCAATGGATGCTGGCGTGACGATGAGCGCCCCGGAAACGGTGTTTCTGGCGGCCGATGCCGTGATCGAGCAGGATGTGATTATCGAGCCGCATGTGATTATTGGCACCGGCTGTCATATTGGCGAGGGCAGCATCATTCGCGCGTTCTCTCATCTTGAGGGTGTTACTCTTGGTGCCTGTTGCATGATCGGGCCTTATGCACGTCTTCGCCCCGGCACAGTTGCCGATGAAGGCGTTCGTATTGGCAATTTTGTTGAAGTTAAAAACACCCAGCTTGGGGCGGGTGCCAAGGCCAATCACCTGACCTATCTTGGTGATGCCGAAATTGGCGCAGCGGCAAATATAGGCGCTGGCACGATCACCTGTAATTATGATGGTTTCAGCAAATATAAAACCCTGATTGGCGAAGGAGCTTTTATCGGGTCAAACAGCGCGCTGGTTGCACCTGTCAGCATCGGCACGCGCGCTATTATTGGCGCTGGCAGCACCATCACCGGGGATGTTGCGGCCGACAGCGTCGCGGTATCAAGAGCCCCTAAAACCGAACGTAGCGGCGCGGCCAAGGAATTTCGTGACCGCCGTGCTGACGTCAAAAAAAGGTGAAAAGATGGGTAATGCAACGGTTCTGGCAAGCACAAAAATGAGGTAACGAGTCCATGGATGCGGCGACAACAGCACAGGTGCTAACAGATATCCAGCGACGCGCGGTTTTGGTCATAGGCGACGTTATGCTCGATAAATTCGTCGATGGCAGCGTATCGCGCATATCCCCCGAAGCACCGGTTCCGGTTTTGGACAAGGCAACCGAAACCCTGATGGGCGGCGGCGCTGCCAATGTTGCCTGCAATCTGGCCGCGCTTGGCTGTGAGGTGCGGCTGATGGCAATTTCAGGCGATGATACCGCCGGGCGCACTCTGTCGGGGCTTTTGGGATCAAACCTTGCCATTGATTATCACCAGATCATAGATAAAGACCGGCCCACCACTACCAAAACACGTTACCGCGCCAATGGACAGCAGGTGCTTCGTGTAGATGAGGAGATTTCAGAGCCTATCACTGAAGAGCTGCAAGACCATATTCTCAGCGAATTTACTGCGCAGCTCAAAACCTCGGATATCGTCATTCTGTCTGATTATGCCAAAGGCTGTATACCAGAACCGCTGATCGCCAAGCTGATCGCTGCCGCGCGCGCCGCCAACACGCCGGTGATTGCCGATCCGAAATTGTCAAATTTTGCAAGTTATGAAGGCGTTGATATTCTAACCCCCAATCTGGCTGAGTTGCACAGTGCAACACTAATCAGCAATGATGGGCTGGAGAGCATCGCTAACGCCGCCTCGAAACTGGCAGCCCAATCTGGCATCTCCGCGGTCCTAGCAACATTGAGTGCGCGCGGAATGATCTTGGCAAACGCCGATGGCAGTTGGTCGCACGCCCCGGCACATGCGCGTGAGGTTTTTGATGTATCGGGGGCGGGCGATACCGTGGTTGCAGTTCTGGCGGCGGCAATCGCTGCGGGGGTTCCGGCCGCAGGGGCAGTGGCGCTGGCCAATATTGCCGCCGGAGTGGTGGTTGGTAAATCAGGAACCGCGGTTGTAAGTCCGGGCGAGATTATTACCGCTGCCGCCCCCGCCATGCCCCCGACTGACTGGCACCATTGGAGTGACGCCGCGGGTAAATGGCGCGATGCCGGACAGAAAATTGGATTTGCCAATGGCTGTTTTGATTTGCTGCATCCCGGCCATATACACCTGCTGTCGGCAGCGGCAGCGCGCGGTGACCGGCTGATTGTCGGGTTAAATAGCGATGCGTCAGTAAAACGTCTGAAGGGCGAAGGCCGCCCGTTGCAGACCGCCGAGCAGCGCGCCGCCGCAGTGATGCAACTGCCATTCGTTGATGGTGTGACGATTTTTGAGCAGGACACCCCTTATGACCTGATCACGGAATTGCAACCCGACCTGTTGTTCAAAGGCGGGGATTATGCGGCCGAGGACGTTATCGGCAAAGATGTCGTGACTGCGCGAGGCGGCGAGGTCGTAATCATCTCGTCGCTTGGCAGTCACTCCAGCTCAGCCCTGATACTGGACTAGACCAAAAAGGTGCTAATCCGGCCCGGTGCTAATCCAGGCCGGTGCTAATCCAGGCAGAAATTAGTCGCGCACACTGCTACCGCTTTCCATATATTCCTGATCAATCGCTGGCAACGGCATGTCGGCAATCGAAGCATCGAAGCTGACCAGACGTTTGCGAATAGACAACAGCTCAACAATCGTTGGCCATGAATTCACCAAAAACTGGAAAGAGTTCGAAACCTGACCAAATGCCGTTAGAATCTGCTGCAGAATTCCGTAGGTAATAGTGCCCGCGACGATTGTTGGAATCAGGATGAAATACCCGAAAATACCATCCGCCTGTAAATAGAAAGACCGCGTGACGTTGAAATAAAGATAGTGGAAATACAGCCTGAAATAGTTTCGCGTAACATTATGAAACAGCTCTGCAATGGTAAGCGGCTCGGCTTTTGAGCCATCATTTTCACCTAGAACCAGTTCTTTTCTAAAGGCAGCTTCAACGCGCTGATTGCGGAAATAAAGGCCGGGTAACTTAATACCAACAACTGCCAGCAGCACAGTGCCCAGCAAAGACCAGAAAATTACCGCTGTCATTAAGGGAGCAGGAATTTCACCAACAATCGGCATCTCCGTCACATATTCCGACAATGACAGAAGGATGGGCAGAAAGGCGAAAAGTGTCATTATCGAATCAACAATCGACACACCTAGTCCTTCAACAATACTGGCAAAGCGCTGGGTGTCTTCCTGAATACGCTGTGATGCGCCCTCAACATGCCGGACACGCGCCCAATGCCGCATATAATAATCGGTCATGGCCTTGCGCCAACGAAACACATAATGGCTGACGAAAAAACGGGTGACGGCAAAAATCACTACCGCAACAAAGGCGATCTGACCAAAGATCACAATCAGTTCTGTGAAATCGGCAGTGGTAATATTTTCCTCGCCCGTCAATGCATTCTGCAACATGTCGCCAAATGGACGGCGCCAATGGTTAATCGCCACCGAAACCTGAACACCGTAATATGTTGTGAACAGGATTAAGGACGAGCCCAAAATCGACCAGACATGCCATTTATGCGGCGCAATACGCTGCCAAGCCGCCCAGAAAATCAACGTGGCGACAGTGTAATAAAGATAAAACCACATAAATTTCGGGGTGACGAAAAATCCAAGACCAATGACCGGCGGCGCATCCGCCTCTGGCAAATCAAAGCCTAGGAACCCAGCCAGCGAATCCCCTACCGAATACCAGATACCGATCGCAACGGCTGCGTAAAAAACCAAAGAAATAAAGAACAATTTTGGTTTTGGAAAAAATGACTCAAACATCAACGCCTCACATAAAAACCAATTTGCGACATGACAGTATCATATCCTATAACAGCACAGATCCCATAACAGCACGGGCCATATAACAGCACGGGCCCTATAGGGGTACAAGAACGGGCACTGATCATCCACGCCTACAAAAATTTACTGACCGGTGGTCTGTCGTGAATGACAGCACTTGCAACAACACCAAGTCCAGCAAAAACTGTTAGCATCGCTGTTCCGCCATACGAAATCAGCGGAAGCGGCGCGCCAACCACCGGCAACATCCCCGTGACCATAGCAACATTTACAAACACATAAAGGAACAACATTGCCGCAACCCCAACACAGGTAAGTTGGGCAAAGCGGCTACCAACACGAAAACTGGCGAATAGAATTGCCGCAATAATCAACAGATAAATGATCAGAATAAACACGTTACCGACCAGCCCGAATTCCTCACCAATCATGGTGAATACAAAATCGGTTTGCTTTTCGGGAAGGTAATTGAGCTGGCTCTGGCTGCCCATCAGAAACCCTTTGCCAAACAGCCCGCCAGACCCCAGCGCAATCTTCGACTGGGTAATCTGATACCCTGCCCCAAG
>CALLKZ010000092.1:0-3785 GCA_938082345.1 uncultured Alphaproteobacteria bacterium
AGCCCGGATTCTAAAAACAGCTTTGGAGGCAGGCGCAGATCATGCGGGTCGCCCCCCAACCGAAATATGACCAACTGAAACACGGCCACCTAAAATATGGCCACCTAAAACATAGAAAGAAACACAAAGATGAGCGCAAAAATGATGTCGTCAGTCAGATATTCTGCAGCGGTTCAAAATGCCGCCGATAAGCGGGCGCTTGTTGCACTAGAATCAACTTTGATCAGCCACGGCCTGCCGCATCCCGACAATATCGAGGTTGCCAAGGCTGGCGAAGCTGCTGTTCGTGAAGGCGGCGGCGTTCCGGCGACGATTGCTGTTCTGGACGGGGTTCCACATGTTGGTCTTGACGCTGCAGCGATGCAGCGATTGGCGACGACTCCCGGCGTTGCAAAACTGTCGCGCCGTGATTTGCCAGCCGCATTATCTGGGGCAACATCAGCGCCTACACTGGGTGCAACAACGGTTTCGGCAACGATGATTCTAGCAGAGCAAGCCGGCATTTCGCTGTTTGCTACTGGCGGCATTGGTGGGGTGCATCGCGGCGTTAACGCCAGCATGGATATCTCGGCAGATTTGTTTGAGCTGGCGCATACGCCGGTTGCCGTTGTTTGTTCTGGTCCGAAGGTGATCCTGGATTTGCCGCGTACCAGAGAATATCTGGAAACGATGGGGGTTACGGTTATCGGTTATCGCACCGATGATATGCCTGCATTTTGGGCCCAGCATAGTGGGCTGCCAGTTGATATGCGCGCTGATACGCCTGAAGATATTGCACGCGTAATTGCGGCGCGCGCTGACCTTGGCATTGGCGGTGCGGTGCTGATTTGCAATCCTGTTGCGCGCGATTTTGCGATTGAATTTGACGAGATTCAGGGGTGGATTGACGGTTGTATTGATGATGCTCCGGGCGGAGCTGCGGCCACGCCATGGCTGCTGGCTGAAATTGCCCGCCGGTCAGCCGGACGCAGCCTTGCCGCTAATAAAAGGCTGATCATTGACAATGCGCGTCTCGCGGGTGAAATCGCCGCCGCGCGGCTAAGATAGCCGTCATCAGCTTGACACCAAAAACCAAAACGTCATCATATTGTCAGCTTTTCGTTTTCTGGCGGCATCAGCGCTGTCATCTCTGGAGTGTAGTATGAAGCAAAATTACGAAACCTTGCCTCGCAATGACGCCAATTTCATCCCGCTATCCCCGCTTAGCTTTATCACCCGGACGGCCGATCTGTTTCCGGAACGCACCGCAATTATCTATGGTGAGCGCCGCTATAACTGGGCGCAAAGCTATGCCCGAATGCGCCAGCTTGCATCAGCATTGAACGCTGCCGGACTTGGCATTGGCGATACGGTTTCCGTTATTGCTGCCAATACGCCAGAAATGTTTGAGGCGCATTTTGGTGTGCCCATGGCGGGATGTGTGTTGAACACGATCAACACACGGCTAGAGGCTGAAACCATCGCCTATATTCTGGAGAATAGCGATTGCCGGTTGTTGATTGTCGATACTGCGTTTGGGGCTGAGGTCAGTGCTGCGCTTGACACATTGCCGGGCGAAATACGCCGTCAGATGAAGGTGGTTGATATACGTGACGCGGCAATGGGTGATCTGCCGCCGGTTGGTGATCAGGATTATGAGAGCTTTATCGGGGACGGTGATCCGGAATTTGCGTGGGAAATGCCGCGCGATGAATGGCAGGCGCTGGCGCTTGGGTATACTTCGGGAACGTCGGGCAAGCCCAAAGGTGTGGTCTATCACCACCGCGGGGCTTATTTGATGAGCATGGGAACCGCGACCGGCTGGCCTTTGCCGCAGCACCCGACTTATCTTTATGTGGTGCCGATGTTCCACTGCAATGGCTGGTGTCATGCATGGACAATGACGATGATGGCGGCAACCATTGTGCTCACCCGCCAGATTACTGCCGAATCAATTTTTGGTGCTATCGGAACGCATAAGGTGACCCATTTTGGCGGCGCGCCAATTGTTCTCTCACTGCTGGTAAACGCGCCTGAGGCGCTACGACCAAAGTTGGATTATCAGGTGCGTGTGTTCACCGCTGGCGCGCCGCCGCCCGCCGCCATTCTGCAAAAAATGGCTGAGATGGGTTTTGATGTGATGCATGTTTACGGGCTGACTGAAACTTATGGTCATGTCACACAATGTGTTTGGCGTGAGGATTGGAACGATCTGAGTTTTGATGAGCAGGCTGATCTTCAAAGCTGGCAGGGTGTATCATTTCCCATGCATGAAGGCGCGGCGGTGATGAATACCGAAACCGGTGACCTGGTGCCGCGTGATGGCGAAACCCAAGGTGAAATTGTGCTTCGCGGCAATGCTGTGATGAAGGGCTATTACAAAGATGAAAACGCCACCAAGGCGGCACTTCATGATGGCTGGTTTTTTTCGGGTGATGCCGCTGTCTGGCACGCCAACGGCTATATCCAGATTAAGGACCGGCTGAAGGATGTGATTATTTCCGGCGGTGAGAATATTTCCTCGGTTGAGGTTGAGGGATATTTATACCGGCATCCAAGCGTGGCTGCCGCCGCCGTTGTTGCAAAGCCTGACGATAAGTGGGGAGAGGTGCCTTGCGCCTTTGTTGAGCTGAAACCGGGCGAGACGCTGAGCGTTGATGAATTTATGGAATGGTGCAAGGGGCAGATGGCAGGGTTTAAGCGCCCCAAACATGTGTTTTTTGGAGAATTGCCAAAAACCTCAACCGGCAAAATCCAGAAATTCGTCCTTCGCAAGCAAGCCTCCGAAGACGCCTAGTCATCGCTGGTAATTAGGCGTAAATTACGGCATATGAAAAACTGTGATCCCGTAGCTCATCAGGATAGAGCGACAGATTCCTAATCTGTAGGTAGGGGGTTCGAGTCCCTCCGGGATCACCAAGTTTCTAGCAGACACTGCTTTTTTGATACGCCTAGCTGAATAATGCGGTGTGGGTTTTACGCAGTTCGGCTTTTTGTACCTTGCCCATGCTGTTGCGGGGCAAATTGTCGATAAACAGGATCGATTTTGGCTGTTTGAACTTTGCCAGCTGCGGTTCTAGAACCGACATTATGTCCGCTGCGCTGATGCCAGTATTTGAAGCGGTTGTCGAGCTAGCGTCGGCGCGGACAACAATCGCCACGACCGCCTCGCCGAAATCGCGGTGTGGAACCCCGATCACCGCACTTTCCAGCACACCGCTCAACCCATCAATCAGGCTTTCAACTTCTTTGGGATAGACGTTCAGACCACCAGAAATAATCAAATCCTTGTCACGCCCGACGATGCTGATATAGCCGTCACCATCTCGCACGGCCATATCGCCAGTGATAAAAAATCCGTCTTCACGAAAAGATTCGGCAGTCTTTTCTGGCATTTCCCAATAGCCAAGAAAGACGTTATCGCCACGTAACTCGATGATGCCAATCTCGCCATCTTCCAGCACTGCACCGGTTTTCGGGTCGGCAATGCGCATTTCAACTCCGTCCAATGCGCGCCCCACCGTTCCGGCCCGACGCGCCCCTTCATAGGGGTTGGACGTGCTCATATTGGTCTCGGTCATACCGTAACGCTCAAGAATAGCTTTGCCGGTCCGCGCTTCGAATTGCTGATGGGTTTCCGCGAGAAGCGGTGCCGATCCCGAAATGAACAGGCGTATATGCCGGCTTACCTCAGCGGTGAATTCGGCGCTGTCCAGAAGCCGTGTATAAAAGGTCGGAACCCCCATCATCGTTGTCGATTTTGGCATCCAGTCAAGCGCCGCTCTGGCCGAGAATTTCGGCAGGAA
>CALLKZ010000093.1:0-6847 GCA_938082345.1 uncultured Alphaproteobacteria bacterium
TAAAAGAAAAAGAAAAATTAACCAGTGACAAGCCGCGGTAGCTTGTTGAAGTACCCGGTCACATCATTAACCGAGTTTGAGCGACACAGCACACGCGAGCGGTCACGCAGGATAAATTGCGGTTTTTCCTTTGGATGTCGCTGCTTCTTCTCAATCACAAATAGCGGCGCATCATGGGTGTGGCGGAAGATTGAAAACAGCGCCACACCATTCATATGGTCCAGCGCATAATCACGCCATTCCCCGCCAGCAACACGCGCACTGTAGGCCGCTAGAATGATGCTAAGTTCATTGCGCGAAAAATAAAGTTGGCGACGAAGTTTTTTAGGAATAGAAACGCTCGACACGTCAGCACTAAATCCGCTTTTCTGTTGGCTGTTTTGACTCTTATTGTTTATGTTGGGGTAGCTTTTGTCCTTAGTCAACCGGACGCCGCGATTTGTGAAATAAATTTTGTCCGGCAAAGCCATTGAGGTATAATTTGCCGGGGGGTTGCCGGGGGCTGCCGGGGGTTGCTGATGGCTGGTGAGGGCGAAAATGTTTAAGGACCATCGTTTAGGGCGGTTAAGTAGTGTAGTGTGTTCAAACTGTGCACCCAAACAGCTTGCCTAAATTGTTTAATGTAATTTCAACGGCTTGTTGCATCTTCAATCGGGGCCAACGGTAGGAAACTAAAAAATGGCTGATATTTTTGACGAGATTAATGAAGATATGAAGCGTGACCGTGCGCAGCAAGTTTGGGCACGGTACGGCAAATATGTTGTTGGGACGGCTTTGGCGGTTATCGCGGTCGTTGGCGGGATTCAGGGTTTTGACTCGTGGAAACGCAGTCAGGCGCAGGCTGCTGCCACGCTATATTATCAGTCGCTGGCGGCCGAAGATGCTCCTGCTGCACTGAGCGACGTGATGGGCGACCTCACCAGTGGCTATGCGCTGATGGGCAGGTTTCAGCTGGCGGCTGGTCTGGCGGCTGGCGGTGATCTTGGCGGGGCTGAGGCAGCTTATGATGCGTTGGCAGCGGACACCTCAATTGCGCCGTTATATCAGCAGGCGGCGTTGTTGATGGCGGTTATGAACGCCCCCGAGGGCAGCGATGCTGGCGCGCTGCAGGACAAGCTGGCACCGCTGGTTGATGCAGACGGTCCGTGGCAACCGCTGGCGCTTGAGTTGAGCGTGGCGCTAGACCTGCAATCGGGAAATAAAGCGGCGGCGCTGACTAAGCTGGAAGTGCTGGAAAAATTGGAGACCGCGCCAAATGAATTGCGGCAACGCGCAGCGCGCCTTTCAGGTGTGCTTAATTCGTAATCTGGATTAACGTCGGGTCCAGATTTAAGTGGGGCAGAAATGACTGAACAGCTGATGAAGATAAAGTCTGGGCCAAGGTCACGGAATATACACAAAGTTGAGCCAAAGTCGTTGGCTGGGCGCGCTTTGACTGTTATTGCCGGATGCGCGGCTGCTTTGGTGATGACAGCTTGCTCGCAAAATGATCCGGTTCTGAAGGGGGACCGTATTTCTGTTCTTCCTGTGTTGAAAGTCGAAACCCCTATGGCGGCGGCGTTTGATGAGGGCGCTGGCCTGCCGGTTGAAGTGAACATAAATCAGGCAGTTTCGGTTGGTTTAACCGCTGGTCATTCTGGCGGCAATCCGCGTCTGCAAGCTCCTTTAAAAAGAATTTGGACGGCCAAGATTGGGGGTGCGGGAACGGAATTAACCGATCTTGCCCCACCAGTTGTTGGCAACGGGATGGTTTATACAGTTGCACCGAACGGGGTTGTCAGGGCCTTTGATGTCAAAAATGGCAAGCAGAACTGGTCAATCGTTATTGATGATCTGTCTGATGATCCGATGCCGGGCATTGGCGGCGGTCTGGCATTGACGCCAAATGGGCTGGCAGTTCATGCCGGGGGAACAACGCTGGCATTGCTGAACGCGGAAAGCGGTGAAATTGTCTGGACGGTTGAATTTGATATCCCGCTTCGGGGCGGCCCCACTATTGTTGGTGATGACCGTCTGGCGGTAACCGATCTTGACGGCAATATAACGGTGATGACGCTGGTTGCTGGTGACACGGTTTGGATTCATTATGGGCTTGCTGCCAATACTATCCTGTATGGGGCGCCGTCACCTGCCTTTGCCAATGATAGTATTGTGCAAACCGGTGCTGGCGGTGAGGTTTCTTATTTTGACGCGTCGAACGGTGATCTGCTTTGGACGGATTCGGTGGCTTCATTGCTGCCACGCACACCTATTCAAAGCCTTGGTGATGTTCGGGCGCACCCTGTCCATGATGGCGGTCTGATCTATGTTGTCAGCCAGTCCGGGCGGCTTGTCGCGTTCAGTGCGCGCAATGGGCTGCCGGTGTGGGAGCGCGCGATTGCTGGCCTCGAAATGCCTTGGGCTGCTGGGGAATCGCTGTTCATCACGTCGCTTGACGGGCGTTTATATTCGCTTCGCCGCAGCGATGGTGCGGTGCGGTGGGTGACGGAACTTGCCGGCGCGGTGCCGTTGGATGTTATCGTGCCTGAGGACCCGCCGCGTTATGTCGGGCCGGTTGTTGCCGGGGGACGGGTCTATGTTGTCTCTGGCAACGGGCGCGTGCAAAGCTTTAATGCAGATACCGGTGTTGAGATTGCCAGCTTTGATGCCGGGGTTCGGGTGCTGACAACACCGCAACTTGCAACTGGCAGAATGTTCCTGCTTGGCAGGGACGGCCAACTGATTGCCTTTGAATAAATCCCCAAAGATTAGCGCCGCACCGGTTTAGCTGGCTTGGCCGGTGGTATCAGCCTTATAAATAGAAAAAGCCCGCTCAAATGGGCCAAATGTGTCAAATGGGCCAAATGGGCCAAATGGAATCAAAATTGCACGGTGTCATCAGGCATCGATTTGACCGGAGACGGGCTGTTTTAAGATGAGTGCCACCTATTCCACCTATTCCAATTTTGCCAAATTCGCCACCTTCGCCATTGTTGGACGGCCTAATGTTGGCAAATCCACTCTGTTCAATCGTCTGGTAGGCCGTCAGCATGCGATTGTTGATGATCAGCCGGGGGTAACGCGGGACCGGCGTGAGGGTGATGGGCGGCTTGCCGACCTGCGCTTTCGGTTGATTGATACCGCGGGCCTGGAAGAAGCGGCGGTAGGCTCGTTAGAGGACCGCATGCGCGGCCAGACCGAAATTGCCATTGCATCGGCTGACGTTACTTTGATGGTGATTGATGCCCGTGCGGGTGTAACGCCCGCGGATAAATTTTTCGCTGATCAGATTCGCCGCGCCGGAGCGCATGTTTTGGTTCTTGCTAATAAATGCGAAGGGCGGGCAGGTGCCGCCGGACTGGCCGAGGCGTGGGAGCTGGGGCTAGGTGAGCCGGTGCCTATTTCTGCTGCGCATGGCGAGGGCATGGTTGACCTTCACGATGCCATTCTGGAAGCAGCCACAACGCTGGGCGTCGATGTTCTGGAAGCCGAAATTGATCTTGATGAGGACATCATCAAGGATGACGAAGTTGAGGCACCGTTGGATGAAGACGGCAATCCCATTGATGTGTGGCAGGATGAACAGTCCGAATTGCCAATGCAGATTGCCATAGTTGGCCGCCCGAACATGGGTAAATCAACGCTGATCAACAAACTTTTGGGCGAAGAGCGTTTGCTGACGGGTCCTGAAGCCGGGATCACCCGTGATGCCATCGAATTGCCGTTCGAATGGCAGGGCAAGCCTTATAAGCTGGTTGATACCGCTGGCATGCGGCGCCGCGCCCGGATCAGTGATAAGGTTGAGCAGCTGATGGTTGGGGATGCGCTTCGTGCCATTCAATATGCGCATCTGTGCGTTCTGCTGATTGATGCTACCGAAGAAATTCACAAGCAGGATCTCGCCATTGCCCGCTGGATTGCCGAAGAGGGACGCGCCATCGTTATCGGCGCAAATAAATGGGATGTGGTCCCCGATCGTCAGGCCGCAATCAAAGTGATTGATGATCGACTTGAAACCTCACTGGCACAGCTTCGCGGGGTTCCGGTTATCCACATGTCGGGCCTGCATGGGCGCGGTTTTGCAAAGCTGATGAAGGCTGCGGATGAAGCCTATGGGTTGTGGAACACGCGGATTTCGACAGGCCGCCTTAACCGCTGGCTGGAAGGAATGCTGGAAGCTCATCCGCCGCCGCTGGTTGAAGCCCGTCGGTTGCGCATTCGCTATATGACACAGATCAAAACGCGGCCCCCGACATTCGCCTTATTTGTCAGCCGGCCAGCCGACCTTCCCGAAAGCTATCTTCGCTATCTGACGACCGGATTGCGCAATGATTTCGGCTTGTGGGGAATTCCGGTGCGAATGGTGATGCGTAAGGGCGATAACCCCTATGCCAGCAAAGCCAAAAAACGCCGCTAGCCCACCATCTTACTTAGCGAACATATACCGGGCGAACATATACCGGGCAAACATCTACGGGGCAAAGATTCTGTGCGCCGGACCTACAAACCCTATCTTATTTCTTATCCAAAAACACTTCGGTGTTTCTCTTGATAAGATTATTCCATATCAAAATTAGCAGACCGGTAAAAAAATCATAAGCACTGCCTTTGCCAGCCCTTTTTGCCGTGGCTAAAACAATATTCGGCTTGGCCGGTTTGAAGTATGTCTTGATATTAACGTCTTTGCCTTCAAGGATCAGTTGAATGGCTTTTCGCGTGGCCGCTGGATTGTTCCATTCGGCCTTAAACTTCACTATGCCCTGCTTATCAATAATAAAAACAGCATTGGGCATACTGCCATAAGCCTGGTGTGCAGTGCCGTCCAAATCGTCAATAAAGATCTCTCTATCGTCCTTATCTTCGGTTCTAAGACGCGTGGCTGCATTTTTTTTATCATCAAAACTTTTGTGTGCAGGAATGATGGCGCCGGGATGGGCCTCTCTTACATAAAGAACAGAAAAGGTTAGATTGGGATATTCCCTGGCATTCAGTCTCATACCTTCTCTTCTTGTATGAAAAAGAGGACAGGTAACGCTGCCCAGTTCCAGCACTAGGTAATCACCATCAAAATCTAAGAGGGTCTTCTTCTTGTTATCAATTGTGGTCAATAAGAAATCCGGAGCCCTCTGCCCAATCATGGGGCCAGCTTCGTTAGTGAAGTCATAATCTTCTGTTTTGAAGGTATCGTAATTATATGTCGTCATCGATTTTCTCCGACATCCGCTCCATCACGAAACCACGTCGTTATCTGGACGTTTTATCTAGCCAATAACCTTCATGCCAAGATGCCTCATATCATAAAATAGCATGGATTAATGAATATCGTTCCACGGTATCGCCTTGGCGGGCACGCGGTTTCAGACCAAAAAAGTCTCTAGCTCACCGCGCGAACATAATCGGCCAGATGTCTGGCAAGGTCGGTAATCTGGTCAGCCAGCGCGGCACTACGCACCGGGTCCATCTGCGCGTTCCCATCCATATAGAGCGCCCGGTTAATTTCGATCTGAACTGATTGCCGACTGCTGCGCGCATCGCCATAGCTGCGGGTGATATATCCGCCGGCATAGGGCGTGTTCCAGCCAACCGACAGCCCGGACTTTTTCAGAAAACCGGTGATTGCCGTGGCCAGATTGCGATCAAGCGTTACCCCGAAGGCATCGCCGCAAATAATGTCAGGCAGCCGGTTGTTCAGCCTGTCAACGGCCGGCATCGAGTGAAAATCGACCAGCAGCGCAAAGCTGAACTGGTCATGCGCGGCGTTCATCAACCGGCCAAGAGCGTCATGATAGGGGGTGTGGACCGCGTTAATTCGCCGGTCAATTTGGGAAACGGCCAGTTTGGTATCATAGATCGGTTGCCGCGTTGCCGTCAGGCGTGGCAACAGTCCATAACCGGCTCTGACATGCTGGTCAGCGGCAGGGACGGAAATCGGCGCATCGAACATTGATTTATCCAGTGATGTGGCGGCGCGGTTAACGTCCAGATACCCGCGTGCGATGCGATTCACCACACAGGAAATGCCGTTCTCCGGAAGGTTGCTCAACAGATAATCAACACCGAAATCCTCCAGCCCGCGAAGCGCGTCAACTGGCTGAATAATGCTGCTCGTCAGGTCAGCCGGATAAATGCGCCCGGCATGTGGGCAAGACACGATCACCGGTGATGCGGGGGCTGGCGAGGCGGGGGCTGGCGAGGCGGGGGCATCCGGAAGGCTTGGCCGATAGATGTCCAGCGGTTGATAGCCGGGGGAATCAAAAACGGACTGGCTGACGATAATGGGCGGCAGGCGAGGGTCGGTGATGCCAAGGTCAGCGCTGGAGTCAGCTGCTTCTGGACGGGGCGCATCGACTTCAGGCTCGCTTGGACCAGATTGGTGCCTGCCAAATGCCATCAGTTTGTTCAGCACTCTTTCCATTCCTTCCTCCTACCATGCTTTGCGAGAGGGACCCAACCCGATTTCGGGAGGTGCGTCAAAAAGCTTCTCCGGAATAAGGGGTGTTAAATCCGGCACCAAAGGCAAACGCCGACGGAACCGGCACCAGCACGGCAACAAAAGCTGGCATTGTTCACTGAAAAAAGCTTGCGAAAAACCGGCCATTGGTGCAAAACGGGGCCGTGGCAAAAGCTGCTAGGGGCCGTCTCAAACGGGTAAGCTCCATCACAGTGTCACCAACCCGCCCCAGCGCGGGAATGAAATCGGGGGGTGTAGCTCAGCGGGAGAGCACTTCGTTGACATCGAAGGGGTCACAGGTTCAATCCCTGTCACTCCCACCATTTCTTTCAAAATGAATTTGAAGCAGAGCGCTGGGTGTAGCGCTTTTTTGCTTTCATGCTTATGCACATCAATTGCGTCTAATATCGTATGAAT
>CALLKZ010000094.1:0-27199 GCA_938082345.1 uncultured Alphaproteobacteria bacterium
GGGGATGGTTGTTTCCTAATCGATGCGGATGCCAACCGCTATCTTGATGCATCAGGCGGTGCGGCGGTGTCTTGTCTTGGGCATTCGGATGCGGCTGTGCTGGCGGCGATCAAGCATCAGGCTGAAAACCTTTCCTATGCCCACACGAGTTTTTTCACCAGCACGCCAGCTGAATCATTATCGGTAAAATTAGCTGGGCTCGCCCCACAAGGCGTTAACCGGGTTTATCTGGTGTCCAGCGGATCCGAGGCAATCGAAGCGGCAATCAAGCTGGCGCGGCAGTATTTTCTGGAAATCGGCCAGCCCAAACGGCACCAAATCATTGCCCGCCGGCAAAGTTATCACGGCAATACGCTGGGCGCGCTGGGTGCAGGCGGCAATCAATGGCGGCGCACGCAGTTTGAACCGCTGCTGACCCAAACCAGTTTGATTGCCCCTTGCTATGCCTATCGGGACAAGCAAAATCATGAAAGCATCGAAGCCTATGGAATGCGCGTCGCCAATGAGCTCGAAGCAGAAATTTTAAGCGTTGGTCCGGATAAAATTATGGCCTTTCTGGCCGAACCTGTAGTCGGAGCAACCGCGGGAGCGGTATGCGCTGTTCCCGGCTATTTCCAACGTATTCGGGAAATCTGTGATCAGTATGGTGTGCTGCTAATCCTGGATGAGGTGATGTGCGGTATGGGACGGACCGGTACGCTGTTTGCTTGTGAGGCAGAAGATGTTCGCCCCGATATTCTGGCCATTGCCAAAGGACTTGGCGCCGGATATCAACCAATAGGTGCAATGCTGTGTCAGGATTTCATTTATGACGCCATTACAGCGGGTTCTGGCTTTTTCCAGCACGGTCATACTTATCTTGGTCACCCGATGGCGTGTGCAGCGGCACAGGCGGTGCTTGGCCGCATTGTTGATGATGGACTTGGCGGCGAGGTTGCGGGCAAAGGGGACATGCTGCGCGATAAATTAATCCGTGCATTAGGCCAGCATCCACATGTGGGTGACATCAGAGGGCGCGGTCTTTTTATCGGACTGGAAATGGTTGCGGATCGCCAAACAAAGACCCCGTTTGATCCTGCTTTAAAAATCGCTGCCAAGATTAAGAGAAACGCCATGGCAACAGGGTTAATCTGCTATCCGGGGTCCGGCACCATTGATGGCCATAAAGGCGATCATGTACTATTGGCACCGCCCTTCATCATCAATGAGAGCGAGATGGATATGCTGGTTGAACGGCTAGCGACGGCCATTAATACATCTTGTGATAGCCGGGGGGATTAACTAATGTCCCAGAATCCGTTCGACAGCCAGCGTAATTACATGACCAAGAGCAATATGTGATTCCTGAATATGCATAGTAACATCACTCGGTACCGCGATCAGCACATCGGCCAAATCACTCATTGCACCGCCGCCTTCACCGGTCATTGCGACAATCTTAATGCCCATTTCGCGCGCCGCCTTGCAGGCCGCAACAACATTAGCCGAATTTCCACTGGTGGAAATACCAATCAAAACATCGCCGCTTTGACCAAGCGTTTCAACTTGCCGCGCAAAAATGCCCTCATACCCAAAATCATTCGAATAAGCCGTTATAAACGACGTATCAGTGGTCAGCGCCAATGCAGCCAGTCCCTTTCGCGGGCGTCGGTGATCCAGCGTAGCCACGAATTCAGCCGCCAGATGCTGGCTGTCCCCGGCCGAACCGCCATTGCCGCACAGCATCAGCTTTCCGCCAGCTTTCAGCGCGCTTGCTATGATATTTGCCGCAGTCAGCGCTGCAGCGCTGCAATCAGATGCAGTTTGCGCCTTTACCTCGGCAGATTTATGGAGGATATCAGCAATATCCTGTGCCGTAATTTCGCCCATGACGACATTATTCCTCTGCTTTTCTTGACCCATGATTCACCTAACGCTAATCATGGGTACCAAGCGAGCAAAAATATCGCAAGGACACCCTGATGATAAAAAAAGCCATTTTTCCCGTCGGTGGGCTGGGAACACGCTTCCTTCCTGCAACAAAGGCTTTGCCAAAGGAAATGCTGCCCGTCGTTGATAAACCGCTGATCCAATATGCGGTGGAAGAAGCGGTGGAAGCGGGTGTTGAGGAGTTCATTTTTATCACCGGACGCAATAAGAGCGCCATCGAAGATCATTTTGATCATTCGTTCGAGCTTGAAGCGACACTAAAAGACAAGGGGCCGGTGAAAGATTATGCCCTAAAGCTGGTTAGGGAGTCAGTACACCTTCCGGGGTCTGCCATTTTTATCCGCCAGCAGGAACCGGCGGGTCTTGGCCATGCGGTTTGGTGCGCCCGAAATCTAATCGGCGATGATCCGGTCGCCGTAATGCTCGCCGATGATCTGATTCTGGGACAGAGCTGTCTGAGGGAAATGGTTGACGCCTATAGCGGCGGCAACATGGTGGCAGCAATGAATGTGCCCAACGATCAAACCGGTGCTTATGGTATTATCACGCCTGGCGCCGATGATGGACGATTGGTTGAGGTGGCCGGGCTTGTTGAAAAACCGGCACCCGGCCAAGCGCCTTCGAATATCGGTGTCGTTGGCCGCTATATTATCACCCCTGATGTCTTTGATACGCTGAGCGTACAGCTTGCCGGGGCTAGCGGTGAAATCCAGCTGACCGACGCGCTTGCTCAACAGATTGGCAAGGCTCCTTTTACCGGCATGCGTTTTTCTGGTGAGCGTTTTGACTGTGGATCAAAAATTGGGTTCCTGAAAGCAAACCTCGCCTTTGGTCTGGATGATGATGACCTTTGTGAGCAACTTCAAACTTGGCTGAAAGATCGTATTTCATGAATGTTCATCATTTTGACCCGACCATTTTGCGCGCCTATGACATCCGGGGGATTTTTGAAGATACGCTGACAGGGGATGATGCCTTTGCCATCGGGCTGGCTTTTATTACCATGCAGCGTCAACGCGGGCATGGCGAGCATATCGCCGTTGGTCGCGATGGACGCCTGTCTTCACCGGCGCTGGCAGCGGCACTGATTGATGGTCTGGTTGCGGGGGGCGCATCAGTTTCTGACATTGGCTGCGGGCCAACACCGATGCTTTATTATGCAGCGCATGAGCTGGCGACCGGCGGTGCCATTCAGATCACCGGTAGCCATAATCCACCAACGCATAACGGCTTTAAGATGGTTTTGGGTGGGCAGTCTTTTTTTGGCCCCGACATCAAAGCTCTTGGCCAATTGAGCGCCGAAGGTATTGCCCGGCGTGAGGGCGGCAAGGTTAATGCCGTGTCGGTCACCGCATCTTATGTTGATCGTCTGTACGCGGGCATAGATACCGCAGGGGTTTCAGCGATCTGGGATTGTGGAAACGGAGCAAGCGGCCCGGTAACCGAAATGGTTACAAAACGGCTGGCAGGGACACATAAAGTTCTGTTTTCCGAAATTGACGGCACCTTCCCCAACCACCATCCCAATCCGGTTGATCCGGAAACGCTGGATATGTTGCGCGCCGAAGTATCGCAGGCCGGTGCGGATATCGGCATCGGTTTTGACGGTGATGGGGACCGTATCGGCGTAATTGATGCCAAAGGACGACAAGTTCCAGGTGACCTTCTAACCGCATTCCTTGCTCAGGATATCGGCAGGAGACATGCTGGCAGTCCTATCCTTCTTGATGTAAAATCGTCCGATAGTGCGCTGCACCTGATTGCCGAAAGCGGGGCTATTCCGGAAATTTGGAAAACTGGTCACAGCCATATGAAACAGCGAATCAAGGCGGTAAATGCACCGCTAGCCGGCGAAATGTCGGGACATATTTTCATCGCTGATGATTATTACGGTTTTGATGATGCCCTTTACGCCGGATTGCGAGTGCTAAGTCAAACGGTGAAATTTGGCCAGACAATCACCCAGTTTATGGATGCTCTTCCCGTTCAGCACGCCACCCCCGAGCTGCGGATTGATTGCCCTGATACACTCAAATTCGGGGTGATGGACAAAATCCAGAACAAAGTCACCGCCGCCTATGCTGCCGCCGATATCTCGGTCATTGATGGTGTGCGCGTTCGCTCACAAGGCGGATGGTGGCTATTGAGAGCATCTAACACCGAGGCCGCTTTGGTTGCGCGGGCCGAAGCTGAGACGCCGGAAACTCTGGCCAGCCTGATTGGTGAGATCACGACAACGCTCAAGGCTGCCGGGCTCGACTGGACATTTGCCTAACACCGATAAGATTTACGATAAGTCCTGCAACAAGTCTTACGGGGTGCTTCGCACCAGAATTTGTTTGGAAATTATCCAATACAGCCCTAAATTTCAGCTCTCGTTTGAGCAATATCACCACTGGAGGCTCCGATGACCAATCAGAAATCTCATGGGCAGACATCTCATGGGCGAATAACTCTTGGAAGCCTATCAATTGATGCCGAGCTTCTTAACTTCGTCAATGATGAGTTGCTGGCGGGCACAAAAATTTCACCCGACAGGTTCTGGAGTGGGTTTGAGGCGACCCTTCAAAGACTGGTACCGCGCGGCGCTGAATTGCTGGCAACTAGAGCGTCTATGCAAGAAAAAATTGACGCGTGGCTGCACAGTAACGCCGGCGCATTGAGGGAATTTGACAGCGGTGCCTATACCGCGTTTCTGAAGAAAATTGGATATATCGTCGAGACCGGCGATGATTTCAAAATCGACACCGCAGATGCCGATCCCGAAATCACCAGCATTGCCGGCCCGCAATTGGTCGTTCCCATCACCAATGCCAGATATGCGCTAAATGCCGCCAATGCCCGCTTTGGCAGCTTGTATGATGCATTTTACGGCACCGACGCCATTTCATCAGACGGCGATAGCGATGGCCCGGGATATGATCCGGTGCGCGGCGCCAAGGTGATTGCCCGGGTGCGAATGCTTCTTGACGAGGCCGTACCCCTGGACGGGGCCAGCTGGACAGAGATAACCGGACTTTCGGTTGGGGGCACCCCTATGGCAAACGCATCGGCCAGCCCTTCAGGGGGAGCAACCCTAATTGCGCAAATTCCCGGCGGTTCGGTCTCGCTTGCCGACCCGGCTGCCTTTGTCGGTCATATCGGTAACCCAACCTCACCGGCGACGATTATTCTTCGCAATCACGGCCTGCATCTTTTGCTGAAGATTGATCAAGGCGGCACGATTGGTGCCAATGATCTGGCCGGCATTAATGATGTAATCGGCGAATCTGCTGTGTCGAGCATCATGGATTGCGAGGATTCGATTGCTGCCGTTGACGCCGCCGACAAGGTTCTGGCCTACCGCAACTGGTTGGGATTGATGCGCGGTACTCTGGTAGAAAAATTTGATAAAGGCGGAAAAACAATCACCCGCAAGCTGGTAGATGATATTGCCTACATTCGTAGTGACGCCGCCGCCGGCCAGCTAAAGGCGCGCTCCCTTATGCTGGTTCGCAATGTCGGGCATCTGATGACCAATCCGGCTATTCTTCTGGCCGATGGCAGTGAAGTTCCCGAAGGCATTATGGACGCGTTCATGACGGTGGCCGGGGCGCTGGATGATCTACAAGGGGGCGCTAACGCCGGCCAGAATTCTACAACTGGGTCGGTTTATATCGTCAAACCAAAGATGCATGGCCCCGATGAAGTTGCCTTCGCTGTCGAGATTTTTGCTGCTGTTGAGGGCGTTTTAGGTCTCAGCGAGAACACTATTAAAATTGGCATTATGGATGAAGAGCGCCGCACTACAGTCAATCTGGCAGAATGTATCCGGGCGGCAAAATCACGCGTTGTATTTATTAATACCGGCTTTCTTGACCGGACTGGTGATGAAATCCACACCTCGATGGAAGCCGGGCCAATGATCCGCAAAACCGACATGAAAAATTCAGTCTGGATTAATGCCTATGAAGATTGGAATGTTGACATTGGCCTTGCTTGCGGGCTGGCAGGCAAGGCGCAGATTGGCAAAGGAATGTGGGCCATGCCAGACCGTATGGCCGAAATGCTGGATCAGAAAATAGTCCATCCGATGGCCGGAGCCACCTGTGCATGGGTGCCCTCACCAACCGCTGCCACGCTGCATGCGCTGCATTACCACAGCGTCGATGTTGCCGCGCGTCAGTCCGAAATCGCCGGACGGGCCAAAGCCAGCCTTGCCCATGCCCGTCTTAATGATATTCTATCAATCCCGGTTGCAGCGCGCCCGAATTGGTCCGCCAATGATATTCGCCAAGAACTCCGTAATAATGGCCAAGGCATTCTGGGCTATGTTGTGCGCTGGATTAATCAGGGTGTTGGCTGCTCAAAAGTTCCTGACATTCACAATATCGGGTTGATGGAAGATCGCGCCACCTTGCGGATTTCATCGCAGCATATCGCCAACTGGCTGCATCATGAAGTGTGCAGTCCTGAAACGGTGATGGAGGTGATGCAGGAAATGGCCGCCGTTGTTGACCAGCAAAATGAAGGCGATGCGGATTATTTTCCGATGGGTCCTGATTTTGGCAGTTCGATCGCCTTTCAGGCTGCGTGTGACCTGGTTTTCAAGGGCAAGGACCAACCATCAGGATATACCGAGCCTGTTTTGCACGCCCGCCGACTACAGCTTAAGGCCCAAGCCGGTGTCAGCTAATGCCGCCTAGTACTAAGGCGAAAATCAGGACGAACTAACTTGGCATTACCGGGGTGCGACATGTTTTTTGCTGATGCTACATTCAACATATAATTGGCGCCGCTCAGGCGTTTTGGAGCCCTCAAAATGCGCCTGACAAAACCTCTGATAGCATGGTCGCTCTATGATTGGGCGAGTTCACCCGTTCCAACGCTGCATGCCACCTTTATCTTTTCGGTATTTTTCACCACCGCTGTCATGCCCGAAGGTGGAACCGCCGCTTGGGCATGGATGACATCTGCCACGGCATTTGCGCTGGCAATTGCAGCCCCCGTTTTTGGCCGGATTGCTGATACTACCGGAGCCAGCAAAAAGCTTCTTGGCCTAGCCACTGCGATTGGTGCAATTGCCACTGCATCCCTATGGTTTATTGAGCCGGATGTAAGCTTTGCAACTGCTGCACTGATGCTTTCGGCACTATCAATATTTGCCATGGAAGTCAGCTTTGTCTTTTATAACGCTATGCTGCCGGCGGTGGCACGACCTGACGGATATGGCCGTGCGTCCGGTCTAGCTTGGGGGCTTGGCTATGCCGGTGCGATTCTGGCGCTGGTTCTGGTGTTGGTGCTGTTTGTCCTACCCGATATTCCGGCATTTGGCATTGGCACCGAGGGCGCCGCCAATATCCGCATAACGATGTGTTTTGCCGCGCTTTGGCTTTGCATTTTTGCCGCGCCATTGTTTCTAGTGGTTCACACCCCGCCGCCAGTCGCCAGTAAGAAATCCTTTGCCCAGCAATTTAAAGCCAGTATCGCGGTGGCGATGAAAATTCCCGATATGCCGCGATTTTTGCTAGCGCGAATGTTGTTTGCCGATGGCCTGGTGACATTATTCGCTTTTGGCGGAATTTACGCTGCCAAGGTCTTTGGCTTTTCCCAAACGATGGTACTGGTGTTCGCCATTGTTTTGAACATCACAGCCGGTATTGGCGCGGCAGTCGGCGGGTTTGCCGATGACAGGTTCGGATCAACGCGGGTGATGCGGACCTCACTGATTATTCTGGCGTTGCTGGGAGGGATCGCCATTCTAGCACCGAGCCAAGCCGTATTCTGGGTGGCTGGGGCGGCGCTGGGCCTGTTCATCGGGCCTGTACAATCTTCGGCAAGGGTTTATGTAGCGCACAAAGCCCCAGAAGAGCACCGCGCCAGTATGTTCGGCCTGATGATGCTATCTGGAAAAGCAACCAGCTTTATCGGCCCATTGCTATATGGCGTTCTGATCACCGCTACCGGCAATGAGCGCGCCGGAATGATTGTGGTGATTGTCATGATAGCCGCCGGATATTTGGTCATGCCCCGGCGGTGAACTGACCGCCTACTAAGAAACAGAACTAAAGCTGATCAGCTGGACGGATGCTCATCAGCTGCGCGAACCTGATCACGAAAACTGTCAATTACCACATCCTTGCCGCCGCGCTTAATATGCCAGAACGTCCAGCCATTACAGCTTGGTGCTGATTGCAATTGTGCGCCCAAACTATGGATAGATCCGCTTTCCCGTGAGGCAGTAACCAGCGACCCGTCAGCTCGAACCTTGGCGGTAAACCGGCGTTTGGCATCAAACAGAACATCACCGGGATGGATCATTCCGCGCTCTATCAGGGTGCCGAACGGAACTTTTGGTTTAGACCGGCGCGGCGGAGTTGCCAGAAGATCGGGCGAGTCTATCGGCGTTACATCGGCTACCCGCTGGCGCGCCAAAGCAACATAATCTGCGTCCTGCTCAATGCCGATAAAATGCCGTTTTAGACGGCGGGCAACCGCGCCTGTCGTACCGCTGCCAAAAAATGGATCCAGAATCACGTCACCACGATTGGTTGAAGCTAGGATAACACGGGCTAAAAGCGATTCCGGCTTTTGCGTCGGATGCGCCTTGCGGCCATTCTGCTTGAGGCGTTCCTGACCGGTGCAGATGGGAAGTTCCCAATCAGAGCGCATCTGCACATCATCATTCAACGCCTTCATCGCCTCATAATTAAATGTATGGCGCGAAGATTGTGAGCGTGCCGCCCAGATCAGAGTTTCATGCGCATTGGTAAAGCGCCGCCCCCGAAAATTTGGCATCGGATTGGTCTTCCGCCAAACAACATCATTCAGAATCCAGAAATCGAGATCCTGCAAAATGCGTCCAAGCCGGAAAATATTGTGATAACTGCCAATGACCCATCAGGCGCCATTTGGTTTCAGGATACGGCGGGCCTCAGTTAACCAAGCCTCACAGAACGTATCATAGGCGGCAAAAGAATCGAATTTGTCCCATGCGTCATCAACCGCATCAACCGTCGAATGATCAGGGCGTGACAAGGTTCCCCCAAGTTGCAGATTGTAGGGGGGGTCAGCGAAAATGAGATCAACAGACGCCGTCGGCAGCTTTTTTAGCTCACCCACACAATCACCATGAATCACAAGATCTGTTTTCATTTCCATATCGACGCCCATCTAAATGTTCGCCTTCCTGTCCAACTTGACACCAGTTTCCTTCACTCATTCTCAACTTTAGTTTTTTATTCGCATGCTTTTTTTATCGTTGTTTCAGAGCGTTACAAAGCTAAAGAAACGTAAAAAGTGAAGTTAAGTCAACCGCCAAGTCGCAGTATTTTCAAAAGTCACAACATATGGTGGGTAGGGCTAAAAATGCCTGTTTATTTAGTGGGAGAGGAGATGACAAAATCGGGAACCAGCGGAGTCATACCCCCAGATGAGCGGTGTGTCGGACATATATCGCACTCACAATTTGGCAGCTATGGCGGGAGAATTAGCCGCGATCAGTCGGTATCAGCCTCAATCTGCTTTCGTACCGGTGCAAAACTGCGACGGTGATGCTGCGTGACGCCAAGATCCCTTAATCCTTGCTGGTGTGCTGCGGTGCCGTACCCCATATTTGTATCCCAGCCATAGCCGGGGAATTCTCTGGCAAGGCGCAACATCTCCTGATCGCGGGAATGTTTGGCGATGATTGAGGCCCCGGCAATACTCAGGCTCCGCTGATCGCCTTTAATCACTGTTTGCGCCGGAAAAGCAGTTTTCGGCATCTGATTTCCGTCAATCAGCAGCTGGACCGTCTCAGCAATGCCATTCTGGCGCAGGATACCAACAAGATTATCCGCAGCGAAAGCCATTCCCGCCAGCGTTGCCTTCAAAATGCCGTCACGATCAATAACTTCAACAGGGACCGAGACCAGCGCGTGAAGATGCGGCGGATGACGCAGATATTCATAAAAACCGGCACGTTTTGCAGCGCTGAGCTTTTTGGAATCATCCAACCCTGACGGCAAAGATGCATAAGCATCCGGGTTCAACCAGATGGCGGCGATTGTTACCGGGCCAGCCCACGGCCCACGGCCAGCCTCATCAATGCCTATAACCGAACCGGAAAACCGGCTTTCCAACGATAAGTCTGGCATCACCCGCCACGGCGCAGCGTTGCGGATTCGCTAAGACGCGGCATAATCTCTACAAAATTGCAGGGCTTGTGGCGAATATCCAACTGATATCGCAAAATATCGTCCCAGCCGTCACGACACGCCGAAGGTGATCCCGGAAGGGCGAACAGATAGGTTCCGCCCGCAACCCCGGCAAGCGCACGTGATTGCACCGTCGAAGTGCCAATCTTGGCAAAAGATAAATAGCGGAATAATTCACCAAATCCCGGAATATCCTTTTCGATAATCTTGGCAAAGGCTTCGGGCGTACTGTCTCGTCCGGTCAACCCCGTTCCGCCGGTGGTAATGATCACATCGATTTCGGTATTGGCAATCCACTCATCAAGCTGGCCGATAATACGATCAACATCATCAGTGATAATTTGGCGGTCCGCCAGATGATGACCATCATCGGCAATCCGGCCAACCAGTAAATCACCAGATTTGTCATCCTCGGGCGTTCTGCTATCAGATACGGTCATCACGGCAATATTAACCGGCTGAAAATCAACTGACATATCGAGTCGTTCACTGCTATGTGCCATGTTTGCCTCCGGGTTTGTTGGTCCTAAGATCCGTCGCCAGACTCTACCACCGGAAGGCCCAGCATTGAAATAAGTTGGCCTGATCCCCCTTCAGCCAGCCCGCGCAACTCAGGTGCAGGCTCGCCAAGCTGCATCCGATAAAGCGACAAATTGGTGATAACGCTTTTGATATAGTGGCGTGTTTCACGCGCGGGAATAGACTCAATCAGCAAAAACGGATCATCCTGATGGTCAATTTTACGGAGCCATTTGCGAAGATTGCCCGGGCCCCCATTATAAGCCGCCAAAAGCCGCACAACCGAGCCGTCGATCACCGGCTCACGCAATAACGTGCGAATATAGGCTTGCCCGATTTCAAGATTGAGCAACGGGTTCAAAAGCAAATGCCGGTCGCGCCCGCGATAACCGCGATTTTTGGTAACATAACTTGCGGTAGACGGCATGATCTGCATCAAACCGGCTGCCCGTGCACGGCTTTTGGCCCGCGGGTTAAAGCCCGATTCCTGCCGCGAGATTGCCCAAACCAGCGCCTGATCAACCGAGAAATCCACATCATAGCGCGGGATCGGATAAATCGCGCTGAACCAGATGCGCCCGGTATTTTTACGAAGCAGCTCACCAGCGCGATACGCCAAACCAGACATACCATAATCCATGGCAAAACGTAGCGCAGACTCCTTTAGATAATCCGGAATTTCGTTCCAGAGGTAGCGAAGCTCGCGCTCGGCATCATTGTAGCGTTCGATTTGTAACAGCGCAAAAAGACGCTGGCCGCCGGGGCGCGCCGATAACCAGCCGATAAAACGATCATCATAGGGCGGCAGGTCAAAAGACAGATCAAACTTCTGGCCCAACGCATGACGCGCAACCACCCCATAAAAACTCTTAAGCTCCTGCGCCGCGATTTCCAGATAATAGTTTGCCTCCAACGGACGTCCCGCGCGCATTTCCACCCGGTGTGCCCAAAAAGCGGCCGCGCTGCGCAAATCAGCAAACGCCTCTTTATTCTCCGCCAGTGACCTGAAAAAATCTCCCGCGAGCTCGTAGTCACCACTACGCCAAGCGGCAAGTCCGCCTGCCCAATACCCAAAAAAGGCTGCTTCGCGACCAGCGCCAATCGAATAACGCGCCTGCCGGATTGCCTTTTCATCGACACCAAAAATAAAATAGGCGTGGGCAACTTCGCCGCGAAGCTGCGCCTCTTCCTGTTTGGTCAGATAGCGCCGCTTGCCGCTATCTTCAATAATGTTCATCGCACCCGTTGGCCAACCACGACGGATGGCGCGGCGCACATCATAAGCAATCTTGCGTGTTGTTCGCGGCGAAGCACGCCCCGCGGTTGAGGCCGGCATAGACGGGCGATAGCTTTGGCTGGAGGCTAAACCGAATCCATTCAAATAGCCCTGTTTTGGCGCTTTTGGTGCGCGTGCTTTTGCCGGTTTGCGCTTTTTGGCAAGCCAGTAAATACGGCTTGCATCGGGATGGTCACTATAAGATTTCAGCCAGCCGGAAAGTTCGGAATAGGTTGATCGCCATGCCGTGGGATGAAGATAGCGCTGGGACAGCAGATGCCCTTTTAATATAGGATTTTCGGCGCGGCCAATCTCACGGATCGCCTGTTTGACGCGGCCAACTTCCTGAAGATGGAATAAACGCTGATAAAGCGCGATGTCGAAATCGCTTAACGGCGTGGGTAGGACAATGCCATCTCGCGTGTCTGCGGTTTCACCTTTTTGCAACGTGTTTTCGGCTTTTTGATCATCTATTGCCAACTGGCCCGCAGCCGCTTGGCCAAGCATTCCGGCCATAAATAGGGCCGTTAGCCCGATACCAGAAAAAACTGGAAATCTTTTTAAACAGATGGTTTTCATTTCTACAAACACGTTGGTGCTCAGTCCTATGGCGAGAGGTAACACTTAAAATCTGGCGCTCCTTATTCGAGTTTAGCAGCAAGCGCCAACAGATCTGCAAAGGCGAGGCGCTTTTGTGCTGGCGAGCGGATTAAATATGACGGATGAAGCGTTGCCAGCGTTGGCCGGATAATACCGTCGCCATAATCAATGTCAAACCAGCGCCCGCGTGTCTTCAAAATGCCGCCAGCGCCCGGAATCAGGGCTTTTGCCGTCACCCCGCCAAGAATGAAAATGAAATCCGGAGCCGCCAGCTGAATATGGCGATACAGCCAAGGCAGCAGCATTTCCATCTCTTCTGGAGTCGGCGTGCGATTGCCGGGGGGGCGCCACGGCAGAAGACAGGTTACATAGGTTTGCGCGCGCGACAGGTTAATACTGGCCAGCATCCGGTCAAATAGCTGGCCCGCAGCCCCAACCATCGGCAGACCTACACGATCCTCCTCACGCCCGGGAACATCGCCGACCACCATCACACGCGACCCCGGATTACCGTCGGCAAAGACCATATTACTGGCCGTATGTTTTAGCGCACACTGATCCAGCTCTTCCAGCGCCTGCCGCAAAGCCTCGATTGTCGTCAGACCGGCCAATGACTCTGTCAAAAGTGCCGTCCCGCCCGGAGATGCGGTAGGCATCTGCCCCACCGAAACCTGTTCCGCTGGAGAGGCACCCGATTTTGCTGCGGGCATCTTCGCGGGCATAGGCAAATCTTGCGAATCTGGCAAATCTCGCGAATTGGACAAATCTCGCGAACCACGCAAATCTCGCATCGAGACCGTCATTCCAGCGCCCGGATCATCCAGCAACACCTCGTTAATTCCCATCACCTGCTGCCATGCAAGCTGGGCCAAAAGAGCATTTTTGTCCGAAGAATTCGCCGTCATGCTACTTTCCGTCGATATCCTATCTCACCGATGCGTTAAAAAGACACCTATCCTTGATGTTTTTGGTAACATATAAATACGCGTTTTAATATTAAGATAACGACACGCCAATTTAACGGAGGATCACGGCATCATGGAACGTGAAACAATGGAATTTGATGTTGTTATTGTCGGCGGCGGGCCTTCGGGTCTATCAGCGGCAATTCGGCTTAAACAGCTCGCCAGTGAAGCAGGGCGCGACCTTGAGGTCTGTCTTATCGAAAAAGGCAGCGAGGTTGGCGCGCATATTCTTTCAGGTGCTGTTCTGGAGCCACGCGCACTGGATGAGCTGATTCCCGATTGGAAGGATCGCGGTGCGCCGCTTGATACGCCGGTGACAGCTGATAAATTCATGTTTCTGACGCAGAGCGGTGCCTTCAAGCTGCCAACGCCGCCGCAAATGAACAACCATGGCAATTATATCATCTCGCTTGGCAATTTCTGCCGCTGGCTTGGTGAACAGGCCGAGGCATTAGGCGTTGAGATTTATCCCGGATTTGCCGCCGCCGAAGTTCTTTATAACGAAAACGGAGCCGTTTGCGGCATTGCTACTGGCGATATGGGCATCGGCAAGGATGGTGAGCAAACCGACGCCTATATGCGCGGGATGGAACTTCGAGCCAAACAGATCATTTTTGCCGAAGGATGCCGCGGGCATCTGACAAAGACATTATTTGATAAGTTCGGGCTTCGCGAAGGCAAAGATCCGCAGACTTTTGCTATCGGCATCAAGGAGCTTTGGGACATCGATCCAGCCAAATCAAAGCCCGGTAACGCCTGGCATTCGGTTGGCTGGCCGCTTTCGACCGACACATATGGCGGCTCGTTTCTGTATCATCTAAATGGAAATCAAGTTGCCGTTGGCTATGTGGTTGGACTGGATTACACCAACCCGCATCTATCGCCGTTTGAGGAATTCCAGCGGTTTAAAACCCATCCCGCTGTTCGTGATGTTTTTGAAGGTGGACGGCGCGTTTCCTACGGCGCACGGGCGCTGAATGAGGGAGGGTTTCAATCAATTCCAAAATTGACTTTCCCGGGCGGATGTCTGGTTGGGTGTACAGCCGGGTTCCTGAATGTTCCAAAGATCAAGGGAACGCACACCGCGATGAAGTCGGGAATGACCGCTGCCGAAGCTATTTTTGATGCCATTGATGACATAGAAGCCGGCCATGAACCGGTAAGCTATGGTGAGCGACTCGAGAAAAGCTGGTTGTGGTCCGAGCTCTATAAAGTACGCAATATTCGTCCCGGCTTTAGCCGCGGTTTGTGGTTGGGAATGGCGAACGCCGCGCTTGACACCTATGTGCTTGGTGGCCGCGCGCCTTGGACGATGCACCATCACGCTGATCACACTTTGTTGAAAAAAGCGTCCGAAGCCCCGAAGATCGACTACCCGAAACCCGATGGCATGGTCAGCTTTGATCGTAATTCTTCGGTTTTTCTGTCGGGAACGAATCATGAGGAAAATCAGCCCGCACATCTGACGTTAAAAGATCAGTCGGTGCCGATTGAGCATAATCTGGCACTATATGACTCCCCCGAACAACGCTATTGCCCGGCCGGGGTTTACGAAATTGTCAGCGAGCAGGATGGATCGTCGCCGCGCCTGCAAATCAATGCACAAAACTGTGTCCACTGCAAAACCTGTGATATAAAAGACCCATCGCAGAACATCGTCTGGGTTACGCCCGAAGGTGGCGGCGGCCCAAATTATCCGAATATGTAAAAGAATATGTAAAAATGGAGCGATTATGCAGGGCCAAAGGTCAGTCGTGAGAGTTTACCGTTTTGCCAGATTGATGGCAGGCGGCGGTATGCTTGCGCTGATGCTATCGGCCTGCGCCGCCCCGGTTCAACCCGAAACATCGCTTCCAGCTGATACTTCATCCGAGGCGAATACCCCAGCTCAAGCTGGCGCGGCGGATTATGCCAACGCCAAATCCGGCACCCCGTCCCTTGCCCCTACACCCCATGATACGATAACGACGTCGGGGCATTATCTAGCGGCACGCCAAGCCCTCTATTTCAATGATGTTGGAAAATCAGCTGATTTCTTTTTACGCACTCTTGAGGCCGATGCCAAAAATGTTTCGATCCTTCGACAGGCGTTTCTGACACAATATTATTACGGTGATATTGAACGCGCCGCAGCCCTAGGGCGCCAGCTGGAAAGTATGAATGTATCGATGCCGTTGGGCGGTGAACCCGGCGTTGCGCTGGCGATTCGCAACCGTGATTGGCCCGCCACGCTAATCCTTTCCGACAAAATTGCTGAAGACAGCAACGCGTTAATAGTTGCAGGGATTATCGCAGGTTGGGCGTTGGTCGCCGATGCGCAGGGTGATGCTGGCATTTCACGGCTCTTGGAAACCGACCGAATGGCGATTAATCAGAATATCTGGATGGACGGATATTTTCACCTTCATGCTGCTCTGATGGCCGAATATTTGGGGCTAGATACCGAAGCGCGCCAGCGGGTTAATGATCTTGATCAGCAATACCTTCTGGCGCAAACCACGTTGGAGCTTGCCGCTTTTCATGCCCGCCAGGGGCAATGGCAGGAGGCAATCGATGTTGTAGATAACCGGCTGTCTAAACAGTTTAACCGGCAACAGGTTCTGGAAAATCTAAAGGCTCAGCGTTATGAAAAGCCAGACATCTGGTCGCTGATTGCAACGGGAATAGTCACAACCACACTGTCTGGTGATAATCCGGGCTCTGACCGGTCTGCCTCTGCGCGACTCCGCCTTGCCCTGTTTATTGACCCTGATCATGCGTTTGCCCGCATCCTCTTAGCCCAGCAGCTTGCCGATTTTGGCCAGTATGATGCGGCCCTCAAACATCTTGGCAAAGTTCCAACGAAAGATAATTTCGGACAGCTTGCGCGCCTGACCGAAGCCTTTGTCGTCGAAGAGATGGGGGATAATGAAGCCGCCATTTCATTGCTTCAGGCGCTTGCTGATGCGGATAATCAGAACGATTATCTGTTCCAGCAGCTTGGCAATAGTTTCCGCCGCAACCAGCAGTTTGAGCAAGGACGAGATGCATATATGCGGGCTCTTGAGCTTGGCAACCAGACCGGCGCGCTATATCGCAGTTTAGGGGTATGTCTAGAGCGTCTTAAACAAAGCAATGAAGCCGAGCGGTATCTTTTGCGCGCCATCGAAGTTAATCCGGGCGACGCCTATGCGCTGAATTATCTTGGCTATTGGTGGGCCGACGAAGGCCGCAATCTTGATGAGGCCATCGCTCTGATTGAACGCGCCGTGGGACAGCGCCCCGACAGCGGATTTTTTGTTGATTCGCTTGGCTGGGTTCATTTCAAACTTGGTGATCCAGAAAAGGCCGTTAGCTATCTTGAAAAGGCCACCGAACTAGAACCCGCCGACGCTGAAATTACCGCTCACCTAGGGGATGTTTACTGGATGCTTGGCCGCATCGAAGAGGCACAGTTCAAATGGCGGCTGGCACTATCGCTAAGCACCGATGAAACTCAACAGCAGAAAATCAAGGCGCGGATTGCCTATGGGTTGACGGCTGATGGTAGCCCGGCAAAAAAGTGACCGCCACACAGTCAATGCCCGATATCGCCAACACCAACACCACTATTCTGGCGCCCGGCAAGGTTAATTTGAATTTGCGAATCACCGGCCGGCGTGATGATGGCTATCATCTTCTGGATTCGGTAGTCGTTTTTACCCACTTCGGTGATAAATTGACCATCGGACCTGCGACCCCCGGATACCAGCCCCCCTTCAGATCCAAATATGGTGACCAATTAACCATTACCGGCGATTTTGCACCAGCATTGGCGCACACAAATTCTGATGAAAATCTGTGTCTTCGCGCGGTGACGGCTTTTCGCAGGGCGGGCGGCCAGATTGACGCGTTGCGCATCAATTTGGAAAAAAATATTCCGATTGGCGCGGGTCTTGGCGGCGGGTCCAGCGATGCCGCGGCACTGTTGCGGCAGATAAATCTGCTGGCCAGCACCCCCCTTCCCGAGGATATGCTTTTTGCCATCGCCCTTGAACTCGGCGCTGATATTCCGGTGTGTCTTAGCGGGGGCGCTATTCGGATGCGCGGCATTGGTGAGCGCTTGGACCGGATAGTCCCACCACCGCACGGTATTATGCTGCTGGCCAAACCCCGGATATCGCTTGCCACTGGTAGGGTTTTTGGCGCGCTGGCCATAGGTCCCGGGCGCGATCAAAGACCACCGCTGGATCAAGTCGCCAGTTCAACCGGCACTCGCTCTGCTGCTGATTTCATCAAAAACGGCAATGATCTATTGCTGCCTGCCAGTAGTTTAGCACCGGAGATTAACAATCTGATTGAACGAATGCAGATGTTTCCGGGGGCAATTGCAGCGCAGATGACAGGAAGTGGTTCGGCATGTTTTGCGATTTTTGAGACTGATGGACTTTGCCAGAACGCCGAGGATAGGCTGCGGGCGGACGGTATTTGGGCAGTAGCGACCGAATTTTAGCGTGGATTAATCATCCAATAAATCAGCATATCCCCGCTATCAGCGCCACAGTTGAAATATTTGTGGGATGAAGCAGTGATCGGGCTTGATCACCCTGATTTTGGCCGCTACATTGCTGCAACTTTGCGACTGGGGCGTAGCCAAGTGGTAAGGCATCGGTTTTTGGTATCGTGTACCGTAGGTTCGAATCCTACCGCCCCAGCCAAAGTTTAAACTGTACGCAGTTATTGGGCCAAAATTTACTTAGGTAATAATCCCAGATATTCATTCCGATGCACGGCTGCGACTAACTGTGCGAGAAACACCTCTAGGTCAGACGATCGACGACAGCAGGTAGCCCAGCGGGGTCGTCATGATGATATTTTTATTGGTCAGGCGTTTTACCTTTTGGCGCAGACGGTAGATATGTGTTTCCACCGTATGAGTGCTCAACCCGTTCTGAAAACCCCATACTTCAGCCAAAAGCTCCTCTTTTGGAACGCAGTTCGGATGCGCCCTATACAGATATTTCAAAATGGTTGATTCTTTCTCAGTTAGAATCACCTTGCGTGTCTCATCACTTGATTTAAGCAGCTTGTTCGCCGGAATAAAGCTGAGCCCATCAATTGAAAACCGCGCTGTATCGGATGATTTATGCTGCCATAACTGGGATTTCACCCGCGCCAGTAATTCCCCCATACGCATCGGTTTTATCACATAATCATTTGCTCCTGCCTCAAGACTGGCGATGATATCATCCTCAGAATTCTGCCCTGTCAGCATGATAATCGGCTTGGTAAAGCCACGTTTACGAAGCTTGCGACAAATTTCGATGCCGTTTCCATCGGGAAGACGAATATCCAAAATGACGAGGTCTGGATTACAAACATCAATTTCCTGAAACGCGCTGTGCAGACTTTCTGCTTCAAACACCTCGGTAAACCCTTCAGCAGTGAATTGTTCCCGCAAGGTAGCGCGCAAAAATGAATCGTCATCAACGACCAAAAGGCGACCATGAGGAATTGAATCCCAAATGGTTTTTGTTTCCAGTTCTTGCAATTTCATCACTCTCTCCATAAAAGGAGGCGTCAAACATGGCGGCTCCAACCTTATACCTTCAGCTAGGATAACCCGAAGCAAGGCGTTGGAAATAGCCCCATAGAGATAACATCTGATCGGATTGAGATTCTGAATGCAAGATTTACGCGCAAATCGAAGCTATTTGAAGACGGAACGGAGCTGTCAAGAGTTGCGCCGTGGCGGCGTCGTTATGTTGCGGCTGGCAGACGGAGCTGGCTGTTTTCTGCGCTCTGCCGAGTTATCAGGAACCCAAGATCAGGGTGATTTGCAAAGCCTGGCCGGATCTGGCGCGCTTATTGTGCTAACTAACACCCGCATGGAAAGCCTTGGCCGGACGTTACCTGCCGAATTCGCATGTGCTAGCCTTTCGGCGCATAATCTTAGCCATTCGCAAATTGCCGCGTTAGCAGTTGACGCGCCGCATCCTGAAACTTTGGATCCAGGGCTGTCGATTATCGCAGAACGCAAGGGCTCGCTTGCCGATTATGCAACCCGGCTTTTGCGCATTGCAAAGCTATTACCAGCTGCCATGTTGGCACGCGTTGCGTCGCGTGATCGCAACCTGCAACAGCAGATTTGCGACGACCACGGCATTATGATCATTGATGAGCAGGATATTAATAACTATATCAGCGCCGCCGCCCAAAGTTTGAAGATTGCCGCGCGCGCCAAAGTGCCCCTTCGTGTTGCCGAAGAGACCGAAGTTGTAATGTTCCGCGCCGAACTTGGCGGGGATGAGCATTTTGCCGTTATTGTTGGCGGGGATCTGGGCGATTCGCCGCTGGTCCGGCTGCATTCGCAATGTATCACCGGTGATGTTCTGGGAAGTCTGAAATGTGATTGCGGCGACCAGCTGCAAGGAGCGCTGGCGCTAATGGCACAAAATGGCGGCGGTATTCTGGTTTATTTGGCACAGGAGGGCCGGGATATCGGTCTTCTGAACAAAATGCGCGCCTATGCATTGCAAGATGGCGGGCTGGATACGGTTGATGCTAACCACGCGCTTGGATTCGAGAATGACGAACGCTATTTCATGCCGGCATGTAAAATTCTGAACGAGCTTGGCGTCTCAAAGCTTCGGCTAATTACCAATAATCCGGATAAAATCGCCCAACTTGAGCAAAACGGCTTTACCGTCGAAGAACGCGTTCCAATGACGCCGCAAAGCAATCGGCATAATGAGCATTATCTGGAAACCAAACGTACCAAATCAGGCCATTTAATTGATGACGTCCCAAAAGAAAACATCTAACTCCAGATAATCAGATCTCAGATAATCAGGCGTCCCGCGCGCCAAAAATGGCCGAGCCCACACGCACCGACGTTGCGCCAAAGGCGATTGCCTCTTCAAAATCACCGCTCATTCCCATCGATAATGCGGCCAGCCCGTTCCGGTCCGCCATTGTTTTCAGAAGCGCAAAATGCATGGCTGCCTCTTCATCCTGCGGGGGGATGCACATCAACCCAATGATATTTAGCTTACATTCATCACGGCAGAACGCGATAAATTCATCAACGTCGCCCGGCATAATGCCGGATTTCTGAGCCTCTTCGCCTGTGTTAACCTGTACGTAACACAGCAGTTGGCGATTCTGTTTTACCATTTCGGCAGCCAGCGCACGAGCGAGTTTCGGCCTGTCAACAACCTCGATAATATCGAACAGAGCTACTGCCTCGGATACTTTGTTCGTCTGCAGCGGGCCGATCAGATGCAAGATCAGATCATCAAAGTATGCACGGCGTTCTGCCCAGCGCGTTTGGGCTTCTTGAACACGGTTTTCGCCAAACACCCGGTGGCCTGCGGCAAGAGCGGCAACAATTCGATCATCTGGCTGGCGTTTACTGACAGCCACCAGATGCGGGGCGGCGGCGTTAGTCGCGCGGCGGGACGCCTGATCCACCAGTGCGTTAACCATTTCCAGATTTTTCGCAATGCTCATTTGGGTCATGTCTTTCAGTTGTTCTCTGTTTGAGGCCGCCATCTGAGTCCGGCCATTAGGGTGTGTCTTTTTAAGTGTTCCTTATTAGGTCTGGATTAGGTCTGGCATTTGGGGTTGCAATTTTTTTAAAAAATTGGACATGCAACGAATCAGGCCCGGACGCGTATCGCCCTAAGGGAATAGCGGTTTCAACCTATTAGCTCAAGCCCTAGAGAATCGCCAAATTTTCTCACCAATACCTCATCTCTGTTGCAAAAATGTCACTTAAATTAGAAAACTCGCATCAACACCTCAATAAAGCAATTGTTAATAAAGAATTTACTAATATGGTGCTTTTGCAGTCAATTGTGGCTGTTTTTCTCTAGAGGGAGATTAATCATGCGTAAGGTTCTTCTTGCGACTACCGCTCTGGTAGCTCTTGGCGGCGTTTCTGCTGCTATTGCTGACGACCACATTACAATGTCAGCATCAACTGAATTCCTGTATCGTGCACATTCAGACAACACCTCAACTAACTCTGCTGGTGCTGCAACTGTTAACGAGACAAATTACGGCACGGGTAACGTTGTAACGATTTCTTACACCACAACATTCGACAACGGCATGTCAGCTGCTGGTCGCATCAAAGCAGACGGCCAAAACTCAGGCTTTGACGACACTGGGTTCAGCTTGACTGGCGATTTCGGTGTAATTGGATTCAACGGTTCAGCTTCTGAGCATGGCGCTGTTTCAACAGACGTGACTGCAGACGAGTCAAACAGCATCTCAGCAACTTTTGATGGCGCTGCATCACGCACCCAGTTGCCTGCTGATGAGCACATTCCAAAGTCAACTATTTCTTGGACAGCTCCTGCGATCGGTAACTTCTCACTGTCGCTTGGTCTAACGGAAGGCGGAGCAGCAGACAACGGATCACAGTACGGCATTGGTTACACAATGGCTGCTGGTTCAATGACCATTGCTGTTAACTATGCTTCACACTCAGTAAGCACAACAGACGCCACTTCAATGGGTGGTTCGATCACATCTGGTGACACAGTTGTTAAATTGGCAACAAACACCTACAAGGTCGGTTCAACTATTGACCGTACAGCCAATTCAGTTGGTGTAACATACAAGCTCAGCGACACATTGTCTGTTGCTGGTTACACCGGTTCAACTGAAGACGGTGTGGACAGCGCCTACAAGATCAAAGACACCGGTCTTGGCGCAACTTACACCATCACACCTGGCATGACAGCGTCAATCACACACAACTCTTTCAGCGCTGTTTCTACAAGCGTAACGAAAGAAGAGGGTGATACAACATCAGTCGCCATTAACGTTACTTTCTAAATTGAAAGAAATGTTGTAAGGGAGAAGGGCCGATTTTCGGCCCTTCTTTTTTGGAGAACTGCCGTGAAAATTTTACTCTTTCCAATTCTGCTACTGTTCATTGGGTGTAATTCAGTCCAAACCACAAAACCAGTTGAGGAAGAAGGACCTGTTTCGATCCTCACTGGCAAATCTGGTGGCACCTCAATATCCGATCTTGTCGGCCTTGGGTCCGGCGATGGTGACGGTAATTCAATGCCCGTTAATGCTATTCTATGGCGCGCAGCACTGGATATCGCATCCTTCATCCCCCTAGCCGATGTCGACACTTTCGGGGGTAGTATCATCACCGAATGGTACGCGCTGCCCGATCGTAGCGATGAACGGATCAAGCTGGCAATTTTCATTATCGGGCGAGAGCTTCGATCTGACGCCGTTCGCGTTAAGGTCCATGTTCAACGTCGCAACGGTGATGAATGGGGTGAAGCGTCCCGCGATGAAGATTTTGCGCGAAAGATGGAAGATCTGATTTTAACGCGAGCGCGCGAGATTCGTGCAGAAACCTTAAGCGAAATCGTTAAGTAGATCGCCAGACATATGGTCAAATAGAAGATCGAATTTTGGCATTAAATGTGCCAAAATCCCGGCTTTTAATGGATCAAATTTCTGTGCGAATCTAATTCCAGGGCAAAACAATGGATCAATACAACGCGTCTGCCATTGAGGCAAAATGGCAGAACCGCTGGGAGGCTGAGAACTGCTTCAAAGCGGAAAACAACAGTGACAAGCCAAAATATTACGTTCTGGAGATGTTTCCCTACCCGTCGGGCCGCATTCACATGGGGCACGTTCGCAATTATACGCTTGGCGATGTAGTTGCCCGTTATCGGCGCGCACAGGGCTATAACGTTCTGCACCCGATGGGCTGGGATGCTTTTGGTCTGCCGGCTGAGAATGCGGCTATGGAACGCGGCATTCATCCCGGGAAATGGACAACTGAAAATATAGCAGCGATGCGCACCCAGCTTCGCGGTATGGGATTATCATACGATTGGGACCGTGAGCTTGCCACCTGTACCCCCGATTATTATCAGCATGAACAGCGCATGTTCCTGAAATTCCACGAAAAAGGACTGGCATACCGCAAGGACAGCTGGGTCAACTGGGATCCGGTGGAAAACACAGTCCTTGCCAACGAGCAGGTTGTCGACGGACGCGGCTGGCGGTCGGGTGTTCCGGTTGAACGCCGGCTGTTGTCACAATGGTTCCTGAAAATCACCCATTACGCCGAAGATTTACTGTCAGCCATTGACAAGCTGGACCGTTGGCCTGACCGGGTGCGGCTGATGCAAGCAAACTGGATTGGTAAATCGGTCGGCGCGCAGGTGCGATTTGATATCATAAATGCTGATAACACCCCTGATAACAACAAAGATGCGTCGATAAATGCCATCGACGTCTTTACCACCCGGCCTGACACGCTTCACGGTGCTTCGTTCATTGCAATTGCAGCAAATCATCCGTTGGCAGTCACACTTGCCGAGAGCAATGGTGATGCTGCCGATTTTCTTGCCGAATGCGCCCGACTTGGAACATCTGAAGCCGCGGTTGAAACAGCAGAAAAGCGCGGATTTAATACCAGCCTGAAGGTTCAACATCCGTTGCTGGACGATTGTCAGCTTCCCGTTTACATCGCCAATTTCGTGTTGATGGAATATGGCACAGGCGCCATTTTCGGCTGTCCTGCACATGACCAGCGCGATCTTGATTTTGCCAACACCTATGACTTGCCTGTTCTGCCGGTCGTTCTTCCCGAAGGCGAAGATGCGGCCAGTTTCCAAATCACCGATACCGCCTATACCGGCCCCGGAAAGCTATTTAATTCAGGGGAATGGAACGGGCTGGATGTTGATGCCGGAATTGCGGCAGCGATTGATGCTATCGATAGTGTTGGTGCTGGTGAAAAGAAAACAACTTTCCGGCTTCGTGACTGGGGTGTGTCGCGCCAGCGTTATTGGGGCTGTCCAATTCCAATCATTCACTGTGCCAGCTGCGGCATGGTGCCAGTTCCAGAGGCTGATCTTCCGGTAACTTTGCCCGAAGATGTTGATTTTGATGCCCCTGGCAACCCGCTGTCCAACCATCCAACATGGAAACACACAAATTGTCCCAGTTGCGGCGGTAGGGCAGAGCGTGAGCAGGATACTTTTGATACGTTTTTTGAGAGCTCATGGTATTTTCTGCGGTATGCAGATCCCGGACATCCGGGCGGCTTCAGCCAACAGGCCGCAGCCTACTGGATGCCCGTGGATCAGTATATCGGCGGTGTTGAACATGCGGTACTTCACCTTCTCTACTCACGCTTTTTTATGCGCGCCCTTCGCGATGTCGGGTATCTGGATTTAGATGAACCTTTTGCCGGTATGATGACGCAAGGCATGGTGTGCCACCAAACTTTTCAAGATGCCGATGGCAAATGGTTGTTTCCGACCGAAGTGGAAAAAATCGATGATACCTGGAAAAGCCGCGAGACTGGTAAAGCTGTAACCGGCGGCCGCATCGAAAAAATGAGCAAATCGAAACGTAATGTCGTCGATCCTGAGCTGATTATATCAAAATATGGCGCAGACACCGCACGCCTGTTCATGATGTCGGATTCGCCGCCTGAGCGCGATATGGAATGGATCGAATCCGGTGTTGATGGTGCTTCGCGTTTTTTGAAACGGCTCTACCGTATGGCCAGTGATCCAGCCTTACCGCCAGACACATCCGGCTTGCCTAGTGAAGGTGCGGGAGGCAGTTTGGTTCGCGCTGCCAATAAAGCCATTCATGCAACAACTACCGATATCGAAGGATTCCGCTTTAATCGGGCGGTGGCACAGCTTTACACGCTGGCCAATGCAATCGGTGATCTTCGTGATACTACAGCTGACGCTGGCGCGGCGCGGCGGTTTGCCATCGAAGTGATAACCCAGTTGCTATTCCCGATTGCCCCGCACATGGCCGAAGAGATGTGGCATAAACTTGGCCATTCGGACATGCTGGCGGTGACAAGCTGGCCGGTGGCAGATGCCAGCATGATTGCCGATGATGAAGTAAAGATCGGCGTTCAGGTTAATGGCAAGCTTCGCGACACAATTTCGCTGCCGCGCGATGCCGAAGATGAAACCGCCAGCAGCTTGGCACTGGAATCAGCCAGTATAATCAGATACCTTGAAGGCAAGACGCCAAAAAAAGTAATTGTCGTCAAAAACAGGATTATCAATGTTGTTGTCTAGACTGTTAATTTTATTCGGCTTTATCTGGCTGGCTGGTTGTTCCGACCTACAGGTGCGATCGCTTGGTGCCAGCCTTTCATCCAAGGATATTTTTGTCGAAGTGGCTGAGGTGGACGGACGTAATGGCCAGCTTTACAGCAGGAAATTACGGACACGGCTGGACAATAACAGTGCTGGTGCCTCACATCAGTTAATATCGTCCTTGTCGGTATCTTCCAGCAGCGCACTGGCGGTTCGCGGCGCGACTTCGCAGCTAAAAAAGATGACAATGTCGGCAAGTGTTAATCTGATTGACCTTTCAACGGGCGAACAAGTCATGTCGGATACGATTACTGCAGACGCCACATTGGGCACCGTTACCTCATATTACGCGCAACAACGATCAGATAAACATGCATCTGAACGCCTTGCTATGCTACTCGCTGACCGTGTTGCGGCGCGCGTTCATCTTTATTTCCTTGATCCCGATGCCTGATGAAAGTCGCACCGCGCCAGATATCGAGTTTTCTGAATTCAATTCCTAAAAATATTCGGGCCGTATTACTTCATGGCAGTGATCTTGGCCTGATTTCCGAGCGCGCAAAGGAAATTGCCGGGCAGATCAGCACAGATCTCGATGATGTGTTTTCAGTGACGCGGCTTGATGGTGACAGGGTGTCGTCACAGCCATCGCTGATCGCTGATTCGGCTGATCAACTGGCGATGACAGCTCAGCATAGGCTGGTCTGGGTAAAAGGCCGCGGTACTGAACTGCTTGAGGCCTGCAAACTGGCACTAGCACGCCAGTCCGAGCATTCCTTCATCATTGTTGAGGCAGTTGATACCACGACCCGTCATGCGCTGGTTAAATTATTTGATACCGCTGATCAGGCGGCTTCAATCGGGTGCTATCCCGATGCGGCGGGTGATATTGCCGCATTATTGACGGAAGTCATGGCACGGGACCGGATCCAAATAGATGCCGATACCAAGGCTTTTATTGTTGGGCGGATTGGCAGTGACCGTGCCGCCTCACGCCGCGAGCTTGAGAAACTGGCATTGCTGGCCGGTCCCGATGGGGTGCTTAGCTACGATGATGTTCGCGATGCGCTGGGAGATAGTGCGAGCCTTGCCATTACCGATATCGCGATTGCGGCGGCCGAGGGACAAATTGACAAGCTGGAACACTCGATCGCCAAAGCATGGGCCGAAAATCATAACGCCATCATGCTAATCAGGGGGTGTCAGGGCTTTTTCAAACAACTGCTTTCTGCAGCACGAGCCAGTAAATCCGGCACCCCTTTGGTGCAGGCGGTAAAATCACTTCGCCCGCCAGTTCATTTTAAGCTTCAGGACCGATTGATCGCCCAGCTTCGTTTTTGGTCATCAGAAACACTTCTTGATGCTGTTAACCGCCTTCAGGACGCAGAACTTGCAATAAAAACTGGGGTTCCGGACGATGAAACGCATTGTGCGCAAACCCTTCTTGGAGTTTGCCTTCGTGGCCGTGCGCTCCGCCGTTAAGGATTTTTGCTTCGCCTGCTAAGCTGAATCAAGCTTACTCAACACTTCTTCAAACTGCTCAAGCGCAGTGAAATAGAGGACCATTCGGCCCGTCTCACGCGTCTCATCCCAGTCGATGTTAACCTTCAGACCCAGCCTATCCGCAATCATTTGCTCGGTCGCCCGGGT
>CALLKZ010000095.1:0-3725 GCA_938082345.1 uncultured Alphaproteobacteria bacterium
CAAGGAACGTTATATGGGCCTGTCGGATGAACACCGCGCCATTATCGACGAGGTCGCAGGACTGCCGATGTCGCTGGAGCTTGCGAAGTCTTTCGATGGGGCAGATGAACGCTCCAAGAAGCTGATCTCGAAGGCATCCGGCAAGGGCTATCAATGGCTCGTTGTCTCGGATGAAGAGCGCGCCAAAATGGACGCGGCGGTGGCCATAGGTCTTGAGGCGATCTTTGCGGATTACGAAGCTCGCGGCATCGGCAATGTTCGCGACATCTACAAAGCGCTAAACCAATAACAACGCCTATCACGCACTCCGAATGGTCTCGGAGCATGTATATCTAACCGCCGAGAGAGAATTTTACCATGGCCGTCATTATTCCAACCAATAAGTCTGTAGAAAGCTTCGAAGGGCTGCACCTGTATCACGGGGGCATCTCCAACTGCTCGATGCGGGTGCGCATGACGCTGATCGAAAAGGGTCTGGATTGGGAAAGCCATCACCTCGATCTGAAGAAAAAAGAGAATATCTCTGACGACTATTTCGGGATTAATCCCAATGGTCTTGTCCCGACTTTGATCGACAACGGCGTGGTGCATATCGAATCCAACGACATCATCGACTATCTTGATGAAACCTACGCCGAGCCGTCCTTGCGGTCAGGCGACGAGGACGAGTTAAAAGGATGGCTGCACCTAGCCGCCGCAATTCATGTACCTGCCTGCAAACCGTATGTCTATGCCACAAAGATGGCGCCGAAGTTGAAAAAGACGGCAGAGGAACAGGCAAAATACGATAGCCTTCAGAAAAACGAAGACCTGAAAAACTTCCACGCTAAACATGCGGGCGACAAGGATTTCAGCACCAGCGATCTGGACAAGGCCACGGCCATTCTTGATGCCTGTTTTTTTAAGCTGGAGAAAACATTGAAAGGCCGCGCGTGGATTATGGGCAATCAATATACGCTGGCTGATATCTCTTGGATCCCGTTACATTTTGTTCTGCTGGGCTGCGGCTATTCATTTGAACAATACCCCAACATCATCCGCTGGGCCGATGCGTTTGCGCAAAAGGCCAGCTTCAAAGAGGGCGTGTTGAAATGGTGCCCAGACTTTGCGGAAGTCTAAAATGAAATGAGCCGCGCCCCAACAAAGCCAGTGCTCATTGCCACACTGGACCGCTTGCTGACATGGGGCGCGTTGATTTGTGGCGGCGCGACGTTGATCTTTATGACAGGCTTTTCTGTGTGGAACGTCCTAATCATGCGCAAGGCGCTGAATGCGCCCATTACCGGTGCAGAGGATCTACTGATTTTGTCATTGGTTGTGATTGTAGCGCTGTCGATTCCACTGGGAGCGCGGACCGGTGCACATATCGAAATCGAAGTGCTAGAAGCGCGCATGTCAGTCGCATTCGCAAAATGGTCAATGATCGCAGTAAAGCTGATGGGGGCTGCTTTGTTGTGCGTCATGTCTTGGCGGCTTTGGCACGCCGGCGGCACAGCCAGTAAATTTGGCGAAACTACGCAGCAACTGTTGATCTCCTATGAACCATTATACTATTTGCTGGCGTCTTCTATCGCGATCTATGCCGCTGTTTTGGTTCTCGACATTTGGCAACTCTTAAGGTTCGGCAAGGTTGTAACGCTTTCATTTGAAAACGGCGCCCCATGATTAGTCTTACACTTCTTGGCATCTTGGGGCTGCTCTCGCTTTTTGTTCTGTTGGCGTTGCGTATGCCAGTCGGTCTATCCATGCTGGGCGTTGGTTTTATTGGAACGATCATAGCCAATGCCAACAAATTCATGGTCGTGGGCATTTCTCAGGATCAAGCTTGGGCGCGCGGGCTAAAGATCGCCTACTCCAATCTTGCCGGGGAGACATTCGAGGCTGCATCGAATTATAACCTGCTGGTGATCCCCATGTTCGTGCTGATGGGCAACCTTGCTGGTATCTCGGGAATGTCGAACGACCTCTTTTCAGCTGCCTATCGCTGGATGGGGCATCTGCGGGGTGGTCTGGCCTCTGCCACGATTGCCGCTTGTGCTGGCTTTGCCGCGCTTTCTGGTTCATCTCTGGCGTCGGCTGTGACCATGGGCAGGGTAGCACTGCCGGAGATGAAGAAATACAAATACGCCGATAGTCTCGCGACTGGATCGGTTGCCGCTGGCGGTACTCTGGGCTTTCTGATCCCGCCGTCGGGCGGTATGATCATCTATGCCGTGCTAACCGAGCAGTCGATTGGGCGATTATTTATGGCGGGCGTCTTTCCAGGCATCATCCTGACGCTGCTCTTTATTGGTGCAATCTATTTCGTGGTCATCAGAAATCCAGATGCCGGCCCTAGGGGTGACCGGTTTGGCCGCGCAGAAAGGCTATCATCCCTTTGGCGTGCGTTGCCAATTCTAGGCATTGTGCTGGCCACGATCGGCGGCATGTACACCGGGTTCTTCACACCGGTTGAGGCGTCTTCTGTGGGTGCCCTACTTACCTTTATCGTCGCTGTATGGCGCCGATCATTGAATTGGCAAGCCTCAAAGCAAGTGATCTTGGAGACAATGAACGCCACCGCGACTGTCTTTATGATCATCATCGGTGCCTTTGTATTCATTCCGTTTATGTCGCTCACCGAACTGCCGGCGCAGCTGGTTACGATACTGACGTCCTTGCCAATTGGCGAGATTGGTATCCTGCTTATTGTCGTGCTGATCTACATGTTCCTCGGCATGTTTCTCGAAGCAATGGCCATGCTGGTTCTGACAATCCCGGTAGTGATTCCCATTGCTGTCGCATTGGATTGGAACCTGATCTGGTTTGGTATCATCGTCGTCATTGTGCTGGAGATGGGCATGATCAGCCCGCCCGTGGGTATCAACGTCTTCATCGTCAAATCTATTGCGCGGAATGTCCCGATGAGCACTATCTTTCGCGGCATCTGGCCTTTCTGGTTCGCAATGGCTGCGATGATTGGACTCTTGATTCTTTTCCCCCAAATCGCGCTATTCTTACCGCAAGCAGTGGTGGGAGGTTAGATCCCGTTTTCAGCACGAACAAGTCTCATCCGGGGTGCATCCGGGGTGCATCCGGCGGCCGGTTCAAGGGGAAAACTTAGTGCCCTTTCGGACCTTTCGGACCATCTGGTGCTTGAGCCGGCGGCTTTACATCGTCTTCATTCCAATAGCCGATCAGCACGCCTAACTTATCCTCAAGACCAACCATTTGGCCTGCACGTTCTTCTGACACGGTTTCGCGTTGGCGATATTGCAGAGCCCAGCTGGCCAAAGCGTTATGCATCGCTTGGCGCATTTCAGCGTGGTCCGCGGAGCGACCCAGATCCACAAACTCATCTGGATCATTCACAAGATCAAACAGCATCGACGCAAAACCGGGCGCATGAATATACTTCCAGCGTTTATTCGCGATCATATAGATCCGGCAATCGAGAGGTTCGCGACCTATCTTTGGGCTAAATGTCTGTTGGAAATAGTCGCATTCGCTAACCACATAATCTCGCCACGGGACCTCGCCGCCTTGTAAGAGAGGCATCAACGAATGACCATCAATGATATGCTTTGGCACAACGCCGCCTGCGTATTCGATAAATGTTGGCAGGAGGTCAATTGCTTCAACCGGTGCATCTTGGACAGTGCCGCGTGTCGCATCACAAGACGGATCAGGGTCTGCGATGATTAAGGGAACTTTGACCGCAGGATCGTGGAAAAAATCTTTGTCCC
>CALLKZ010000096.1:0-6659 GCA_938082345.1 uncultured Alphaproteobacteria bacterium
CCCTGTTTGATGTTTGATGCTGCACTCAGGCCTTGGGTGGACAGGATTCTTAATCCTGTGGGCATCTGGCTTGCCGCGCGTAATGTCGGGGCCAACACCCTTACCGCGGCTGGATTTGGTGTTGGCATCGCAGCGGTCATCGCCGTGGCGCTCGGATATTTTTGGCTGGCTTTTATTCTGATTATAATTAACCGGATTTTTGACGGGCTTGACGGTGCTGTTGCGCGTGCCACTAAAATCACCGATTTTGGCGGTTTTCTCGATATTACGTCCGATTTTATCTTTTACAGCGCGGTGCCTTTTGGCTTCGTTCTCGTTGATCCCGGCAATGGTTCGGCCGGTTGTTTTCTGGTGTTTAGCTTTGTTGGCTCGGGGGCGAGCTTTCTTGCCTTTGCAATTATAGCGGAAAAACGCGGCATTTTGACCGAAACGCACGGAAAAAAGGCTTTCTTTTATGTTGGTGGCTTGACCGAAGGCACCGAGACCATCATTTTCCTGCTGACGGTTACCGCTCTACCCCAGTTGTTTGTGCCGCTCGCATTGATTTTTGGTGTTTTATGTTGGGTAACAACTGCTAACCGGGTCTGGAGCGCTGCACAGTTGCTTTCGACCTCGGATAGCGAGTAAAAAAATGCAGGGCGAACAGGCCCCCAATTAGGAGTGTTGAAGATGAAATTTGGTGTTGGGCAGCCTATTCCAAGAGTTGAAGACCCGAAATTGGTGACCGGGCGCGGGTGCTATACCGACGATATTGAACCTGGAACCGGGCTTGCGGTGGCCTTTCTTCGCGCACCTCTGGCGCATGCACGGGTGCTGTCGATTGATACCAGTGCGGCGGCAGCGCTCGCCGGGGTTCATCTGGTGGCAACCCAGGCCGATCTGGACGCCGATGGTATTGGCGAGATTAGATGTCAGGCGCAGCTGGAGACCGAGTCCGGTGAAACAATGACGATGATCAGCCATCCGCCGATGGTGCGCGACGTAAACCGGACGGCAGGTGATATCGTCGCTGTTGTTGTCGGCGATGATGTAACAACCGCCAATGATGCGATTGAACTGATTGATGTGCGCTATGAGGGCATGGATGCGGTAACAGACGTCTATGCAGCGATGCAGGATGGTGCGCCGCAGCTCTATGATGAATATCCGAATAACATCGCCTTTAACTGGGTAGCAGGAGATCATGGCGAAACCAATGCCGCTATTGCGGCGGCATCCAAGGCTGGCCTCGAGGTGCTGGATATTGATGTGGTCAACAACCGGGTGATCATTAATTCGATGGAAACGCGCCCGATGATTGCCGCCCCGGGTGAAGCCGAGGGCACGCTCGATATCTGGTGCGGTACACAAGGCCCAATCGGTGTTGCCGAGCAGATTGCCAAAGCTCTTAAAATGGATTTGAGTCAGGTGCGCATTCGCACCGGTGATGTTGGCGGCAGCTTTGGCTTTAAGATTTTTCTCCATCCCGAACAGCTGGTGATTGCTTGGGCGGCGCTTAAAATTGGCCGCAAGCTGCGCTGGCAGCAGGCGCGCTCTGAAGGGTTTGTCTCTGATCTTCAGGGCCGCGACAACCGTACCAAAGCGCGTGCGGTTATTGATAAAAACGGCAAGGTTCATGCGCTGGCGGTGACTTTGCACGCCAATATGGGGTCATGGCTGTCAAATTTCAGTACCTATGTTCCTACAAAGTCGGGATCGCGCACTTTGACAACCAATTATGATATTCCGGTTGCCAGCCTCCGCGTTCTGGGCGTTATGACGAACACGCCCGCGGTTGACGCTTATCGGGGGGCAGGGCGTCCTGAGGCCAATTACGTTATGGAACGGCTGATGGATCACATCGCCGCGCATGTTGGTGTTGACCGCGCCGAGATTCGTCGCCGGAATCTCATCTCCGCTGACCAGATGCCGCATACGATGGTGTTGGGCGGAACCATTGATGATGGTGAAATGCCGGAGTTGATGGAGGATGCACTGAACCGCGCTGATTATCACAGCTTTGAAGAGCGCCGCGCCGACTCCGCCAGCCGATCAATGCTTCGCGGTATCGGCTTTGGGATGTATCTGGAACAATGTGGCGGCGGCAGTGATCAGGGCGTCGATGTCAAATTCCGTGAGGATGGCACCATTCTGGTACTTGCCGCCCAGCAGGAAAACGGGCAGGGGCATCGTACCACACTCACGCAGATTCTGTCGGACAGGCTGGGGTTCGATGCCGATAAGATTGAGATTTTTCAAGGCGATTCTGCGATCGTTCCAAAGGGCACTACCGGCGGTGCTAATATGACCACCTTGCTAGGGTCTGCGGTTGCCGAGGTGGCGGCGCGAACTCTTGCGAGCGCCCGCCCCCATGCGGCCGAAGCGTTGGATTGCAGCGAAGATGACCTTGTTGTTATTGATGGTATTTTCTCGGCGAAAAACACCAACCGCTCGATCACTATCGAAGATTTGGTCTTGCGCCTTGTGCCAAGCGAGGGCGATCATCCCTTCAACATCAAATACGCTTATAAGGTTGATGGGGCGACATATCCTTATGGCTGTCATGTGGTTGAGCTGGAAGTCGATCCGGCAACCTGCAAAGTTGAAATCCAGCGCTATACCGTGGTGGATGATTTTGGAACTGTGATCAATCCACTAATGTTGGCAGGGCAGATTCATGGCGGCATCACACAAGGTATCGGGCAGGCCATTTTTGAGCATGCGGCCTTTGATGAGCAGGGCCAGCTGTTGGCTGGATCTTTGATGGATTACGCTTTACCGCGAGCGGATGATCTTCCTAATTTTGATATTCATTTTCGAAACATCCCCTGCAAAAACAATATTCTGGGGGTAAAAGGATCGGGTGAGGCTGGTGCCATCGGCGCGCCGCAAGCGGTGATTTCGGCGCTGTGTGATGCGCTGGGTGTCACGCATATTGACATGCCGGCCACACCGTCCGCAATCTGGCAGGTGCTCTGCCAAAAAAATGCTGAAAGGGCTGCGGAATGAGCGATAAAATAGTTAAAACCGAAGCGGAATGGCGCGAACAACTGACAGCTGAGCAATATCATGTCACGCGGGAACATGGCACCGAGCGCGCCTTTACCGGCAAACTGAACAAATACGATGCCAGCGGAACCTATAATTGTGTCTGTTGCGGTGAGGCGCTGTTTGAGTCCGACACCAAATATGATTCAGGCAGTGGCTGGCCAAGCTTTTATGACGAAATGGATACGGGCGCCGTTGGCAGGACCGTCGATACCAGTTTTGGCATGACGCGCACCGAGGTGCATTGTAACCGCTGCGAGGCGCATCTTGGCCATGTTTTTCCCGACGGGCCGCAGCCGACAGGGCTTCGTTATTGTATCAATTCGGCGTCATTAAAATTTACCAACAAGGACTAAGTTGGGCGACTAGGTATGGGCGACTAAGTTGGGCACACCATGCCGACTAGCTCTTCCCAATAGGCAAGGGCCTTGTTGTCGGCATGATATCGTTTGGCAAGAGGCGAAGCGGTTGCTGGCTGGGCTAGCTTTTTGCTTCTTGATCATCGTGATGACCGCGATGTTTACCATGTCCGTTTTTGTAACCATGCCCGTCCTTAAAACCATGAAACCGGCGCGGCAACTCATCATCTGACAGCAATCCGTCACCATTGGCGTCCAGACTGGTGAACATCGCCACTAGCTCTGCACTATATTCATCTGCCGAGATCATGCCGTTGGAATCAGCATCCAGTTTCTGGAAGCGCTTGACGTTGCGCGCCAGCAATTCTTCTTGTGACAGCATGCCGTCATCATTCGCATCGAGCTTCAGTGCATTCATTTCGCTGTGATGGTGTTTGTGGCCGAAATTGCCGGAATTACCAGCCATTGCCAGCCCGCTGATAACCGCGCCGGACACCAAAAGTCCGCCGATGATCACCATTGATTTGTTAACTTTATTCATTTCTAATCCTCGTACTCTTAAAGGTTGCTTAAAGGGACGTGACACCGATATTAAGACAAGGCTGAAAAGTCGCGGCACACATAACGGCGTCAGGGTTGTTTTGGACGGTGAAAGGGGCGCAAAATTGTCGAGGCTGTGTTTATTTTAAGAAATTTTCAATCTCAATAATGAACTGAATTTAATTTAACTAATTGATTTTTATATCTTATTTTATGATTCAAAAATGTGGCCAGTTAAAGGCTCAGTAAGAATTTTATGAATGTAGAACAGGAAATTACGGCCGGGAGCGGGGTGTGTAAATGTCAAATTTGATGCCGTGGGTAACGGGAAAAACGCGCGTTTTTGGGGTAATTGCCGACCCTGTTGACCATGTCCGTGGACCGATGGTGTTTAATCCGGAATTTGCGCAGCGCGGGCTCGATCATATTATGGTGCCGATCAATGTTGCGCCGCAGGATTTGGCGACCGTGATTGGCGCCTTGAAGCAGATTCCGAATTTCGGCGGTTTGGCTGTCACCATTCCGCACAAACTGGCCCTTGCTGAGCTTTGCGACACGCTGGGGCCGACGGCGCGCCTAACCGGGGCGGTCAATGCGGTGCGGTTTGATGCAGATGGTAGCCTTCATGGCGATAATTTTGACGGGCATGGGTTTGTTGCAGGGCTTCGGGCTAATGGTCATGATCCGGCGGGCCGGAAAATATTGATGATCGGGGCGGGCGGGGCTGCGCGGGCCATTGCGCTGGCGCTATGTATGGGCGGCGTATCGGCGCTAACCATCATGAACAGGACGCCCGCGAACGCCCAAGCCATCGTCGCCGCGTTAGGCAAAGCTGACATCGGCAATGCCATAGAAATTGCCGGCACTGATCCCGGTGATCCAGCAAGCGCTGCCGCTGTCCAGCGGGCTGATACCATTATCAATACCACCAGCTTGGGGCTTCATGCCGATGATGATCTGCCGTTGGCGCTGGACGGTGTGAGCACAGGAACGTTGATTGCCGATATCATTATGGTGCCCGAACAAACCGCGTGGCTTGCCGATGCCGAGGCACGCGGCCTGCCGGTGCATTATGGCCGGCATATGTTGGATTGCCAGATGGACCTGATCGGCGGGTTTCTCGGCGCTTTATAAGCCAATATTGATCGAATGACCCGCTAGAATAGTGTCAATGTCGCCTTTGTTTAACAAATGACAATTGAGTTTGATCGTTTAGAAGACTATACCTGCTTTTATTTGGCGCGCTCCTGACCTAATGCGGGGGTGCAGCATGCGGTAAACTTACCAACATTAGACTTGCCAACATTAGATTTGCCGCCATTAGATTTGACGCCATTAGATTTGTCGACTTTGAGGATAATTATGACAGAAACGCCAAATGCTTGGACAGAAGACCGGCTGGTACAGCTTCGCAAACTGTGGGATGAAGGGTTGTCGATTTCGCAAATCGGTGATGCGCTCGGCGTTTCGCGAAATGCAATCGCGGGTAAAGCGCATCGGATGGGGCTGCCAAAGCGTCCGTCGCCGATTGCCAAATCCGTCAGTGAGCCCCAAAAGCCGGCCAAGCCAAAACCGCCCGAAGAATCGGCCAATTTGCCCTTGCGTCTTGAGCTTCGTAAACTGAAATGGTCGCGCAGCAAATGTTGTTGGCCGACTGGCGATCCAAAAATGAAGGGCTTTTCCTTTTGCGGGGCTTCAATTGTCCCGGGCAAACCCTATTGCCTGAAACATTGCGAAGAAGCCTATACAACATCTCGTGATAGCCGATAGGGTTCCATTCCCCGCATTTTGTGAATAAACCGAGGTAGCGCTTCATGATAAAATACCGTGCTGATTACCAGCCACCTTCCTGCAGGGTTGCCTCGGCTGGGCTTGATATCTCCATTTTTGACGAGCGCACGTTTGTTACCACCACGCTAGAGCTTGAGCGGGTTGGCGATACGCCGTTTTTGCTGAACGGGCGTGATCTGACCGTCCATGAGATCAGCATCAATGGCGTGCTGCTGGACGCGGATGACTGGCCCTTTGTTGAGGCGGGGTTGCAGTTCGAGAATTTGCCGCCGCAAAGCGTGCTTCGGATCAAGTCTGAATGCCACCCCCAAAGCAACACCGCGCTTGAGGGGTTGTATCTGTCTGGCGGGATGTATTGCACGCAGTGTGAGCCCGAGGGGTTTCGCCGCATGGCCTTTTTCCCGGACCGGCCCGATGTAATGACCATCTTCACCGTGCGAATTGAAGCTGAAAAACGGTTCCCGCAGCTATTGTCGAACGGTAATTTGATTGAGACTGGCGAGATTGACGCCGGGCGTCACTATGCGCTTTGGCATGATCCGCATCCCAAACCCAGCTATCTTTTTGCCGCGGTTGTTGGCGATCTTGATCTTGCCGCTGACCGGTTTGTAACCGCGTCTGGCCGGACGGTTGATCTTCATATCTATGTTGAAAAGGGCAATGTAGAGCTAACCGGCCATGCCATGGATTCTCTGAAACGGTCGATGAAATGGGATGAAGATACATATGGGCTTGAATATGATTTGGATCTTTTCCAGATTGTTGCTGTCAGCCATTTCAACATGGGGGCGATGGAAAATAAGGGTCTGAACATCTTCAACAGCAAATTTGTTTTGGCCGACCCGCAAACCGCAACCGACGAAGATTTGGACCGCGTTGAATCCATCGTTGCCCACGAATATTTTCATAACTGGACCGGCAACCGTGTGACCTGCCGGGACT
>CALLKZ010000097.1:0-44650 GCA_938082345.1 uncultured Alphaproteobacteria bacterium
ACATAATTTTTATTTCTTAATCATAATTTTCAGGTAAGGCTCGCGCCCCTGAAATATAATAATGATCTCTATATATTAGATAATCATCCCGATCTATACTTGCAGCCAATTGGCCCTAACTTTCCAGCTATTTAGATGCGCTACGACGTCACATCCAAAGGGAGTCCCTTGCCAATTATTAGGGCCGCCCTTATTTAGCCGCTACTGGCCGATGATCAGCAATCCACCACAACATTATACGCAAAAGAGCAGCGCCATGAAACCAAAGCAACAGAGATTGATAGCCGTCATCGCTATCGCCGTGCTTTTGGCAAGCGCGATCTGGCTGGTTATGACCGCCCTTCGTGACAATATCGTGTTCTTTTATACCCCGTCAGAATTGCCGACCGCGTCCGAAGGACGGGTGATCCGGCTTGGCGGGCTGGTTAAGAATGACAGTGTTTTCATCGACGGAATGCTGGCGCGGTTCGTTGTCACCGATGGCGAGGCTGAAATTGCCGTCAGTTTTGATGGCGCGCTGCCAAGCCTGTTTCGCGAAGGTCAGGGTGTGGTTGCGACAGGAAAAATCAACAATGGCGCGTTGCAGGCAAGCAATGTCCTTGCCAAGCATGACGAGACATACATGCCGCGTGAGGTCGCTGATTCTCTGCGTGAAAAAGGCGTCTGGCAGGGCGAATCCGAATAGCACCTGGTTGCAGCCTGCTTAGGGTTTGATGTCCGGGCCGTCTTCGTTCTGATTTCTCTGATCTTCGACATCAGAAATTGCGACCGATGAAGCTGAAGCCGAGGCTGGCATTGGGGCCGCGCTCATAACTTCGACATTCTGCACGCGTTCGCGGTAAACGGTGTAAAGCCCGCCAACCAGAATTAATCCCGTGCCAAACAGCGTGTAGAAATCCGGCCAGTCCTGCCAGATAATAATCCCCCAAACGACGGAAAACGGAACCGCGGTATATTCAAACGGTGCAATGATAGAGGCCTCGGCCGAACGATAGGCATTGGATGACACCAAGGAAAGCAACAACACCGAAAGCGAGCAGATGAAAATATACACCAGCTCAGTCTGGCCCGGAAATACCGGCGCTCGCAGCATGAAATCCAGCGTCATATTGTCCGACGGTGCGCGCGGTATCAGCCAGTTAATCAGCAATATCGGCGCTGATGCGAGAACATAAGCAAGGTGTTGAACCATGGTCAAAGCCGGCAAATCACCAACCGCCTTTAGCCGCCGTGTCCAGATTTGAAACAGCGCATAAGCCAGCGCCGAGCCAAACACAATCACCGTTTCAATTTGAAAAGACTCGCTCCCGGGGCGGATGATCACCAACACCCCAACCATTCCCATAAATACCGAGAGCAACCGGTGAAAGCCGATTTTCTCGCCAAGTAACGGCACCGACAAAAGGGTGATCAGCAACGGAGACACAAAGAAAATGGCTACTGCCATCGATAATGACAGGGTGCCAAGCGGCAAAAAGAACAACCCCATCGCCACAACCAGACACAAACCGCGCCCGAAAAATTGCCAGAATGCCCATGCAGGCAAGCGCAGCATCGAGGTGAACCCCTTGCTGAAGACCAACATGAAGCCAAGGACTATCAAACCACGAATAAAGGTAATTTCAAAAAGAGGTAGATTGGCGCTCATCAGTTTGATCAACGCATCATTCAACGGAATGACAGCCATACCAAGTGCCAGCAGCGCCAGTGCGACAGAAGGACGTTGCAACCAAGGGCTCATCGGCACTGCTCCAACAGCAGGTGATCAATAACTATTACCGGCCTATCAGGAAAAAATTCCGAGTGAAAGCAAATTGTGCGGATAAAAGCGAAGTCAGGCCGGAATACGCTGGCGGGAAATATATAAATCCGGCCTATACTTTCCGAACCACCAGATTGCGCAGCAAAAAAACGAGAGGGACCCGCTCATGCCGATTCAAAAAGGAACCTGTCATTGCGGTAAGGTAGTATTTGAGATTCACGCCGAAATTCAGGATTTCAGGCGTTGCAACTGTTCGATCTGTCGGCGCAAAGGCGCGATTATGTGCACCGCCCATAAGGACGAATTCAAGCTGATATCAGGCGAGGATAATCTTAGCCTTTATCAATGGAACACCAATACCGCCCGGCATTATTTCTGCAAAACCTGCGGAATCTATACGCATCACTGGCGGCGCAGCAAACCCGAATTTGGCTATAATCTGGGATGTATTGACGGCGTTGATATGGATAAGATCGGGCCGGTTTCAACAGTAAACGGCGCGGCCATGAGCTTTGCTAGCAAATCCGCATCTGCAAAATAAAGGCAGTATCATCGGCGTGCGCAATATCGCTGCCATCATAGATTGGCACTTCGCAAAGCCGGACCTCTTCAATACCGCCGGCCTCTTCCATGGCGCGTAGCGTGGCGGCGAAATCATGCGCGGCGAAATGCGCCGCATTCACCCCAATCGCAGCAATGCCGCCAGACTTTCCATGCATCATCAAGGTGGTAAGCGGGTCCGGCCCAAGATGGCCGTGGGTGAAGGTACCCGCGCTAACAATGGCCGCATACCCTTTCGGCAAATGACTGAAATCAGTGGTTAAATCAGCATTATACAGGTTGGCATAATCGCCCTTTGCCTGCGCCTGCTCCAGCATTTCGGGCGAAATATCGACACCATCAATGACAGCATCCGGCATCACATTATGAAGTTCAGCCGCCACCAGCCCGGTGCCGCAGCCAATATCCAGAATAGGGCCTTCGGGAAGATCCAAAGCGGCCAGCGCAGCGGCAATTCTGGCAGGATAAATATAGCCAAGACCAGCGGCAAAGGCGCTGTCGTAATGCGCCGCAAAATCCCGGTAATACAGCTTGTGATCGGCCGGTGTCTGCAGGGCATATGCACCTTGCAGCAACGCCTCAGCAATTTCATCGTTATTCGCCGCCATCCCCTAACCTTGCTGTTTATTAGTTTGTTCCGACACCCTAATCGCCAACAATGCCGCTGATGGTTTTGATTTCGAGGAATTCTTCAATCCCCCAAACCCCGCCTTCACGGCCAACGCCGGATTGTTTATACCCGCCAAATGGCGCTCCGGACACGCGGCTCGCCCCATTCACCTGAACCATTCCCGCGCGAAGCTGGCCAGCAACACGGCGCGCACGCGAAGCGCTGCCCGTCTGCACATAGGCCGCCAGTCCGTATGGGGTGTCATTGGCAAGCTGGATCGCGTCTTCTTCGGTATCGAACGGCATCATTGAGAGCACCGGACCGAAAATTTCCTCGCGCATCACTGTCATCTCATGGGCAACATCGGCAAAGACTGTCGGCCGCACGAACCATCCGCGGTTTAGTCCTTCGGGACGGCCAAGCCCCCCTGCAACCAGCCGCGCACCTTCATCAATGCCAGCCTGAATGAGCGACTGCACCTTATCGAACTGCGCCTGTGAGACCAGCGGACCAAGATGATCGCCGGGCTTGCTTGGCAGGTCAACTAGCGTTGCATTCGCAGTAGCCGCGGCAACCTCAACGGCCTGATCATAGACGCTGCGTTCAACCAGCATCCGCGTGGCGGCGTTACAGGACTGGCCGGTATTGGCAAAACAAAAGCTAGCCCCGCGCGCCACTGCCGCTTCAAGATCGCTATCGGCAAAGACAATATTGGGCGATTTTCCGCCAAGTTCCAGCGAAACAGTTTTGATAGTATCAGCGGCCGCTTTGCTTATCAGAATTCCGGCGCGCGTCGATCCGGTAAAGGAGACAACATCAATATCGGGATGCGCTGATAAAATACTGCCAACGCCGCCACCATCGCCATTCACCATGTTGAACACACCGGCGGGAACCCCTGCCTCATGCATGATATCGGCGAAAACAATGCTGGACATGGGAGCAATTTCGGACGGCTTTAACACCATCGTACAGCCAGCGGCCAGCGCCGCACCAACCTTTAGCGCAACCTGATTCATCGGCCAGTTCCACGGGGTGATCAGCGCCGCAACGCCGGCAGCCTCATAAACCAGATCCTGACCTTCCATTCCGGGGCGAAGCGGATGCTGCCACTCAAACTTATCCAGCGAGCGAATAAAGGCTTTCAGATGGCCGGTTCCCGATGCCGCCTGATCGGCGAGTGACATATCAATAGGCGCGCCCATTTCATTGGAAATAGCCTCTGCCATCTCCACGGTGCGTGCCTTATAGACCTCAACAATGGATTTCAACAGCTCGCTACGCTGGGCTGGTGTAGTCATGGACCATGATGCAAACGCACCACGCGCCGCCGCAATTGCAGCTTCGGCATCGCCAACTCCGCCTAGGGAAATTGTCGCATACGGCTCTTCGGTAGCTGGATTATAAACCGGAAAATCCGTTCCGTCCTTTGGTGCTACCCATTCGCCATTAATGTAGAAATTGCGCTTGTCGATCATGGTTCTGTCCCTCAATTAGCGAAGCTGCGATTTATGACGATCGGCAAGATAAATGCCGCCAAGCACCATGGCCAGTGAAATTCCATGATAAATATACAAATTCTCAGCTAGAAATAAAACCGCCATGAACGCCGAGAACACCGGCACCAAATTAACATAGAGACCAGCCCGGTTCGCCCCCGCAATTTCAACCCCGCGCATAAAGAAAATTTGCGCCAGCATTGACGGAAAAATCGCGCTATATCCCACATAGGCAAGACCCTTGACGCTGGGCAAAACCAACGCGCCCTGCCAATATTCCACCGCCACCAGCACGCCCAGAACCAGCGTTGCCGGAACCGCAAAAAACGACAGCATCAGCACCGCAGGCATGGCAATTCGCCGACCCAAACCGGCGGTGTATCCGCCGTAGCAAAGGCACGCAACCAGCATCAGAATATCGCCGACATTAAACTGCATGGCGCGCAGCACTTCGAGTTGGCCGCCGCTGACCAGCACCACAACACCAACCAGCGAAAGTGCCAGTCCGGCAAGCTGAAGACGGCTAATCCGGATGCCAAACAACACCAGACTGATCAGCATAACAAGGGCCGGAATCGAGCTTTGCGTAATACCAAGATTAACCGCGGTGGTATATTGGGCAGCCAGCAGAAAGAAGGCGGTGAAACCGGCCATCCCCGCACCGCCCATCAAGGCAACCCAGCCAAGTCGCGCCCGCACCTTTGAGAATTCGATGCGCAACTGGCGGTGATAAATCACCCATAAAATGGTAACGCAGGTAAGCCAGCGCAGCCCCATCATCAACATTGGCGATACCTCGCCAACCGACAGACGGGCCACGATCGTGTGCCCGGCCCACATCATCGACGCCATCGCCAAAGAAAAATGCGCGTTATTCCAGAGCTTTATCAGAAACAAGAGGTTAGGTCCGATGCAGGTAATATTCAGCCCGTCCAAGCTGGCATCAGAACCCAACGCAAGCAAGAAGATAGTGCTTAAAGGGGCAAATTACGGCATACTGGCGGACCGTCTGAACAATGCGGCGGCTTTAGTGTCCCGGAAGGCAGAAGGATAGGATTTATGGACCAGTATCTTTTATCGGCGGCTAGCGCGGGCGGCTTTGAGTGTAGCGCTAACCGATCGCATGGGACGGCGGCTTTTCCTAACCGTGCAGGGTCGCTGGATGCCCCGATTATGGATGCGGCCTATGCCGAGATTTCCTCATGGGATCATTACGCCCCTACGCCGCTTTATGATTTGCCTGAAATTGCCGCAGCGACTGGCGTCGCCCGCGTGGTGTTTAAAGATGAGGCTCCGCGTTTCGGCCTTGGCTCATTCAAGGCGCTTGGCGGGGCTTATGCCGTTGCCCAACTGGTCCGCACAACCGTTCAAAACGGCGCAAATCCAAGCGATATTACCGTTGCCACCGCCACCGACGGCAATCATGGAAGATCGGTTTCTTGGGGGGCCGCGCGTGCCGGATGCTCTGCTAAAATCTATATTCACGAGCATGTAAGCACCGCGCGCGAAACCGCAATGCAGGATCTTGGCGCAGACGTCATTCGCATTAACGGGAATTACGAAGCCTCGCTTGCCGCCTGTAAGTCCGATGCCGATAAGCATGGCTGGCAGATTGTGTCCGACACATCGTGGCCGGGCTATCATGATATTCCGCTGCAAGTAATGGCCGGATATACGGTTATGGCACGCGAAATTCTGGCACAGCTGGACGGCGTTGCCCCCAGCCATGCGTTCCTACCCTGCGGGGTTGGCGGTCTGGCGGCTGGCATTATCGCCCCACTATGGCAGGCAGCCGGTGCTGATCTGGGGCGGATGATCGCGGTTGAATCGAACATGTCCAGCTGCATGAAAAACAGCATTGTCGCTGGCCAACCAACGCCGGTTAACATCACCAGTGAAACGCTGATGGCGGGCCTGTCCTGCGGCGAGGTATCCGATGTCGCTTGGGATATCCTGCATCAGACGCTCAGCCATTGCGTGACAATCGGCGATGATGCGGTCCAGCCGTTAATGCGCTGGTTTTACCAACGCAGCCCCTCAATTGAGGCAGGCGAATGTTCAACATCCGGACTGACGGCGCTGTTGCAGGCGCATGCCAACGATGCGGCATGGCAATCAATGGGGTGTGATGAACATTCAGTGATCCTGCTTTTGGGAACAGAGGGCGCAACCGATCCAGATTTTTATGCCCAGACGCTGGCACCATAAGGCGATATCAGAGGGCTGAAAGATTTTGGCTATTTCAGCAAAATTTCGTCATTAACCTCGGACAGGTTGGATTTGCCGCATAACGCCATGGTAAGATCCAGCTCTTTATGTATCAGTTCCAGCACTTTCGAAACGCCGCCACGCCCGCCAGCCCCCAGCCCATAAAGAAATGCCCGACCAATTAACGTGCCGCGTGCGCCCAGCGCCACCGCGCGCAAAACATCCTGACCCGTGCGGATACCGCCATCCATCCAGACCTCGCATTTATCACCAATAGCATCGACAATCGCTGGCAAGGCGGCAATCGATGACGGCGCACCATCAAGCTGCCGCCCACCATGGTTCGATACAATCACCGCATCCGCGCCGACATTCACCGCCGCAACTGCATCACCAACATCCAGAATACCCTTGATGATGATCTTGCCATCCCATTGTTTGCGAATTTCGCGGACATCATCCCATGACAGCGACGGATCAAACTGGCTACTCGTCCAGTCAGACAGCGAAGACATGTCTTTAACGCCGTCAACATGCCCGGTAATATTTCCAAAGCTACGATGTTTTGATCGCAGCATGTCAAAACACCAAGCGGGCTTTTGCACCAAATTCAGGATATTGGCCAAAGTCAGTTTTGGCGGTGCAGTCAGGCCGTTGCGAAGATCGCGGTGTCGTTGCGCCAGAATCTGCAAATCAAGCGTAATCATCAGAGCCGCGCAATTCGCCGCGCGCGCGCGTTCAATCAAATTGCGGATAAATTGTCGGTCCCGCATCACATAAAGCTGAAACCAGAACGGCTTGGTGGTGTTCGCCGCAACATCCTCAATCGAGCAGATTGACATGGTGGACAGGGTAAAGGGAACGCCGAACTCCTCAGCCGCCTGCGCTGCCAAAATCTCACCATCGGCGTGCTGCATGCCGGTCATGCCGGTCGGGGCCAGCGCAACCGGCATCGTCGTCATCTCGCCTAGCATGGGCATCGCCGTACTGCGCTCGGACACGTCCATGGCAACGCGCTGGCGAAACTTTAACGCCTGAAGATCGGCCTCATTCGCCTGCAAAGTTGATTCCGTCCATGACCCGCTTTCGCAATAATCATAAAACATCTTCGGCACGCGCCGCTTTGCCATTTTGCGAAGATCATCAACACAGGTCACAACAGCCATCAGCCTATCCTTTTCAGCTTGCAGCGATATAACCAGCATACCCGTTAATAAACGCATAAATCTAGCCTGCACGCCGCAACATCTGATTCATCAACACCACCGGCAGCAGACCCGCAAGAACAATCATCAGCGCCGGTAGCGCTGCCGCCTCCAGCATTTCATCCTTGGCAAACTGATAGGTATGCGTTGCCAGCGTCTCAAAATCGAACGGGCGCAATAGCAGGGTGATCGGAAGCTCTTTCATCACATCGACAAAAACCAACAATCCTCCCGCCAGCATCGAGCCGCGCAGAAGGGGCAGGATAACCCGCCTAAGACTTTCACCAAACCCCTGACCCAGAACGCGGCTGGCGTTCATCATATTATCAGGCAAACGCCGGATACCCGACACCATCGCCCCATAGCCGACCGCCTGAAAACGCACCAGATAGGCAACCAGCAAAACCCCCACCCCGCCCAGCAACAGCGTCTGGCGCGGGTCAGATATCAGCGCGCCATAAATCCGGTCGATAACCCCTGCAAAAATCAACACACCAATGGCCAGCATCGTTCCCGGAACGGCATACCCGGTTGACGCCGCCAACGCCAGATTGCGCACCAGCCTGCCGCCGCGATAGGCCGCCGCCAGCACGATCAGCGAGGAAATCACCACAATCAAAATAGCCGCCCCTGCCGCCATTAACAGCGAGCTAATCATCGTTGGCAAGAGAACCTGAAGCTGGGCAATAATTTCACCGCGCATCAAATCGGACAATGCGTATTTCAACAACACCGCAACGGGAATGATAAAGCCAAGGATCAATGGCAGCAGACAGGTAAGCTGGCAGGCCAGCTGGCCGCGCCAATTCAAATGCAAAAGACGAAGCGGGGCCAATGACCGGCTAGTGGCAGAAAAACGCTGGTGGGAACGCGCATAAAGCTCTAATCCCAAGAGACTGAGAATAAAAACAAAACCAAGCAGCGACATCTGCGCTGCGGCGACAATGTTATTCATGCCAAGCCAGACATTAAAAATGCCAAGGGTGAGGGTTTCGACGGCAAAATACTCCACCGTTCCAAAATCAGAAACGGCCTCCATCAAAACCAACGCCAGCCCTGCGGTAATCGCCGGACGCGCCAGCGGTAATCCAACCGACCAGAATTGCGATTTACGATGGACCAGCGCAATCTCAAACAGGCTGGCCGGGGTCAACCGAAAGGCTATTCGTGTTACCATATATATGTACGGATACAGCACCGAGGCCATCACCAGCATCGCCCCGCCAAGGGACCTGATTTCGGGAAACCAATAATCTGCAGGACGCTGCCAGCCAAACAAATCACGAAGCGCGACTTGAACTGGCCCGGCATATTCAAAAAAATCAGTATAGGTGTAGGCGATAATATAGGCCGGAATGGCGGCGGGAAGCAGCAGCATCCATTCAAAGAACATCCGTCCGGAAAACTCATAACGCGTGACAACCCATGCGCTGGCCACGCCAAATAGGCAGGAAAGAACCCCCACCCCCACCATCAACATTAGGGTGTTGGTGACATAGCGGAACAACACCGTTTCCACCAGATGCGACCACAGCCCGCCGCTATCCCCGAACGCTGTTAGGGTAAGGGCTACCACCGGCCCCAGAATGAACAGGCACAGCGCGACAACGCCGACGGACCAGCCGTCAACGCGCCGTGCGGGCACCCTTACCCACTGGGATAGGAACGCGGCTACCATCCCGTACGATCGATAATTTTCTGGGCGTCCGGAGCTAACTCGGAAAGACGCTCAATTGGCAGGGAATCAGACTTAAAATCCACCCAATCCTGTAACATTCCGCCCGGGCTAACCGCCGGGTTTACCGGATATTCAAAATTAACCTCACCATATAGCTGCTGCGCCTTCGGCGTGGTCAGGAACTCCAGAAACTGGATAGCTTCCTGGCGATTTGGGCTGAATTTGGCAACGCCGCCGCCTGAAATATTGACGTGATTTCCGCGCCCATCCTGATTGGTAAAGACCAGCCGGATTGCCCCCGCCCAATCACGCTGCACAGCCTCGTCGCTAACCAGCATCTTGCCGTAATAATAATGATTCATGATGGCCACATCACACTGACCTTGAAAAATAGCCTTTGCCTGCGCGCGGTCATTACCCTGCGGTCGGCGGGCGAAATTGGCAACCAGCCCCTCGGCCCAGCGGGTGGCCTTCGCCATCCCATTAGCGGCAATCACCGATGCCATCAGCGAGCGGTTATAAACATGGCTTCCGGGGCGGCTACAAATCCGGCCAGCCCATTTTGGATCGGCAAGGTCCTCGATGCTGCTGATAGCACCCTCGGCAACCCGGTCCCGAGATGTAGCAACAACACGCGCCCGCTTTGATAACGCAAACCAGCGCCGATCAGTCGCCCGCAGACTTGGTGGAATGTTTGCCTCAAGAACCGGCGACGAGACCGGCATTAAAAGATCGAGGTCGGCATATTCACTCAACCGCGCAATATCAACAGTTAGAATCACATCGGCCGGACTAGCCTGACCTTCGGCAAGAAGCCGCTGCGCCAGACCTTTCGAAGCATAGACCACATTCGTCTTGATCCCCGTTTCGGCCGTAAAAGCATCCACAAAAGGCTGCAAAAGAAATTGCTGGCGATGCGAGTAGATATTGACCTCCTGGGCGGCAGCAGGTGCCGACAGCACTGGTACGGCGGCGAACATAATCATGCTAATAGCTACAACGCGTGACAGAATCCTGTGCAGGCGGGGCTTAATTGCGCTCAAATGCGGACGGCTTTCAACTTGTCTTAAAATCATCATCTCACCTTTCCGATAGAGTTACTCGAATTGGATATGCCAAGGAAAGAAAAATTCACTTGTCTGGTCAAAATCACCTATCTGGTCAGAATCACCTGTCTGGTCAGAATCACCTGTCTGGTAATGATATTGATAACGATTATCATTGTTAATGTCAACAAAAAAATTAACCGGGTGATTTTTATGGCATTCGCCTGATCTAAACTTTGACAAAATGGACGGAAAAATCGTCCCTCCCCGATGCCTTGGCGTAACTTAAATCAACTTTCGCCCGATGACCGCGTTGCACCAGCGCTGCTTGTTGTCTATATGGTTAATTCAAGGCGTCGCGCCGTGCGGCATTCAGCCGGGTGCGTATTTGGCGGGTCTGTATTTAATGTTCGATGAAACCCTAGTTATTGCCATCCTCCAGATCATTGCGATTGACATTATTCTGGGGGGCGACAACGCAATTATTATAGCCCTCGCCTGCCGTAATTTGCCGACGCGCCAACGGCGACTGGGAATTTTATGGGGCACCGCTGGCGCCATTATTCTGCGCTGCATTCTGGTATTTTTCGCCACAACGCTGCTGACCATTCCGTCGCTAAAACTGATTGGCGGCCTGTTATTATTGTGGATTGGCGTCAAACTTCTAGCCGACGAAACTGACTTTGATGAAGGGTCGGTAAAACAGTCGGCCAGCCTTTTTGATGCTGTCCGGACGATTATCATCGCCGATTTTGTGATGAGCCTTGATAATTCGGTCGCCATTGCTGCCGCTGCCAAAGGGAACATGGCGCTGGTGGTCTTTGGCCTTTTACTCAGCGTACCGATCATCATTGGAGGCAGTGCGATCATTCTAAAGATGATGGCGCGCTATCCTGCAATTATTACAATGGGCGGCGGGTTGCTGGGCTGGTTGGCGGGTGATCTTATTGCAAATGATCCCCTATTTGCCGATTATCTGTTTGGCGTATCGCCCTATGCTGGCAAAATTTCGGCTGCAATCTGCACAGTTTTTGTCGTCGGGTTTGGCTGGATTTTAATGAAACGCACCAAAAACCGCCCCGCCAGCTAGTCCTGCCCCTTATTACCAATAGGGGCTGGGCTATTCGCAAGGAGCTGGGCTATTCGGCGGGGGCTAATCTGACCAGTACAACCGCATCGGGTTATCATTCAAAAGCGCATGCTGCAAATCTGCCGTCGGCGCAATCTGCGGAATCACATCGACCAGCAATCCATCATCAGGCTTATGCGATTTCATATTCGGATGCGGCCAATCGGTTCCCCATAAAACCCGGTCCGGGAACAATTCGATAAGATGCCGCTGAAAGGGAATCACATCCTCATAGGGCGGACCGGCAACGGTTAAACGTTCAGGACAACTAACCTTTGTCCACAGATTTGGCATGTCTTCCATCAATCTTACAAAGCGCGCAAAATCAGGCCCATCAACGGGCTTGGTAACATCAGGGCGACCCATGTGATCAACCACAACAATCCCCGGAAGCTGTTTTAGAAACGGCGTAAGATCAACCAGATCAGGAGCCTCAAAATAAACCACAATATGCCAGCCAAGCCGCTGGACGCGCTCTGCCGTAGCCAGAAAAACCTCACGCGGGGTCGCATCAACCAACCGTTTGACAAAGTTAAAGCGCACACCGCGAACCCCGGCTGCATGCATCTCATCAAGCTGGGCGTCCGAAATATCGTGCGCAACAACAGCAACGCCGCGCGCCAAATCGTGGCGCTGTCCATTGATCTCAACGCTAGCCCCCTTCAGGGCATCAATCATCGCCGCGTTGTCTTTGCCATGCGCGCTGGCCTGAACAATCACATTGCGCGAAAACCCCAGATGATCACGAAGGGCAAACAACATGTCCTTACCAGCATCGCCGGGGGTGTATTTGCGCTCAGGCGCGAAGGGAAATTTATCCGCAGGACCAAAAACATGGCAATGCGCATCAACCGCACCGGCAGGCGGGTGAAAGGATGGTTTGCGCGGGTCTGGATGCCAAGTCACCTCACGCGAAATTACGTCTTGCGAAGCGCTGGCTTGCGAGGGGGCATCATTTTGGGTTTTGTCAGTCATTTTCTGCCTCAAATGTTAAAAAATCATCCCGTCAAATAGCTTGCGCGTTGATCGCAACATTCCGGCGCGCGCGACATTACCTGTATCATCCAACTCCAGAACGCATCCGGTAGCACCGCTTGGATGTTCAACCGAAATCATCTTTTGTTTGCCGGGCGGAATATCGGCAAGGCTGGCCGCAGGACTGCCTTCCAGCAAAGCCGCACTTGCCGCGCTAACCGCAGCAAAAACGCCGATGGCCTCATGGCATTTATGCGGAATAAAGCTGCGGGTCATAAACGCCCCGCCATGTTGCGGCGGTGCTACCATGGTCATTTTCGGAACGGATTTATCCGTCACATCCCCCAGATTCATCAAAGGACCACACGCCAGCCGCAAGGCTTCCAGACGTGCCTTTAATGCCGTGTCGCTGTCCAATTCCATCGGCGATTCAGTGCCTGTAATCCCCATATCGGCGGCCTGCATAAGCACAATCGGCATCCCGTTATCAATCATCGTCACATCGATATTGTTCACCCGGTCAACCACATTACCCGTTGGCAATAGCGCCCCGCACATCGACCCGGCAATATCGTCAAAGACCAGCGGAACCGGAGCCGCCAATCCCGGAACTCCATCAATCGCCGCATCCCCTTCATAAGTCACAATTCCGCCCGGCGTGGTTATTGTGGCAGTGGCAATCTGACCGGTATTAACCATCCGGATACGGATATCAGTGGTGGCTTCGCCCGCCCCAACTAGGCCGCGTTCAATTGCAAACGCGCCAACCCCAGCCAGAATATTTCCGCAATTCTGCGCGTCGGAGACCACAGCTGTATCAACAAAAACCTGCAAAAACAGATAGTCAATATCGGCGTCATCCCCTGACGAAGGTGAAATCACGGCTATTTTAGAGGTCAGAGGGTTGGCCCCGCCCATCCCGTCAATCTGCCGCGCATCGGGTGATCCCATAAAGCGCAGCAGCAATTCATCACGCACGGCAGGGTCCGAAGGCAAATCTGCGGCCAGGAAATATCCGCCTTTCGAGGTTCCCCCCCGCATCCACATACATCTTGTTCCTGCCATATCACCCGCCCCATCTTCCATAACACCAATCTGGTGCAACACCAATCTGGTGCAACACCAATCTGGCGTCCCCTTACGCGCGGTTATTATAACCGGATCATTGCCGTTGGTGCCATAAAAGCTTGCAATCAAATCATGTCTAAATTCTATCGCGCGGTCATGGCGAAGCACGCCGCAGTTTGCTATGACTGGTAAGACGCAAAAATCCCAGCATCACACTTTACGAGACACCGTGCCAAATAACCTAGACATGAGCGACCTGAATTCCGCGGCAAATACTGGCGGCGCTGGCGTCACAAACCTGACCTTTATCGGGTTTGGTGAGGCAGGCAACGCCATCGCTAAGGGCCTGAAAGGCGAAGATCTGGCGATTGAGGTTGCCGCCTTTGACATTAAACTTGACGATAAAACCACCCGCAGCGCCATGCAGGCTTCGATGCGGGATGCCGGTGTGGCCGCGTGTGATAATAGGGAACAAGCAATCGGAAATGCCGATATCATCATTTCTGTGGTAACGGCTGATGCAGCTGCCAAGGTTGCGCAAAAAGCGGCAAAATTTCTGAAGGATGGCGCGCTCTATCTCGATATGAACAGCTGCGCCCCTGCCACCAAAGCCGAGGCCGCCATTCCGGTTACAGCCGCTGGCGGGATTTATGTGGATGTCGCAGTGATGGCGCCAATTATCCCGCGCGGGCACAAAACCCCGATGCTGGCCGCCGCCGGTGATCCAGATAATGTGAACGCCAGACTGACAGCTTTCGGGTTGATTGCAGCGGGGTTGGCACCGCGCTTTGTGGGCACAGAAATTGGCCGAGCTTCAACTATAAAAATGCTTCGATCGGTCATCGTCAAAGGGATGGAGGCGTTGACCACCGAGTGCTTTCGCGCTGCGGTTAAGGCCGGTGTGGCGAGTGAGGTTGCCGCCTCGCTGGATGCCTCTTCAAGGGGGCGTGGCTGGGCCGAGCAGGCATCATATAACATGGAACGGATGACCGCGCATGGTACCCGCCGCGCCGCCGAAATGCGCGAGGCTGCAAAAACGCTATTGGCATTGGAAGTGCCGCCCACGATGACAAACGGAACAATTATCTGGGAAGACGCAATGGGCGCACTGGACCTGACACTGGACCCTGCTGCGCCGCTTGACGAGCAGATGAAACGCATCGAGCCGCAAATGAAAAAAAACCCTCACCGATTTAGGAACCCCTCACCGATTTAGGAACCCCTCACTGATTTAGTAACGGAGTAAGTAACATGAAAATCTGTCTTGCAGGCGGCGGCGCCTTTGGAAAAAAACACCTTGATGCTTTGGCGCTGATCGACGGTGTTGAAGTTGTATCCCTAGTCGGACGGCGTATCGAGCCAACACAGGAACTGGCAGCAAAATATGGTATCGGCCACGCCGCCACTGACCTTGCCGAGAGTCTGGCCATGCCGGAAATTGACGCGGTCATTCTGGCAACCCCAACCGGAATGCACGCGGCGCAAGGACTGGCCGCGATGGAGGCTGGAAAACATGTGATGATCGAAATTCCGATGGCCGACACGCTGGCCGATTCCAAGGCGCTGGTCGCCAAACAAAATGAGACCGGACTTGTCGCCATGGCCGGCCACGTCCGCCGCTTTAACCCGTCACACCAATATGTCCATAACCTGATCAAAGCTGGCGAGCTGTCGATTCAGCAAATGGATGTACAGACTTATTTCTTCCGCCGCCAGAATATCAGCGCCGATGGCAGTGCGCGCAGTTGGACTGATCATCTTTTGTGGCATCATGCCTGCCACACAATTGATCTGTTCATGTATCAAACCGGCGAGATGATCACCGAAGTGCATGGCGTTCAAGGCCCGATTCACCCCGAATTGGGAATCGCCATGGATATGTCAATTATCATGAAAACCGCGAGTAGCAAAATCTGTACGCTGTCGCTGTCGTTCAATAATGACGGGCCGCTTGGCACTTTCTTCCGTTATATTTGCGATAACAACACTTATATCGCGCGTTATGACGATTTGTTTGACGGGCGCGAGACGCAGATTGATGTTAGCAAAGTTGATGTTTCAACCAACGGTATTGAGCTGATCGACCGCGAATTTATTGCCGCCATCCGTGAAGGGCGTGAACCAAATTCCAGCCTGGCGCAATGTCTGCCAGCGATGCAGGTGATGGATATTGTTGAAAAACAACTCACCTCCTAATCCCTTAGCCGAACATACCTTAACCGCGACCTGCCGAATATTTTGGAGAACCTCATGATCATTGATTGCCACGGGCATTACACCACCACCCCGCCGGGCGTTGCCGAATGGCGTGACGCCCAAAAATCAGCGCTGGAAAAAGATCCCGAACATATAAGCACCAAAGGCGTGATGAATGTCAGCGATGATGAAATTCGCGCCAGTATCAAAGACAACCAGCTTCGCGTTCAACAGGAGCGCGGCACCGATTTGACGGTGTTCTCGCCCCGGGCAAGCTGGATGGGGCATCATATCGGCAATGCGTCAACATCAAAAGCATGGAGCGAGCATTGCAATGATCTGATCCGCCGCGTGTGTGATCTGTTCCCGCAAAATTTTGTTCCCGTCTGCCAGTTACCGCAAAGTCCGCAAACGCCAATTGAGAGCAGCATTGCCGAATTGCGCCGCTGCGTTGAAGAAATGGGCTTTATTGGCTGTAATCTGAACCCTGATCCGTCAGGCGGATACTGGAAAGACCGGCCCCTTGGCGACCGCTATTGGTACCCGCTTTATGAGGTGATGTGTGACCTGGATGTGCCAGCGATGATCCATGTCAGCGGCGCATGTCATCCGGCGATGCACACCACCAGCTCGTTCTATCTTGGGGCGGACACCACCGCATTCGTGCATTTCATGATGTCGGATGTGTTTACCGATTTTCCGACCATCAAATTTATCATTCCGCATGGCGGCGGCGCGGTGCCGTATCATTGGGGACGCTTTCGCGGAATGGCGCAGGATATGGGCTTTGGTGATCTGAATGACCGCGTTCTGGGCAATATCTTTTTTGACACCTGCGTCTATCATCAAGAGGGCATTGATTTGCTGGTTGATGTTATCCCGACCGAAAATATTCTTTTTGCCTCGGAAATGATTGGCGCAGTGCGCGGTATTGACCCGCGGTCCGGGCATTATTACGACGACACAAAACGCTATATCGACGCCAGCACAAAACTGTCTGGCTCGCAAAAAACAATGATTTTTGAAGAGAATGCACGGCGCGTTTTCAGTCGCCTAGATGTTTGAGGCTGGAGCCTATGAGGTGGAGGGCTTGGCCAGCCCTACGGTTATTCCCGCCGCCAGAATGATGATCACGCCTGCCCATTGGGCGAAATTCAAAACCTCGCCTATAAACAGCATCGAGGTGATGACAGCAATCAGCGCCTCAGACAGCATCAAAATACCAACCAAGCCGGGCGACAAATACTGACTGACCCTGAAAATCAACAACACCGACGGCAGAAAAAGCACCGCGCTGAATAGAAATGTAATGGGGATCGCCTGTATCAGCGCATCAAAGGGAGGAAACGATAGATTGAGAAACACCGCGGCCATAGCAGCTAAAATCGACCCGATAACATATTGAACAAAGGTTATGTTTTTGAAATCAGCGTCTGGATAACGGCGTAAAATAACCGCACCAGCGCCCCAGAAAACCCCCGAAAGCAACCCTAAAAGATCAACAGCCTCAAAGCTGGCCTGCAACGGATTAAACTCCATAACAAGGCTACACCCGCAAAGCGCCAACGCAATCGCAATCCAGCGGCCCGCTCCCGCGCGTTCCCCCAAAAACAGGCGTCCCAAAATCGTTGACCATACCGGCGTCAGATAATAAAGCACCGTCGTTTTGGAAACCGAGGCAACCATCAACCCCAGCCCATAAAAGGTGAAGGCAGAGGCCATGAAAAACCCCGCTGCCGCGTAAACCAGCCATTGATTCCGCGCCGCCAGTGTTCGCCGCCCCACAAAAACTGCCAGCACGAGCGCCGGCATCACCATGAACAGAAATTGCACCCACAATGCGGGAAAACCCATCGCCTCTACCGCGCGCATAGGAACCCACAGCACCCCCCAAACCGACGCAGACACCACGACCAACATTGATGCGGTGTGCCGGCTATATTCGCGGACGAAAAGTTGCATGAAGGGTCCCTCTATTGCCAAGCCTTTAGGACGATGCCCCATCTTTGGTCAATGCCCTATCTTTGGTCAATATTGTTACGCGTCAATCTAAAGCGATTAGGACGGCGTTCCTAGGGTTTTATTCTGGTGAATTATTCGCGGGTTCTGGCGAGAGTTATTGCACCCACCGCACGGCTCGGCTAGGTTAGGCGCGGTGTCAGCCACGGCTGAATTTCCACGCATTAGTCACGTCATCAATTCTGGCTCTAGAAAATAGGATTTCCCAATGACCAATTATCTTTTTGAACCGACAGCCCCTTCGGTTATTCCGATCTATGGAAGCGACCAGCTGTACCCGGTAAACCGCGTTTTTTGTGTTGGCCGGAACTATGAAGCGCATGCGACTGAAATGGGAACCGTTGTTGACCGTGAGGCCCCGTTCTATTTCACCAAATCGCCAACAGCGATCATTCTGGCTGAAGGTGACATCGCTTATGCACCGCGCACCGATAATTATCACTATGAGATGGAGCTGGTTTTCGCGCTGAAAAGCGGCGGCACCAACATTGCCGAGGCCGACGCGCTGTCGCACATCTATGGCGCTGCTGCCGGCGTTGACATGACCCGCCGCGACCACCAGAACAAGGCCAAGGAAACCCGCCGCCCATGGGATACATCAAAAGATGTTGAACAGTCCGCCGTGGTAACGCCCCTGCGCCTGATGAGCGATGTACCTTCGGTTGGTGAAGGCCGGATTCACCTTGAGCAGAACGGCACGATCAAGCAGGAAGCCGATCTGTCACAGATGGTCTGGTCGGTTCCCGAAATTATCGCCGATTTGTCGCTGATGTACACGCTGCAACAAGGTGATGTTGTGTTCATGGGAACACCGGCAGGCGTTGGCGCGGTAGAACGCGGTGATGTGATTACGGGCGGCGTTGATGGCATTGCTGATTTCAGCTTCAAAATCGCCTAATCAGTCAATCAAATTAAGGCTAATTGAGACGATACAAGGCATATTACCTGATCAAGAGGGCTGTCAGCCACCCGGCTGACGGCCCTTTTTCGGTGTAAACTAGCCTACTGTAAGTCAGAAAAGGCCTTGGCCAGACGGTCCATCGCATCAACCAATACGCTGCGTGAGCAGGCGATGTTAAACCTAAGACAATCCTCACCGCCGGGCCCGAATGGCTCACCAAGCTGCGGCACCAGTCCTGCATCATTCACCCGCTTAAGGAAATCTTCCTTCGCCATTCCAGTTCCGGAAAAATTCACCCATGTCAGATAGGTGGCTTGCAGATCCATCACCGACAGGCCGGGAATATCGGCAATCGCAGCATTTATAACCTGCCGGTTGCCATCCAGATATTCCATCAGCGCATCCAGCCATTCATCGCCGTGCAGATAGGCAGCCTCGGCCATCAGCATACCAAATTTATTCGGCATGATTCCGCCAGCAAGGCAACCATGCTGCAAGGCGCTGCGAAGCTTTTCGTCAGCGACAATCATGGAACCAACAGCGCATCCGGCAATGTTGAACGTCTTGGTGGTGGCCGCCAATGTGATCAGATGGCTGTTGGCCTGAGGTGCTACTTTTGCCAGAACGTGATGCTTATAGCCGGGCATTACCAGATCATTATGCACCTCGTCGCTGATCAGTAAAATGTCGTTGCGTACACAGAAATCAGCAATATCGCGAAGCTCTTCAACGCTCCAGAGCTGGCCGCCCGGATTATGGGGAGAGCAGAGAATGAGAATTTTCTCAGTGCCGGTGAGCGACGCTTGCAACGCCTCTAAATCCATATGAAAGCGGTTGTCACGCTCATCCATATGAGAATAGACAACACGCCGGTCATTCGCCTCAATCACCCGCATAAAGGCATAATAGACCGGCGAGAACACGATGATTCCATCACCCGGCTGGGTAAACACCTGCAAACACACAGAAACGGCGTTGACCAGCCCATGCGTCTGAATTGGCCATGCAGGATCAACATCCCAGTCATGACGACGTTTCATCCAGCCAACCAGCGCTTTGCGGAAACTGGTATCATCGCCATAATATCCGTGAATGCCGTGATCAGCCGCGGCCTTCAGCGCGTCATTGACGGCTGGTGGCGGCAGAAATTCCATATCCGCAACCCACATCGCAACGGCGTTTTCATCTGTGACGTTAAAGCGATTTTCTAGTTCGTCCCATTTCATCGAATGGGTTTCCCGGCGGTCATTTACCGTGTCGAAATCAAAAGCCAAATCCCTGCCTACCTTCCCTCAAATTGTCATGATCATTGCGCGCATCCGCACGCTTATAGACTAGCATCCAGTGCATTGATCAGTTTGCCTACCTCACCCTCATCCGTGTAATGAACAAAGCTGAGGCGCAGCACCCCGGCGGCGGCATCACATCCCATCGCGCCTATTGTACGCAGTGCATAAAAATCACCAGAGCCGGCCATGATACCCTGATCAGCCAGCTTACCAACAATTTGCGCTGGAGCTTTGGCGGTATTCAGCGCCACAGTTGGCACCCGGCCATTTGGGGCACCAGCCGCGTTAGTGGTGGTTGTGCCTCCCAGAATACGGGCATCATTCCGGTCCCGCAAGAAATCCAGCAACGGCGCCAGCACCTTATTTTCATGAGCGCGTTGCAGTGCCGTTACCGCGCGCGCGCGATTGGCTGGCGTCGCCTTCTCGGAAAAATGATGGTCATACAGCGCATCAACATAATCCGCCATTCCGGCAGAGGCTGCAATCTGCGCATGGTCGGGGCCGGCCGGTGTCAGACGTTTCACGCGTGATCCAGCATTAAAGAAATGCGCCTGATTGGCCAGCCTGTCGGCAAGCGCGCGCCGAACCACCATAATCCCCTGATGTGGGCCATAGGTTTTATAACTTGAAAACAGATAGATATCAGCATTCAGCGCGGCAACATCGGGAAAGCCGTGCGGTACCATACTGACCCCATCAACACAGGTAACCCCGCCAACCGCGTGGACCATAGCGGCGATTTCGGCAACCGGATTTTCCTGACCAATGATGTTTGAGCAATGCGGAAAACACACCAGCTTGACACGTTCGTCCAGGATCTCGGCAAGTGTTTCCAGCTCCAACTGGCCGCTTTCGGCGTTCACATGCCATTCGCGAATTTCCATGCCGCGCGCTTCCATCCGCCGCCACGCACCGCTATTCGCCTCATGATCCTGATCAGTGACAATAACAACATCGCCCTTATCCAGCGTTTCACTGAACGCGTGCGCTAATACATAGGTGTTGGAACTTGTCGACGGGCCGAAACTCAGCTCATCTTCCTCAATATTCAGCAGTGCGGCAAGGCGGCTGCGCGCTTCATCCATTTCATCACCGCCAGCTTTTGATGCTGCATAAACACCGTAGGGCTGCACTTTGCGCTGGGTATAAAATCGATGCAGCCGGTCGATGACCTGCTGGCAGGTGTATGAGCCGCCCGCATTCTCAAAGAATGCTTGGCCTTGAAGGGATGGCTCAGAAAAAGCGGGGAATTGCGCGCGGACGAACTCAACGTCAAGGACGGTCATTGTAGATCCTTCTTTATCAGCTTGGGTAGAAAAACAAGCATATAACGTGAACTGCCAAATGCAACTTGTCACGCACAAAACACCATAAAATGAACGGTCTAGCGGTTCAGGCTGTTGGCGTCCGGGCCCCAAACATCGGTTACCGCAAAGCCATCGGCGAAAGGATCGCTGGCATCCACCATAATGCTGGTCTCACCAAACCGCCACCCCCGCCCCTTAATTCGCGGCATGATTGCAGTTCGGCCCGCAACCTCGTTAATCCCCATCAGCGTAACCTCAAAGCGTGACCCGATGATCGAGCGCGTAATGATCTTCTCACCAACGGCAATCTGGCCGCGCGCCGCCATCGATGCTAAATGCGCCGAGCTGCCCGTGCCGCAGGGGCTGCGATCAATTCGGCCCGGCGCCATTATCGTGGCGGTTCGCACCTCATTCGGCCCAATAGCCTGGGTGAACATCACATAGGCGATGCCGCTAATCTCGGGAATTTGCGGGTGAACAACCTTGTGATGCGCATTAATAATGTCCTTTAGCGCCATCCCTGCCGCCGCCAGACGCGCAGCATTTTCCGGAATAATCGACAGACCAATTTGGCCAGCATCAACCAGCGCATAAAAAATCCCGCCATAGCAGATATCAACCGAAAGCTGCCCCCACTCTGGGCTGAATATCGGACAATCCAGCATCTCAACAAATGAGGGAACCATATCAAGCGTCACCGACCGGCATTTACCGCTAGCCCAATCAGCCTGCACTGCAATCAGGCCGGCCGCTGTCTCCAGCGTTATCGGCACCTCACCGTCCTTTGCAGGCAGCATTTTAGCTTCCAGAAGCGCGGTCACGACACAGATACTATTCGAGCCGGAACTGGCATGTGCCTGATCAGGTTGCAGAACGATGAACCCGATGTCGGCATCGGGATGCTGCGGTGGAAATAGCAGATTGACCGAGGATGCAGGATTGCCGCGCGGTGCCAGCGTTAACATCCGGCGAAGCGCATCATCACCCTTGTTCAATGTCGCCAGCTTTTCGGCGAGCGTGTCTCCGGCAATTTCAGGAACGCCTTCAACCGCAACATAGCCGATCTCACCCTCGGCATGGGTGTTGATCATCCGGATCATCGGGTTGCTTCGCGCAGCGCGCTGATTGTTGTCTGCGGTGAGATTGCCTCAGTCGCAACAATGATTTCGATAATTGCCCCGACGGGATAGGCGCCTGTGGTGGCAGCAAGGGCGCGGGCATAGGCACCGGCAAATTCATCGGTCCGCGTCACCCGTTCGCCGTGAAACCCATAGGCAGCCGCAAGCGTCACATAATCAGGATTAACAATCTTGGTCCCCAAAACGCGGGCCGGATATGTGCGTTCCTGATGCATTCGGATGGTGCCATAGCTGGAGTTATTTAGGATTAGAATAATCGGATGAAGCCCCGCTTGCAACGCGGTGCCAAGCTCATTGCCATTCATCTGAAAATCACCATCACCGGCAAAGCACAGAACAAAGCGGCTGCCATCATACACCTTGGCGGCAAGTGCAGCAGGCAACCCAAACCCCATCGAGCCACTTTGAGGGGCAAGAAGGCGTTGCTGGGGGCCATATTGCATAAATTTATTGGACCAGATTGCAAAATTGCCGGCCCCATGCGTGATAATCGCATCCTCGGGCAGACTGGCCTCGATTTGCGGAATTATCTGCGCCATATCAAAATCGCCGGTCTGCGGCGGCATCTTCAAGGATGCCAGATAATTAGCGCGTGCAGCCTGAACCCATTCCGACTGTTCAGACGAGCGCGATAACTGCAGGCTGGAAAGCGCATCAGCCAGAACATTAGGCCCCGCATGAAGCGGCAGATCGGCTGCATATAACTTGCCAATTTCGTCATCCGAACAGTGCGAATGAACAAGCTTTGCCGCCATTTTCGGGGCATCAAAAAGCTTATAATCGTTGGTAGTGAACTCGCCGAACCGGATGTTTATCGCGAAAATCAAATCCGCGTTACCAAGCAGCACCTTCATATAGGGGTTCATGCCAATGCCGGCATCGCCGACATACGCATCACAGTGATTATCAATAATGTCGTGAAAGCGAAAAGCCGCAACAACGGGAATATTATGCGCGGTTGCAAATGCCTCAATCGCACGCGCACTTTCTGGCTGCCAGCGCGTTCCGCCAACAATAATAACCGGCCTTTCGGCAGCATTCAGCATATCTGTCAGCTTTGCCAGCGCGCCAGGTGATGGCGCAGGCTCGGGAATTTCAACAGCAGTGCATGGCGCGGCAGAACTTACATCAACCAGCATATCTTCGGGAAGCGCAACCACCACCGGACCGGGCCTGCCGCTAAGGGCAACGCTCCACGCGCGGCTGATAATCTCTGGAACCCGGTTAACATGGTCAATCTGCACGGCCCATTTTGCAATGGGACCAAAGAAAGCCGGATAATCAACCTCTTGAAAAGCCTCACGCCCGGCCACATCACTGCCGACCTGCCCCACAAATAACAGCATCGGCAGCGAATCTTGCATCGCTGTATGAATGCCAACGGCGGCGTTCGTTGCCCCGGGCCCACGGGTGACGAAACACAGCCCCGGATCACCAGTCAGCTTCGCCCACGCCGCCGCCATATAGGCGGCCCCACCTTCCTGACGGCACAGCACCAGATCAAATTCATCACGCCGGTCAACCATGGCATCAAGAACCGCAAGATAGGATTCGCCCGGTACACCAAACGCCTTGCTGGCACCCAGATTGATCAGGCAGTCCATCAGCAACTGGCCGCCAGTCCGAACACCGTCCTTTGCCATGCTGCCTCGCTTTCTTCGTGCTTAGCCTTTTATACCAATAAGTGAGAAGCCTATGGGAATGAGAATTCTATGGGAGTGAGAGGGGCTAGCCGGCAAGAACCGCCGCTACCGCAGCCGCAAAAGGAACATGGCGCCCACCGGACAGACCGGCGATATTAATCCGGCTGTCACCAACCACATACATCGCATGCTCATCGCGCAACCTTTCAACCTGCTCAGACGTCAGGCCAAGGCGTGAAAACATGCCGCGATGCCGCGCGATGAAATCAAACCTATCAGAATTGCACTGTCGGCGAAGTTCATCGGCAAGATTCTGGCGAATTTCCAACATCGTAAAGCGCATCTCGTCGAGTTCTGCCTGCCAGTCCGCACGAAGGTCCTTATCGGTAAGAATAATACCGGTCAACGCCGCCCCATGATCAGGTGCAAACGAATAGTTCAACCTATTCAGAACCGCTAGATTCCGGCTGACGACCGCGTGTTTCTCAGCGCTATCGCAAATCGCCATCGCAATGCCGACACGGTCACGGTACAGACCAAAATTCTTCGAGCATGAAGCCGCGATCAGCATCTCAGGAACGCGCATAGCCATTGCCCGCAATCCGGCTGCATCTTCATCCAGACCATCACCAAAGCCCTGATAGGCTATATCAATGAAGGGAGTGACTTTCTTTTGCAAAACAAAGTCAGTCATCTGCTGCCAGTTCGCCAAGGTAAGATTAGCGCCCGTCGGGTTATGGCAACATCCATGCAACAACAAAACATCGCCGGCTACCATATCCTGAAGGTCTTCCATCATTCCGGCAAAATTTACATCGCTGGTGGCATTATCGAAATACCGATACTGGCGCAGTTTCATCCCCATATGCTTTGCCATGCTGACATGCGACGGCCAGGTTGGATCACTGACCCACAAGGTAGCATCAAAATTGATCAGCTTTATCGCTTCATACATCTGACGAATGGCTCCGGTTCCACCCGGGGTCTGAATAGTGGCAACGCGGTCAGCAGGCACAGAATCGCCGAGGACGAGTTGGCGCATCGCATCGCGAAACTGCTCATCACCGGCAAGCCCTTTATAGCTTTTAGTGGTTTGTTCGGCGTGCAAAATGGCTTCGGCTTTCTTCACCGCCCGCATAATCGGGGTGCGCCCTTCAGCGTCTTTGAAAACCCCAACACCAAGATCAATTTTGGTCTCACGCGTGTCCGCGGCATAAAGCTGGCCAAGACCCAGAATGGGATCAGGCGGCGTTGGCTGGAATCTTTCAAGCATCAAAATGACCTTTCAATTATCAAGAACATCTTTCCGGTCAATAATCAAGAACACCCTGCCAGGCTGACTGGCACACAGCAGACGGAGGACGATGACCGGATTTTCATCTTTATTGGTGTTTCATCTTTTATCTAGGGCATTTAAGGGGGTACTGGCAATGATTTTGAATGCCTGAGTCTGGAGGGTCCCCGATGTTTGTTATTTTTCCGGAATCAATCCGCGTGGACTAAATCGCAAGACAAGCAACAAAATTATCCCCATCGTGATCAGGCGCATATGCGCTGCAGATTTGATCAGATGTTCACGAAGGTCCGAATTCTCAGCCATTCCGCTGGTGATGGCATTCATCAGCCAAAGCCCCATCGGTTCAACCTCAACCCACAGGAACCAAATCAGAAACCCGCCAAGAACCGCGCCCCAGTTATTCCCTGATCCGCCAACAATCACCATCACCCAGATCAAAAAAGTAAAGCGAAGCGGCTGATACGACGCTGGCGTCAACAGCCCGTCCAGCGACGTCAACATCGCCCCGGCAATGCCGCAAACCGCCGAGCCAATCACGAACACCTGAAGATGACGCTTGGTCACATCCTTGCCCATCGCCTCGGCGGCCTCTTCATTATCGCGAATAGCGCGCATCATCCGGCCCCACGGCGATTTCAGGGCCTTTTCAGACATCCACATGATGATTGCCAGAACAACAACGAACAGCAGGCCATAGGAGATTTTAACATAGAGCGATGATGCCTCGATCACATTGATGCCAAGCCGGTCGGCCCATGAGATAAAGCTGGGGTCGGCCTGAAGGTTAACTTCATAGGCAACAGGGCGCGGGATACCGGTAACGTTTTTTACGCCGCGTGTCAGCCAATCCTCATTCTTAATCACGGCGATGATAATTTCAGAAATGCCGAGCGTCGCAATCGCCAGATAATCCGAGCGAAGACCAAGGGCAACCTTGCCAATTACCCACGCCGCCCCGGCCGCTAACAACCCGCCAACCAGCCAGCTGAAAATAATATGCAGCCCCAATCCGCCAAGATATCCATCCGCCGCCGGGTTCACCGCCTCGATCGCCTCGGCTGCCGGATCAAAGACATATCGATAGAGGAAAAATCCGCCAATTAACACCACGGTTACAGTCCAATTGCGGGTACGACCGGGCGCCATGCGCTTCCATATCTGTACCGCGGCGACAATGGTGATAAGCGCGAGCAACAATCCCGACAGCACGCCAAGACCGCCAACCGACCATGCTTCGCGCACCGGCGGCATCGAGGTGATCACCGCAGCAACACCGCCAAGCGCAACAAATCCGGTTGTACCAACCGAAAACAAACCGGCATATCCCCACTGAATATTAACGCCCAACGCCATGATCGCCGAAATCAGACACAGATTCAGCAAGGCAAATGCAAGCGACCAGCTCTGGATAAATCCGACGCTGATCAATAACAAAAAGAAAACGGCGAAATAGATAATGTTGCGATAATTCATACCGATTGCCCCTTAAAGATACCCGTGGGCCGGAACAACAACACCAGAACAAGAATGGAAAAGGATACAGCAAATTTATAATCCGTCGAAAGCAGCTGAAGCAGCCCTTCCGGTACAATCGATTCTGGCGCGATATACCCAGCCACTTTCTTAAACGCATAGGTCACCGAAACTTCGGAAAAGGCGATGACAAAACCGCCAGCGATAGCGCCAACCGGATTGCCAAGTCCGCCGACAATCGCCGCGGCAAACATGGGCAATAGCAACATGAAATAGGTGAACGGTTTATAGGTTTTATCAAGGCCGTATAAGGTGCCAGCAACGGTTGCCAGAATGGCGACAAGGATCCAAACGATTGAGACAACGCGCTCAGGATTAATTCCCGAAAGCAACGCCAGATCCTCATTGTCCGAAAAGGCCCGCATCGATTTACCCGTGCGCGTTTTGTTCAGAAACCAAAACAGGGCCGAGACAATAATAATCGCGGCAACAACGGTGATCACCTGAGAGAGGCGGATCGACAGACCTTCGCTAAGACCGGTCATTTGCTTAAATTCGCGTGCCTTGATCAAAAACCGCGTCCCGTCAGCAAAACGCTGATCACCCGGACCGATAATAAACCGAACCACGCCATTCAAAACAAACGTAATGCCAAGCGACGCCATGACAAAGATAATCGGATCAGCTTTGACCCTACGGTAAAAGCGATAAACACCGCGATCGAGCGCTAGCAACACACCAATCATCATCACAATGGCGACCGGCAACATCAGCAGCGCCGTTGGAAACGGGCTGATCGACACGCCTTTGGATTGCAACCACCATGTTCCCAGCACGACAATCATGCCGCCGAACGCCATGGTGTCGCCATGCGCGAAGTTTGAAAAACGCAGAATGCCGTAAATCAACGTAATGCCCAGCGCGCCCAGCGCCAGCGTGCTGCCATAGGCAATGCCGGGGATAACAACATAATTTGCCAGCACGACAATAGCATTAAGGATGTCCATGCATCATCCTCCCAAGAAACTTTTTCGGACTTCGGGATCGGCAAGAAGCGCATCCCCGGTGTCGGTAAACCTGTTTTCCCCCTGCACCAGAACATAACCACGGTCGGCAATGGACAACGCTTGGCGCGCATTCTGCTCAACCATCAAAATTGAAATGCCGGTGCGGGCCACTTCGATAATCCGGTCAAACAATTCATCCATCACAATTGGACTAACACCGGCGGTTGGCTCATCTAGCATCAGGACGCGTGGCTGGGTCATCAGGGCGCGGCCAACGGCCACTTGCTGGCGCTGTCCACCTGACAGTTCCCCCGCCGCCTGATACCGCTTTTCCTTTAGCACCGGGAACAGATCATAGACCTGTACCATAGTGTCATTGATATCATCACGGCGCAGGAACGCCCCCATTTCCAGATTTTCCTCAACCGTCATCGATGTGAAGATATTTTTAGTCTGGGGGACAAAAGCCATGCCCTTGGCAACGCGGTCCTGCGGCGACATTCCCGAAATATCTTCGCCGTCGATGCTCACCCTGCCCTCACGAAGAGACAGCATTCCGAAAATCGCCTTCATCGCGGTGGATTTACCAGCTCCGTTCGGGCCCACAATCACGGCAATCTTGCCCGGTTCAACCCCGACAGTACAGCTATGCAGGATATCTGCGCCGCCATATCCGCCGGTCATATTTTCGCCGACAAGAAAATTTGCAGATCCGTTCCCGCTCATGAACCAGCTCCGGCAGCGGTTTTATTCTTCAGTCCCGTGCCAAGATAAGCCTCAATAACCTGCTCATTATTTTTAATCTCGTCGATTGTGCCTTGGGCCAGAACCCGCCCTTCAGCCATACAGATAACCGGCTGACACAATCGGGCAATGAAATCCATATCATGTTCGATGACGCAGAAGGTATATCCGCGCTCTTTGTTCAACCGCACAATCGCATCGGCAATCGTATTCAACAGCGTGCGGTTAACCCCGGCGCCAACCTCATCCAAAAACACGATTTTGGCATCAACCATCATCGTGCGCCCTAGTTCCAGCAATTTTTTCTGACCGCCTGATAAATTCCCGGCTTTTTCATCGGCAAGATGATCGATGGTCAGGAACTTCAGAACGTCGTCAGCTTTTTCGCTAAGCTCACCTTCCTCACGCCCGATGCGATTGCGCGCAAACCAAGTGTTCCATAGGGATTCGCCAGCCTGTCCCCCCGGCACCATCATCAGATTTTCACGAACAGTCATTGAGCCAAATTCATGCGCGATCTGGAACGTGCGAAGAAGCCCTTTGTGGAATAGCGTGTGCGGCGGCAGCCCGGTGATATCAACCCCGTCCATCGTCACACGCCCCGAGGTTGGCGGCAAAACGCCCGCAATCACATTAAAAAGCGTGGTTTTCCCGGCACCATTTGGGCCTATCAGGCCAGTGATGGAACCGGTTTCAATCTTTAATGTTGCCCCATCAACGGCGTGGAAACCGCCAAAATGCTTATGGATGTCTTCGACACTGATCATAAAAAGACAAAACCCCACCTAAAAAATTAGATTCTAAAAATTAGATCTTAAAAATTAGACCTTAAAAATTAGTGCTAAACCAAAAGAGCAGCCCGGGAGACTCCCCGGACTGCTCGATAGTGCAAAACAGCGCATGATTAGCGATATACTACCGTTGAAATCTTGCCGCCGCTCATTTCAATCTGACGGTAGGCACCTGCAGACTCGCCCGGACCAATCAGCTCAACCGCTGATCCGCCGACATAGTCAACTTCGCCGCCAGCAGCCAGAATCTTCAGAGCTTTTGCCAGCTCACCCGGGAAGATTTGCTCTCCGGGCGCGTTGGCAACATCCATGATATGGCCTTTCAGGTCAGCTGAGCTTGAAGACCCTGCTGCCTGCATCGCCAGAATGATCAACGCGGCTGCGTCATATGATTCTGGTGTGAAAGGTGACGTGCCGTCAAACCCGCCAGCATCACCAAAATCCTTGATCTTGGCAGCGCCCGGGCTGTCTGTACCCGGATGCTGACCGGTTGAGCCATCAATTTCGGAGCCAAAATTATCTTCGAGATTCACTGAGATCATGCCATCAGGGAAATGGAAGGTATCGAAGGCACCTGAATCAAGCGCGGCACGAAGGATGCCCCCGCCGCCCTGATCGATGTAACCAGCAATCACCAGACGATCACCACCAGCAGACGCAAGCGCGCCAACTTCAGCGGTGTAATCAGCCTTGCCATCTTCGTGGGCAGCGTTGATTGTTACCGTACCACCGGCCGCTTCAAAAGCTGCCTGAAAGCTCTCTGCCAAACCTTTACCGTAGTCAGAGTTGGTATAGGTGACAGGAACGGTCTTGATGCCCTGCTCCATCAGGATCTCGGTCATAACCTGACCTTGACGCGCGTCAGAAGGTGATGTGCGGAAAAACAACCCATCATCCTCAGCCGTTGAAAGTGCTGGCGATGTTGCGGATGGGGATACCATCACAATACCGTTTGGACGTGCAACATTCTGCAAAATCGCCCCCGTCACACCCGAGCAGTCTCCACCGACAATGGCGTTAACCTTATCTGATGTAACCAGACGCTCAGCCGCAGCAACCGCCGCAGCAGAATCGATGCAGGTGGAGTCGGCACGGATGCCAACTACACTTGATCCACCAAGAAACAAACCTGAGTCGGTGGCCTCTTTCATTGCCAGCTCAGCGCCGGAAGCCATCGGCTGAGTGAGAGATTCAATTGGACCCGTAAAACCGAAGATGATGCCAAGCTTCACCTCTTCAGCAAACACCGGAGCAGCAACGAATGTCGACGCCACAGCAGCCAATAATAGTTTTTTCATAATGTTCTCCATGAAACATAAGGATATTTTGTCAATTTAATGACAAAAACTGATGAGTTGGCAAGAGTTAATCAAATTATTTTGCCTAAAATCGCCTGATCTTATTCACTTTTTGGATACCCCAATATCGCTAATGCGCCCCTAATTTCGTCCAGAACAACCGGATCATCAATGGTTGCGGGCATTGCATATTCCTCGCCATCGGCAATCTTTGCCATTACTGCGCGCAAAACCTTCCCCGACCGCGTTTTGGGCAAGCGGTCAATAACGCCTACCAAATTAAAAGCAGAGACCCGGCCAACGCGCGATTTGACCAGATCAACAGCCTCGGCGCAGACCTCTTTGTGGGATTTTTCGCACTTCGGATACAGACAGATTAGGCCCAGCGGCACCTGCCCTTTCAGCTGATCCGCAACCCCGATCACCGCACATTCGGCCACATCGGGGTGTGCGGCCAGCGCCTCTTCCAACTGCCCCGTTGAAAGACGGTGGCCGGCGACATTAATCACATCATCGGTCCGCGCCATAATATAGAGATATCCGTCGGTATCCTTATACCCCGCATCCCCCGTTTCATAATAACCCGGAAAACTGGTCAGATATTTTTCAACAAAGGCAGCATCAGCCCCCCAGATGGTCGCAAGGCAGGATGGTGGTAGCGGCAGCTTGACCGCAATCGCCCCAAATTCACCTTCTGCTTTCGGCTTGCCGCCCGCATCCAGAATGTCGATCTGATACCCGGGCATCGCCACTGACGGGGAGCCCAACTTGACTGGTAACATTTCAACTCCAACCGGATTTGCGCAGATCGACCAGCCGGTTTCGGTCTGCCACCAATGATCGATTACGGGAACTTGCAGCTTATCCTGCGCCCAGATGATGGTGTCGGGATCAGCGCGCTCGCCCGCCAGAAATAGATATTTCAGCGACGACGTGTCATATGTTTTTAGGAATTCAGCCTCGGGGTCGGCGCGCCTGATCGCGCGAAATGCCGTTGGCGCCGTAAACAGAACCTTCACCTTATGATCCTGAATAATCCGCCAGAAAACCCCTGCATCGGGGGTGCCGACGGGCTTGCCCTCAAACAAAACTGTTGTGCAACCAGCAATCAAGGGCGCGTAGACAATGTAGGAATGGCCCACCACCCAGCCAATATCAGACGCCGCCCAGTACACATCGCCCGGACGGGTGTCATAAATATTAGGCATCGACCATTGCAGCGCCACCGCATGACCGCCATTATCACGAACAACCCCTTTGGGCGTGCCGGTCGTTCCCGACGTGTAAAGGATATAAAGAGGGTCGGTTGCCTTAACCGCAACCGGAGCCAGTTCCGGTGCGTCTTCATGCGCCGCATGCCAGTCATGATCACGGCCAGCGAGCAGGTCAGCACGCACCGCATTACGCTGAAAGATGACGCAATTTGCCGGTTTGTGCTTGGCGGTGTCAAGTGCCGCATCCAGCAGCGGTTTATAGGCCACAATCCGGCCAGGCTCATGCCCGCAGGACGCACTGATAATGAGTTTTGGCTTGCAATCATCAATCCGCTTGGCAAGCTCAGCAGCCGCAAAGCCGCCAAAGACCACCGAATGAACCGCACCAAGGCGCGCGCATCCCAACATGGCAACCGCGGCTTCGGGGATCATCGGCATATAAATGATCACCCGGTCACCCGCCCCAATGCCAAAACGGTGCAGCATTCCGGCAAAGCGCGCGGTAGCAATTTGCAATTCAGCATAGGTCAGCGTCGATGCGCTGCCGGTAATCGGCGAGTCGTAAATTATGGCTTTTTGCGCGCCGCGTCCTGCCGCGACATGCCGGTCAACGGCGTTATAGCAAGTGTTCAACTCGCCATCAGGAAACCAGCGGTAGAAGGGCGGCCTTGAGGTATCAAGCGCTGTTTTCGGGGGTTTGCTCCAGGAAATATCGCCAGCGGCTTTTAACCAGAAAGCACCGCTATCCGCCTGCGCCCGATTGTAGGCATCCTTATATCCAGCCATTTTCTACCCCTTGCGTAATTTTCACCTTCACCGCCTTAGTGCAGATCATCATACTATTCATAAATCCTATTCTGCTAGGCGCAGGAGGGTAGATTTACTGAATTACCAATTATCGCGGCAGCTGGCGATGATCAAAACCGCTTTCGATCAGGCGTTTGATCAGACGCACCTCAAAGGCGTGCGCCGCTTTCAACCCTTCCCAACGGTCATCATCCATGTGATCGCTGCGCAGCGCAACAAGGTGAAGCTCGGCCATTCCCACCGGACCATCAGCATCAGTTGACGGCAGGATGCGGGCATAAATCCGCCGTGTTAACGCCGCAGGATCAGCCCCGATCAGATAATCTACAACCATCTGATCGGGGTAAGGAGCAATCCGCACATAAATTTCTGATCCGTCAAATATCGATGTGCCGCGCACCAATCCATCTGCAGCGATTTCGGTGTGCCATGTACCAAAGGACCATAAATCCATCCGGCCCGGGTCCGCCATAAAGGCAAAGAGTGCATCAGCAGCAGCGTTAATCCGAATATGTGCAAGATCAGTTTGTTTGGCCATAATTCTGCCTTCTCCGGCCCTTACCGGCCCAAATATCGTCAACGATCATCAGCGATCTTCGGCACGCACTACCACTAGAATGGTTGCCGTGTCCGAGGCGCCAGCATTCAGATAGGCATGCGCCATTGCCGCATCGAAATAGCAGCTATCCCCCTCATTCAGGCGCGTCGGTGCATATAGCTCGGAATGGAGCATGATCGCCCCACCAAGCACATAGACAAATTCCTCACCAACATGTGCCTGCAATCCGCCAACATCATCCAGTGTGCGCGCGGCAACATGATTGATCGCCGGTAGCATTTGCTTTCGCGATAAATCGGCATTCAGAACTTCGCTGGAATAGCGGGCCATAGGGGTGCAATCGACCTCACCGCTGCGGGTGATTGAGCGCATCCCCTTTGTCAAAGGCGCGGCGGTATCACCAAAAAAATCAGCCATATCAACGGCAAAAAGCCGGGCCATCACAAATAGCGTATCCGCGCTAACCCGGGTTTGCCCGTTTTCAATACGCGATAAGGTTGCCTCGGACAGAGCGCACACCTCGGCAACCTCGGCCAGCGTCAGATCAGCCTGTTTGCGAAACGCGGCAATTCGCACGCCCTGAGCGCCTCGATTCTGGGTGCCGGTAATGGCATCTATTTGCGATTGCTGTTGCGGTTTTGCCGCCATGGCCGTCCCCTTATTTGCCCGCTAGACCGATACTTTCTGGAACTTCGGATCGCGCCACCTTTCACTTTCAAGAATAATCCGCAGCCGTTGTACCGTCTCCCAAATATCCTCATAGCGAAGGTAAAGCGATCCCAGTCCAAAGCGCAGAGCGTCGGGTTTGCGGAATGATCCGACCACCCCGGCATCCAGCAACGCCTCGCATAACGGGCCTGCCCCTTCGTGCGAGAAACCGACATGCCCGCCGCGCTGGTCATATTCGCGCGGTGAATTGACGGTCACGCCCAGCGCGCCACATTCCTGTTCCAGCAAGTCAATCAGCAGATCACCCAGCGCCTGATGCTTGCTCCAAAGCTGGGGCGCATCAACTTGGCGCCAGATTTCAGCGGCGCAGGCAAAAACCTCATTGGCCATCACCGAAGGCGTTCCTGTGGCATGACGCGCCGCCCCATCCAGCGGCCAGAACGTCTTGGCAAAGGCAAAAACATCGCCATGCCCCATCCAGCCGCAAATCGTCGGCCATGCCGTCTCACCATGATCGGGATGAACCCACAGATAGGCCGGCCCGCCCGGCCCGCCACTGAGATATTTATAACCGCAACCAACCGCAAAATCCGCGGCATCGCCCATCAAGTCCAGCGGTACAGCCCCAGTTGAATGCGACAGATCCCAAACGGTCAAAGCGTCATTCGCATGCGCCAACCGGCTTATTTCTGCCATGTCCCAGCGTTCGCCCGTGCGGTAGTCGACATGGCTTAGATACACAATCGCCGTATCCGCGCTGATGCGTGATACCAGATCATCCCGCGTCTCGCATACAATGACTTCAGGGGCGTTATCGCCAGCGTTCTGCAACCCTTCGGCAATATAAATATCAGTCGGAAAATTACCTTTTTCGGTTAAAATTTGCGTACCACTGCCGCGTACCCGCCAAGCATAGGTCAGTATTTTATACAAATTGACCGTGGTGTTATCACACGCAATCACATCCTTGCCATCAACGCCCATCAAATGCGCGATCGACGCGCCGATCTGCCCGGGCCGTTCCATCCATTCAAAATGACTCCAGCCCTGACGGCGCAATTCAACCCACGCATCGCTAAAAAACCGCTGCATCATGTCCGGCACCGCTTTTGGCATCGCCCCCATTGAATTCGCATCCAGAAAAATGGTGTTCTTTTTGGGCGGTTCGAACAAATCGTAAAATTTGGCGAGCGGGTCGTCCGCATCCAGCACACGGCACATTTCCAAAGTAATACTCACGATCAATTATCCCCTCATCAATGGATGTTCCCCAATCGATTTTTAGGGAACATGGGTTACAATCTTGCGCATTTCTTGCAATAATGAAAGAAATTTCATCAGTAAATAAGGGAGACCAATGAAAAATCCGCAAAAAATTGTTGGGAAAAACGATAATCCAGCAAGCAAGGTTGGCACAAGGCTGGCGGTGGATATTGGCGGCACTTTTACCGATGTCGTTCTTGAATTTGGTCCGTCGGAGATGCAGCGGATTACGACGAAAGTTCTGACCACGCATGACGCCCCCGAAACCGGCGCGCTTGCCGGAATTGACCGGGTGCTGGCAGAGGCCGGAATTGCTACAGGCGACGTTGATCTTCTGATCCATGGAACCACGCTGGCGACCAACGCTTTGATTGAGCGCAAAGGGGCCAAGACCGCTCTCATTACGTCATCCGGCTTTCGTGACATTCTGGAAATGGGGTTTGAGAAGCGCTTTGCACAATATAATCTTGAGGCCCGCCGTCCGCCGCCACTGGTTCCGCGCCAGCTTCGCTTTGAGGTCGATGAGCGTATTTCAGCCAGCGGCCAGATTATCTGCCAGCTTGATGAGGATGCGCTGCGCCGGATTGCAGGAGAAATTGCCAATAGCGATGTGAAGGCGGTAGCCATCGGGTTCCTGCACGCCTACAGCCATCCGCAGCATGAACAGCGCGCCGCCGAAATTCTGGCAGCCGAGCTATCCGGCGTCACCATCTGCTTGTCCAGTGAGATTTGTCCTGAAATTCGTGAGTATGAGCGATTTTCGACGACCGTTGCCAACGCCTATATCCGGCCCCTGATGTCGGGGTATCTGCACCGTCTGGCAGACCGATTGACGTCTGACGGGTTTGAATGCCCCGTTTTCCTGATGCTGTCTGGCGGCGGCCTAACCACTTTGAATCAGGCCGCGCGCATTCCCATTCGTCTGGTTGAATCGGGTCCGGCGGGCGGGGCTATTCTGGCGGCAAACATTGCCACATCGCGGAAGTTGGAGCGTGCGCTGGCCTTTGATATGGGCGGCACTACCGCCAAGATTTGCCTGATTGATGATGGCAGTCCCGAACGCAGTCGCCAGTTTGAAATTGCCCGATCATTCCGCGATATGAAGGGCAGCGGATTGCCGGTGCGCATTCCTGTTGTTCAAATGGTGGAGATTGGCGCTGGCGGTGGCTCTATCGCGCGCATTGACGAGATGCGCCAGATCAAGGTCGGGCCGGACAGTGCGGGCTCTACCCCCGGGCCATCTTGTTATGGGCTTGGCGGCAAGTTGCCAACGGTTACCGATGCCAATTTGATGCTTGGCAAAATTGATCCGGATCATTTTGCGGGTGGGCGAATTGCGCTGGATAAATCCGCTGCCGATACCGCTATTGCGCGCCATATTGGGGATGAAACTGGCCTTGATGGTGTCTGGCCCGCCGTTGGTATTACCGAAATTATTGAAGAAAACATGGCTAATGCGGCGCGGGTTCATGCCATTGAACGCGGCAAACAAACCGGTGAATATGTCATGATTGCCTTTGGGGGTGGAGCGCCGCTTCATGCTGCCAGACTTGCCGAAAAACTGAATATCCCGACGGTGATTGTTCCGCCCGGTGCGGGTGTTGGATCGGCCATCGGATTCCTGCAAGCACCGGTGTCCTACGAAATTGTGCGAAGTTGGCGAATGATGCTGGAGACCCCTGATCTGAAGGAGATGAACGCGCTGCTGGACGCGATGTCGGCAGCAGCGCATGAAACAACTCAAAGCGGTGCGGGCGGGCGACACCTAACGCTGCGCAGACAGGCCGAATTGCGCTATTGCGGTCAGGGGCATGAGCTGGCCATCGCTCTGCCCAACGGCCAGATTACCGCCGCTCACCTTGCTGAAATGCGGCGTGATTTTGAGTCTCGCTACCGGTCTGTCTACGGGCTAACCATGGATGAGCTGGGTGTTGAGGTGATTTCATGGTCGGTCACCGTTTCAACCGATGCCCCGACGCTGCCCGTACTACCTGCCCTAAATGCGTTTGAGGACAGCACTGGGGTAACACCTGCCGGTAGCCGCGATGTGTTTGATCCCGCCGCCGCGGCACTGATCCCGCATGATGTGTTTGAACGCACACACCTGAAGGCCGGTGACCGGATGTCCGGGCCAGCGCTGATCATCGAAACCGAAACCACCACGGTGGTGCCAAAGGGGTTTGATGCCTGCGTTGACGCCGATCTGGCCCTTCGTCTAACACGAAACGGCCTGACGCGTGCTGGCATCCCCGCTTAGGAGATTGGCCCAGCTTAGGAGATAAAAATGAGTGAGTATCCAAAATCTAGCACTGCGCCAGTCCCGGAGCATCTCGCCGAAATTCAGAATCAGGTGATGTGGACACGGCTGATTTCGGTTGTTGAGGAACAAGCGCAAGCGCTGCTGCGCACCGCCTTTGGCTCGGTCGTCCGTGAGGCGGGTGATCTGTCCGCTGGGGTCTATGATATTACCGGCAGAATGCTGGCACAGGCCATCACCGGAACCCCGGGTCATGTGAACACCATGGCAATGGCGGTGACGCATTTTATTGAACGTTTTCCCACTGAAACGATGCAGCCAGGCGATGTTTTCGTTAGCAATGATCCGTGGATGGGGACGGGCCATCTGTTTGATTTTGTGGTGGTGACGCCCGCCATTCATCAGGGGCAGATCGTGGCGCTGTTTGCGTCAACCAGTCATGTTACCGACGTTGGCGGGCGGGGATTTACCGCTGATGCAAAATCAATCTTTGAAGAGGGCATCCAGATACCGCATATGTATCTTCGACGCGCCGGCGTGATGAACGATGATTTGATCGGGATTATCGCTGCGAACAGCCGCAACCCGGTTGAGGTGATTGGCGATATCCGCTCGTTGATTTCCAGCAATGATGTTGGCGTTGAACGGCTGGAGGGAATGATGGAGGAGTTTGAATTGACGTCGCTGGACCGGCTGGCGGTGCATATTCTGGACAGCTCACTCGCCGCCACAAAAAAAGCCATCGAAACGGTGCCGGACGGGGTCTATCACGCCGACATGACCATCGATGGATATGAAAGCCCGATTACACTGAAAACACGCCTAGAGATAAACGGCGATAGATGTACGCTTGACTATGCGGGAAGCTCGCCGGAATCTGCTTATGGTATCAACTCGCCAAAATGCTATACCGATGCCTATTCGGTTTTCGGGCTGAAATGCGTTATTGCGCCCGACACTCCTAATAATCACGCGTCGTTATCGTGTTTTGATGTGCTGGCTGAGGCTGGATCGTGCGTTGCCCCCGAACGCCCCGCCCCGGTTACTGCGCGGCATGTGATCGGCCAAATGCTGCCCGATGCCGTCTTTGGGTGTTTGTCTCAGGCGCTGGGTGACACGACACCGGCTGAGAGCGCCGGGTCAATTTGGGTGCTGGCAATGTCGGGTAGACGCCCGCAGCAAAATCCTGCGCATCCCAACAGCAAGGCGGGCAATAGCGTGCCCGGAACCGCTTTTAATGTAATGAATGTTGGGCTGGGCGGGGTTGGTGCAACCAAATCAGCGCCCGGACTTAACACAACCGCTTTTCCGTCGGGCGTTGGCAGCATTCCGGTTGAAATCACTGAGACCGAATCCCCGTTAATTTTCCGGCGTAAGGAATATATCCAAGATTCAGCCGGCGCCGGTATGATGCCGGGCGGGGTGTCACAATTGATCGAGATTGCCAACACAGATGATGCCGGTTTTGACGTTTCTGCGGCCACTTGGGACCGACTGAATAATCCTGCGCGGGGGCGCTCTGGCGGCAGTGATGGCAGTACCGGAAACGCGCGCCTTGGATCGGGGAGTGCGTTGATCGGCAAAACCACGCACCATATTCCCAACGGTGACACGCTGATTGTCGAATTACCGGGCGGTGGTGGATTTGGTAATCCGCATGACCGGCCAAAGGCTGATATAATCGCCGATGTGATGGCCGGTTTGATAAGCCGCCACAAAGCGCGAGAAATCTATGGCCTTAGCGATGATGATTTGGCCGACATCTAAACTGGTTTCGAGGGGGCAAATCTAGGTGCGGGCTTCCTCAAACGCGGCCCATGCTGTCTGAAACTCATCAAAGCTCATTGTGCCTTTGCGCGCCGGATCCAAAATACATTTTTCAGCCTTAAACAGCGTCTCAATCGCCGCGCCCAAAACCGGAACCACATCATCTGGAATAATCACCGCGCCGTGCCGGTCTGCGTGGACCAGCGCCCCGTCGGGGATGTAGAGATCAAACACCCGCGCTCCCGCTGCAACATCAACAACATGGACAAAAGCGTGGCTTGGCCCTACCGATCCGGCAATCACCGGAAATCCATCCGGCAGATCGCCAAGGTCACGCATCACCCCGTTGGTCAGCGCGCCAGCCATTCCAAACGCTAGATGAATGTTGGTATTCACCTCACCCCAATAGGCGCCAACTGCGTTCGGGTAGTCCACATCCTCAACCACAGCAATCGCCGGACGCGGACCCTCTGACATATGACCCTCTGCCATATATTTATAATACGCAAGGCGCCGCGCACGAACCTCATCCACAGGATCGGGTGACGGCGCCCTTGCCGCGATCCGGGCAGTGCGCGCATATCCCACAATCGCCCCAGCATCGGGCGCCGAAGATATGACCGTGCCGCGGGTATAAGCATCAAACCCGCGCTTGCCCTGCGCTGTTTCAATAGCGTTGCAAACGGTGGGGGTATCAACCTTTTGCAACAGGGTCAGCAATGCATCATCCATATTAAATCTCCAATAATTCTTCTAAAGCCTGATTGACAATTTCTGGTGCCTCTAGGCTGGGAAGATGCCCGGCCTCTTCGGCAATGACCAGCTTTGCATGACCGATTAACCCGGCCATAGCCTGATGGCGTGACACCGGACATAAGCTGTCATGCCGCCCACAAAGCAACAAGGTCGGACAGTGTATTTCTTTCAGCGTTTCCGAATAATCAGGGCGCGAGATCAACGCCAGCGATTGATTGTGAAACACATCATCGCCAAGTCCCAGCGCCATATCCATACATAAATCAAGAATCGCCGGATCAGCACCTGGTGCCAGATAATTCGGCTTCATCTCTTCGCGCATAATGCTGGCAAGGCCGCCATCTGTCACCGCAGCCATCTGTTGGATACGGCGGGGTTTTATTGACACTGCATCGCCAAGATGATTGGTGTCCATCAAGGCCAGATGCGTTACCCGCGATCCCGCCTGGCGCATAATTTCCATCGCCAGAATACCGCCCATAGACAGCCCGGCAAGAGCAAACCGAGGCGGCGCATCCCGCAGAATTTCCCGCGCCATTTCAGCCATTGTAGAATGCCTGCCTGATACCGGAACCTGCACCTCTCGGTGGACTGAAAACGCCTCTGTCTGTGATACGAAAAGACGCGCATCACACATCATGCCGGGAAGAAGAAAAAGCGGGGCTGCCATCGCGCAATCGCTAGCGCCGGTCTGCCGCCAACGCCGCACCTTGGGCCAGCGCATCAAGCTTGGCATAGGCAATCTCAGGATCAACCGCGCCGAACCCGGCAAAGGTGCCAAACCCGCAATCTGATCCCGCAATCACCCGGTCGGCCCCGACTATGTCGGTAAATCTTCCTATGCGCTGGGCCACTAATTCGGGGTGTTCGACAAAATTCGTGGTGGTATCAACAACCCCCGGAACCAGCACCTTATCATCCGGAATTTCATCCGCACGATCACGGAAAACGGTCCATTCATGGGCATGGCGCGGGTTTGAAGTTTCAAACAAAACATAGCGCGCCCGGGTGCGCATCAATGTTGTGAACACCTTATCCATATCAATGTCGCACACATGCGGGCCTTCGTAGTTACCCCAGCAGATATGAACCCGAACATGTGCCGGATCAACATCACGAAGCGCATGATTCAATGCATCAACATGCATATTGGCGATTTCAACAAATTCTTCGTCAGACAAATCTGAAAACAGCATATGCCGCGACAATGCCAGATCAGGACAATCGAGCTGCAAATCCAGCCCTGCTTCGACAATCGTCTCATATTCGCGCTTCATCACATCGGCCAGCGCCGCCAGATACGCCTCACGCGATTTGTAATGCTGGTTTTGCAAGAACAGCGAGATTACGCCGGGGGATGCCGCATTCATAAAGCCGCGCGCTGCACCATGCGTTGCCATCGCCGCTTTCAGATTTGCAATATCGGTCTCCAGCTCACCCTGACCTTTGGATACTACCTCACCAGTACACATCGGGCGCGCATATTGCGGGGTGCCGCCATCATTCGCCAAGCGCTCAAGAAATGAGGGAAATAATTTTAGGTCACCCGGAGCATTGCGCGGGCTGTCCCCTGAAAACCCGGTATAGCGATCCTTGACATAGGTTGCGTAGGAGATTTTTGAGGTCTCACCGTCCGAGACGATATCAATGCCGGCCTCAACCTGACGCCGCACCGTTTCGCTGCATGCCGATGTCATACAAGCATCAAAGGCCGGCTGATCAAAGGCCTGTTCATTTTCGCGAGCAAAGATGAAATCAACAACTTCCTGCGTTCTGGGAAGGGATCCAACGTGGCTTGTTAAAATTTTGGGCATACGAATCTCCGCTGATTTAGTCTGTTAACTGGCTTCGTCAGGGCGCGTCAAACTACCGTGCCAACGCCGCTGGTACCGGATGAAAATCTACCGTTCCGCCCGGAATGTCGTCCGTATCAATAACCCGGAACAGGCTGGCCTCACCGCTCATCGAAGGCTCCAGACTAACGCGGGTGTCTGGCGGAATGGCGCACACATCGCCCGGGCTAAGACTGGCTTCATCCCTCGAACCATCACCCCAGCGCACCCGCCAGTGCCCCCGCATCACCATTAACACCTCATGGCGGCGCGTAACATAGGGTGTGGGCGCCACGCTGCCAGCGCGAATTAGGTCAAGGCGAAACCCCGGAAGATCACGCAACATGCCGTCATCGGCAATCACCGATGCTGGCGCGCCGTCCGCCATCGCCATCATATCCCAGTAACGTGCGACAAAACGCTGGACGAATTCCTGACTCGTTACCACCGGGAACTGGGCCATTTCAGCAGGTGTCAAAACCGGCATGGGACCTATGCCAGAGGGCAATTCCTCACCCTTTTTACTGTCATATAAGGCCCCGTTTTCAGCCAGAACCAACCCGTGCTCGCGGGCTTCTTCGATAACTTGCGGGGCCCAGACAACGCCGCCCCCGGCATCATCACCGCCAAGCACTGCCATGATCATCGCGTAATCGGTTCCGATATTCTCAAACCCGCGAAAAATACCGGTCGGCAGATTAATCACATCGCCTTCCTGCAGAACCACCTCGCCATCAGTGCCGTCAACGCCCCAGAAAAAGCGCCAGCGCCCCGAAAGAACAAAAAACACCTCGGCAGTGCGATGGGCATGAAGCGAATTTCGTACTTTTGGCGGCTGCCCAGCGGCCCCGATATTAAATCCGGGTGTATCGGCAATATGAACATGCTGATCAGCCGATTCCGAAACGCCGCCGCCAATGATGGTGAAGTTTTCTTTTTGATTACTGCCCGGCGTGTGCGCGTCGATAAACGCAGTGCGGCACGGCACCAGATCACCATAGCGGACAATTCTTTGATTCAGGTCGATTACAGTCATCACATTACCCCGTTTTCATCAAAATCTGTTTCCAGATTGAGGTCTCGTCAAACAGCACATATTCCCGGCGCAGCCCGCGTGGACCAAATTCGGCATGACTGGCCCCCATCACATAGACATCAGCCCCGGTTGGCGCGCCAAAACGTCCCCAGCCATCATGCTTGCCATACAGCCCCCAGCGGATAGCGGCGCGCGGCGATAATGTCTCATCTTCGCGGCCAATCTGATGTTCGATTGAAAAGACCGCATTCGGGAAACTGGCGCGAAGTCCCATCCAGAACCTATCCGCAGCATCCAGCCCGTGCGCAGTAACCCCGCCCGGGAGTTCCAGATGACACGCCTCGTCATAGCTTTGGTTAATCCCAGCCATATCAGCGCCCATAATCCGGTGCAGAATATCGGCATATTTTGCGCCCCATTCATTATCATTGCCGCGCCCTTTATACGGCCCCGGAATATCAATCGCCGGGGTGAACGGTTTGACGCACGCGTCAACGCCGCCTTCGCGCTCAATCAAATCAGCCGCATATTCTTTTGGATCCCAGCCAAGCTGGCGGACAATCGCGCCCTGATCGCGGATCAGCCATTCATCATTGATCTGATTATTGATCGCATGGCAATCGGCAATGACCCGGTAGACAAGCTTTGTCCCGGTGGCCTTGCCATAAACGCCGTCATTCGCATGTGTGGCGGTGGTCAAAATCCGGTGCGAGCTGAGCATCCCATCTTCAGGCGTTCCCGACCAAATGACATCTTCACCAAGAAGGCGGCGATCAGGAAATTCGGCCAGCGTCGCCATAGTTGCTGCGATCACCCCCTGATTTCCAGCGACAACTGAACCGGGCGAGCGCACAGGAATATCGCCGGTGTAGTAATGATGCAGCGTGGCAATGCCGCGTTGTTCCCAGATTTCACGCGTGATCCCCAAAATATAATCAGGAAAATCAGCAAATTTCGAATCAAAGCCCTTCATCATCACCCCCTTTGGCATCATCATCCCCCTTTGGCCATCCCTTTGGTATTCGGGCTGAGCCCCGAAGAATCAGCGGTCCATCAATTTCAATATGGCGCGGTTGCACGCATTCGCCGTCAATCTGCGCCAACAGAATATCAACGGTCTCATCGACCATCCTGTCGGCGGGTTGTCTGACCGTGGTCAAATCATAGGCGCGCCACGCAGCCGCCGGAACATCATCATACCCGACGACCGATACATCTTCAGGAATCCGAAGCCCCAATTCAAACCGCAGCGTATCCATGACGGATAACGCCATATGATCATTCGCTATAAACACCGCATCTGGAGGCGTTGGTACCGAAAACATCTCCAATGCTGCCGCGCGCGCCGTATCGCTTTGAAAATTGCCAACCCCGCGCGCATAGACTGCCGCCCCGGCATTTGCCAGCGTCTGAGTAAAACCGGCCTCGCGGTCGCGCTGTGTCGATGCCCCTTCCCAACCGGCAATATACCCAATGCGCTGATGCCCGCCAGCCAGTAGAAATTCGGCAGCCTTACGCCCGCCTCGAAAATTATCCGATGTCACAGCCGACGTAACCACCGATGCGGTCGCGCCATCTTGGGAACGCCCATCTTGGGAACGGCCATCTTGGGAACGGCCATCTTGGGAACGGCCATCTTGGGAAC
>CALLKZ010000098.1:0-20153 GCA_938082345.1 uncultured Alphaproteobacteria bacterium
TAAAGCCGAACACGCCCAGTGTAATTTCAGGACGCAGATCAACGGTGTAGTTGCCTGAAGCCTGACCATCGAGAAGCGCAGGGGCCGATGCAAGCTGCAATGATTGCGCCTTGTAATCGACATCGCCGTTGATGATGGACAGCAGACGAACTTCATTGTCGTTCTTGTAGACTTCGCTCTGCTCTGAGATGTACGGCAGCTGCTGGCCTGTTGTGTCAACCTGATGGAAGTACGGGTTGGCGACCAGACGGCGGCCTTCGGTTGTGTCTGTCACATAGATGTGGCTTTCCAGAGTTGGAATAACCGGCTGTGGCAGATTGCCTGCAATTGTAGGGCGGCTCAGCAATGGTGACGGAGTGTCCGTCCAGTCTGAGTTACCATAATAGGCTTTGATCGCGTCATAGCCGTTTTCAAAACCAAGTGACTGGGCATATTTGTCAGCGTCAGCATTAATCGCCGGGTGGAATTGACCCAGAAAATGCTTTGGCTGGAAGCCTTGCGCATATGATGTTGCAAAGTGCGCCAGCAGGCCAGGTTTTGGTGAAGGCAGGTTGAACACCACGGTCGTTGCGTCAGGGGCGTCGACCGTCATGGTCTTACCACCAACTGTGATGTAATCTTTCGGTTTTTCGAAGATGTTTGTGTCGAGCATCAGGTTGTCGTGATAAAATTTCACGTCAGCACTGGTGAACGGCGCACCATCAGACCATTTGTGGCCTTTGCGAAGATGAAAAGTCAGCTTTGTAAAGTCGCTGTTCCATTCCCAGCTCTTGGCGATGTTTGGAACGATGGTTTGAAGATCGTCCGAAAAGCGCACAAGGTTAACGTGGCGAACTGACAGGAAGTCAGATGTGCCAGCTTCTGTAGCGTTGGACAGCACGTCCAAAGTGCCGCCATATTTGCCCACAGAATCATAGGGAACCATAACCAGCGGCTCGGCTGGAATACGGTCGGCAAGGGATGGTAGATCTGGGTTGCCCTTAATCTTGGCGTTCAATGCCGCCATGTCAGGGTTGCCAGAAAAAGACATTTTACAGTTCGCTGCAGCTTCAAGTTCCGCAACTTCATACTGTTGAGGATAATCGCCACCGGCGACACCCTTCATATCTGCCACGGACATTTCCGGACAGTTTGCATAGGCGGTAATCGGCAGGGCCAGCATTACCATAGTTGGAAGGAAGTATCGTTTCATTACCCTCTCCTGTTTTAATCGCAGGCCGACATTTCGACCTGATCTGACTTGGGGACAATAGAGTTCCCTGACGTAGAATTATTCTTCTACGAAAAACGTCCTTAGCTGGGTTTGGCTTCTCCCAGCAAAATGAATACAGCAAACTCGTTGACTAACGGACCCTTTATCAGATTCCCAAGCCAGATTGCTTAACCCAAAGTTAGACTCAATATTTAACTCTTGCCCTAAATGTCAAACAGTTCCAGCTTTTTTTTTCGAACTCGATTTTTGGTTGATGTAAATGTGGTTTCGTTCCACAGAAACTGTAATAAATGCAATTTGTTGCATTTTTATGTCTGTTTGGTTTTTGTCTCCCAAAAGGGGCGGCGGCATGATCATACCTTTACTCAACAGCTAAAATTCGCCGCGCACCGCCCCCGATTCTGTGATCATCGTTTGGGAAAACAGACCTCTAGAATGGATCATTTTGTGACTAAGCAACATTTCACTATGCCCTAGCCTGAGTGCATCAGAGCCCGGCGCATCCGAAATATCAATCCCTTCAGCATTCGCCTTATGGTCAAACAGGATTTGCGGTAGCTCGCCGCCAAAATGTATCAGGTTATGCGTGTCGGTTCGAAGAATCGTCAAATTGCACTCGGCTGATGACAGGCCCAGTTCGCGTTGCCAGATGGTTGGATTAACAGGATCACCAAAATCCAGTTCCGAGACGCTATAGCGCCGCCAATCATCAGGCTGGGTGCCGGCCAGAATCGGCAAAAGTGACCGGCCATCCATCGAATCGGGGATATCGAGTCCTAAAACATCCAGAATCGTGGGGGTGATATCGATGGATTCGGTGGGCAGGGAAACGCGGCTACCAGCGGCAAGGGGGGTGGTGGAGGCGTCATCATTGCCCCGATTATCAGGCAGACGAATGATTAGGGGCGTGCGAAAAGCCGCATCGAAATAGCTGACCTTACCCCAGCAGGAATAATCCCCCAGCATCTCGCCATGATCGGCGGTCACGACAATCAGCGTGTTTTCATACTGTCCCGATTCCTTCAGATAGGAAATGATTCGCCCGAAATGATGGTCCACCTCATTGGCAAGCCCCATATAGATAGCCCGGATTGCAGCGATATTTTCCGGCGTTGGCTGGATATCGGGAAATCCTACAATCATATCGGACAATTGCCGGTAATTTATCGCTGGCACATCAAACGGATGGGCGCCCGACGCCTCGCCTCCGGCAGGCGGCGGCATGTCTTTCGCGCTGAACATCGTATTATAAGGTGCCGGTGCAACAAAGGGCGGATGCGGGCGAATATAGGTTACATGCGCGCACCATCCATCGCCCCGGGTTGGCAAATCTTGCAACAGCCTGTCGGTTAAATAGGCCGTGTCGCTATGCTCGGCCTTATAGATCGCGGGTGAGTTTGGTTGTGGGCCGTCCGGCACATAAATCCCTTTGCCACTCGGAACATCATAGCCTTTCGCCGCCAGATATCCGCGCCATGTGCGGCTATCATCAAAGCGCATTTCCAGCGCCTCAAAAAATCCGGGAAGCACCTGCTCATAGGATGTCAGGACCGGATCATTGGCGTTATATTCGCGCGGGTCCGGCGATGTATCGGTATAGCCATAAAGCAATGCCTGATAGCCGCCAGCACGCAATGATCTGGCAAGGTTGGGCTTGTCATGTGCCAACGGCGTTCCATTGCGCACCGAGTGATGATTCATCGCATACTGGCCGGTCAAAATAGACGCTCTGGCAGGCCCGCAAGGGCTGGTCACCGAAACATGATTGGTAAAGCTAACCCCATCATCCATAAGGGCGCGAATATTCGACATGCTGTTTGGATTTTGAGAAAGGGCAGCATCAGCAAGCGCGCCATGCAGACAATCGGCACGCATCTGATCAAGAACAACAAATAGGACATTGGTATCCCTAGGTGTCATGACGAACCTCATACATAAGAAAGCAAAAGATCACAAGAAAACAGAACCGGGAAAGGTCATGTTTAACACGATGCGTGTTAAGGTTACGCAACCACACCCCGGGACCCGGTATCAAGTGAAATCTGCCAACCTGCCCAAACCAATCATCGTGTGGGGATATTTCTGACAATAAGAATTTAAGTAACCTTAGTGACCCACTGCTTTTATAAAGGCTCTGATCATTGGCACGTCTTGGCGCACCGACATGTGAACCAGTGTTTCGGTCATTGCCATGCTGCTATCCACCCCGATAGAAATGCGCGCAAGACGGTCATCGGCGCCAATTTCAGCCTCACAAACAAAGCCGATCCCCAGCCCGCTTGCCACAAGTTCGCGCATCGCCTCTCTGCCTTCAACCTCAATAACCGGGCGCAGAATAATGTCGCTATCGCGTGATGCGGTGATCAATTTGGCTTGTGTATGGGATCCGCGTTCACGAAAGATCAGCGGCAACGCACCAAGTTCAGCAAGCGACAGATGCGTTGGTATTTCGCTGAAAAATTCTCGCGCCGCAATGGCTATAACCGGCGAGCTACCAAGCACAATCGCAGTCAAATCAGGGGCATCTGCCGGACTGCCAAGAATGCCGATATCAGCTTCATAGGTGCGAAGGGCCTGCAACACCTCAGCCGAGTTTCCCGTGCGCATATCAACCAGAACATCCGGATGATCGGTGCGGAAATGATGCAGCGCCTTGGTCACATGAACGGCGGAATCAGCGATGATCCTCAGGGTGCCGGAAACCGCAGCCCGCGACGCCTGCAAATGCGCCGCAATGTTATCCTCGCTTTCAAAAAACTGGCGGGTCAGCAGGAATAGCTGCTCTCCAGCCTTGGTCAGCGCTACACGTTTATTTTCACGCGTGAATAGCAGAAAATCATGCGTCTTTTCCAGCTGGCGCACCTGTTCGGACAGCGATGGTTGCGATTGGTTCATGCTTTGGGCAGCCCGTGAGAAGCCGCCGTGAAGGGCAACCTGATGAAAGGCACGAAGTTGAGTGTAACGCATCGGTTTTTATCTATAGGTAAAATTTATATAACAATAAGAACTAAAGATTTTACATATGGAACGATTTCAGTCAAACACTTCGTCATACCTTCCTCTGGCCGCGCAGTTTTGAGAGCATATCACATGTCTTCAGATCACATTGCCACCCCGGCATCCCCCAATCTTCCGGCATCCCCCAATCTTCCGGCATCCCCCAATCTTCCGGATTCAAACTTCCCTGCGCCTGCGTTAGGTGAGCCCTATCTGTTGACGCCCGGCCCCCTGACCACCGCCATCGAGGTCAAGCAGGCAATGCTTCGTGATTGGGGAAGTTGGGATGCAGATTTTCGTGAATTGACCGCCGATTTAAGAGCGCGATTATTGGGTCTTCTGGGTGCGGGTGCAGCGGCGTATGAATGCGTTCCGGTGCAGGGGTCCGGCACCTTTCTGGTTGAGGCTATGTTGGGCAGTTTTGTGCCGCGCGATGGCAAGGTTCTAGTTTTGGCAAACGGTGCATATGGTCTTCGGGCAGCGCAGATAATGGATTATCTGGGGCGCGATTATCATCTTTTGGATAAGGGTGATTATCTGCCGCCGCGCGGGGACGAGGTTGCCGAAATTCTGGCCGCAGATTCCAAAATCACGCATGTCATCGTCATTCATTGCGAGACTAGTTCCGGTATTTTGAACCCGATCGAAGAAATTGCCGAGGTGACGGCAGCGGCGGGGCGCCGGTTGCTGATCGACAGCATGTCGGCTTTTGGCGGGGTGGCGATTGATCCGGCGACCGTTCAGTTTGATGCGATGGTATCTTCGGCCAATAAATGCATCGAGGGCGTTCCGGGGTTTGGTTTTGTTTTTGTAAAACGGGATGTGCTGGTGGCATCGAAGGGCAATTGTCATTCGATGAGCCTTGATATTTTCGCGCAATGGAATGCGATGGAGGCGACCGGCCAATGGCGATTTACGCCGCCAACCCACATTGTTGCGGCATTCTTGGTGGCCTTGGGTCTGCATGAGGGCGAGGGCGGAGTTGCCGGACGCTGCGCGCGATATACGCAAAACCGTGAAACTCTCGTCGAAGGCATGCGCGAACTTGGCTTTGAAACGCTGTTGGATTCGCGTTGGCTCTCGCCGATTATTGTCACGTTTTTCAGTCCTGCCGACCCAGCGTTTGAATTTGCACGCTTCTATGAATTGATGAAAGCTGCGGGATATATTATCTATCCGGGAAAGCTGACCGTTGTTGACAGTTTTCGCATCGGATGTATTGGCCGGATGGATGCAGCTGTCATGCAGGGGGTTGTTGCAGCTGCCAGTGCTGCTCTAGGGGAAATGGGGGTTGCCAGCGCCGCACCACCACCCGAAGCCCTATCCGAGCGCCGAAAACTGTCCGAACGCCAAAAACTGTCCGAGTAAACCTATCTGGCCACCCTATCTGCTCACCCTATCTGCCCACCCTATTCGGGGGCTTAAAAATTTATCTAATCTGAGGAATGTAAAAAATGCCTGTCACAAATTCTGTCCAAGCCAATGGTCGAACTTACGCCGCCTCGCGCAGTTGCGCTGTGGCGATTTGCCTTGATGGGTGTGAGCCTGCCTATCTGGATGTTGCCATTGCCCAGGGGTTGATGCCCAATGTGGCGCGCATCCGGGCTGAGGGCACCGATCGTATAGCGCATTCGGTCATTCCCTCATTTACCAACCCCAATAATATGTCGATTGCAACAGGCCGCCCGCCCGCCGTTCATGGTATCTGCGGCAATTATCTCTATGAGCCGGAAACGGGTGAAGAGGTGATGATGAATGACGTTCGCTTTTTGCGGGCACCGACGCTGTTTTCAAAATATTATGAGGCTGGCGCGCGCGTCGCTCTGGTGACCGCCAAGGACAAGCTGCGGGCGCTGTTGGGGGCAGGGCTGTCTTTTGATGAAGATCGGGCGATTTGTTTTTCATCCGAGCGCGCCGATATCGCAACACTAGCGGATAACGGTATTGAGAATGCCAGCGCATGGCTTGGCCGGCCCGTACCTGAAGTTTATTCAGGGGAGCTGTCTGAATTTGTATTCGCGGCTGGCGTTAAGTTGCTGGCCGAATGGGCGCCCGATGTGATGTATCTTTCGACCACCGATTATATCCAGCATAAATTTGCCCCCGAAGAGCAAGGCGCCAAGGATTTTTATGCCATGGTTGACACGTATATTGGCCAGCTGGATGCGATGGGTGCGGCGATTGTGCTGACCGCCGATCATGGAATGAAGCCAAAACATGATGCCAATGGCGATCCGGCGGTGGTTTATGTGCAGGATCTTCTCGATGACTGGCTTGGCGCCGCAGCGGCCCGCGTTATTCTACCCATTACCGATCCCTATGTTGTGCATCATGGCGCGCTTGGCTCCTTCGCCACTGCCTATCTTCCCGAAGGGTCTGATCACGGCGATATCATCCAACGCCTTGCCGCGATTGATGGCATCATGCTGGTTGTGGATAAGGATGAAGCTGTTCGCAGGTTTGAACTGCCAGATGACCGGATTGGCGATATTGTGCTGATTTCGGATGAGAATATAACCATCGGCACCTCGGCGCACCGCCATGATCTGGCTGCGCTGAAAGAACCACTTCGAAGCCATGGCGGGTTGACCGAGCAGGAAGTGCCTTTCATCGTCAACCGTAAGATTGATTTGCCATCTGGCCCTGAATTGCGGAATTTCGATGCGTTTTTCTACGCAGCCATCGCGGCCGCCCAATAAAAAAGCCTAATAGAAACAGGTACTAAGAGACAGGATTTTTAGATATGACAAAACAGGATATCCGCGTTGAAGCCATGCGCATCGGCGGCGAGAAAATCTATACAGACGCCGTTGTCGAAATTGAATATCCGCATACCGGCGAGGTGATTGCCACAGTTCCTGCTGGCGGGGCTGAACATGCCCGCCGCGCCTTTGAAATTGCCGCCGCATATAAGCCAAAGCTGACACGCTATGAGCGCCAGCAGATTTTGTTTCGTACAGGTGAGTTGATCCGGGAACGGCGTGAGGAAATCGCCCATTGGCTGACGCTGGAGCTGGGAATTTGCAAGCAGCACGCCTTGTATGAGACAGGGCGTTCTTATGATGTGTTCACGCTGGCAGGCCAGCTCGCCATTCAGGATGACGGGCAGATTTTCTCCTGCGATCTAACCCCGCACGGCAAAAGCCGCAAGATTTTCACCAAGCGCGAGCCGGTGCGGGCAATTTCGGCGATTACCCCGTTTAACCATCCGCTGAATATGGTGGCGCATAAAATCGCTCCGGCGATTGCGACAAATAATTGCGTGGTGTGCAAGCCAACCGAGCAGACCCCGCTGACCGCCATTACACTTGCCGATATTCTGTATGAAGCTGGTCTGCCGCACGAGATGTTTCAGATTGTCACCGGAATGCCGGGCGATATCGGCGATGAGATGATCACCAATCCGAATATTGATATCGTCACCTTTACCGGCGGCGTTCCGGTTGGCAAAATGATTGCTGAAAAGGCCGGGTATAAACGCACGGCATTGGAACTTGGCGGCAATGACCCGCTGATCATTCTAAATGATATCAAAGGTGATGATCTGGACAAGGCCGCAACGATTGCGGTTGCCGGTGCTACGGGCAATTCGGGTCAGCGTTGCACGGCGGTAAAGCGTATCCTCATTCAGGAAAGCATTGCCGATGAGATTGTGCCGCTGATCCTTGAAAAAGCCAAAGCGATCCGCTTTGGTGATCCGATGGATCCCGATACCCAGCTCGGGTGTGTGATCAACGCCAAAGCCGCCGAGCTGTTTGAAAACCGGGTGTTTGATGCCGAAAAGCGCGGCGCAAAAATTCTCTATCATCCACCGCGTGAAGGGGCTTTGCTGCCGCCTATCGTTGTTGATCATGTGCCGCATGAGTGTGATCTGGTTATGGAAGAGACCTTTGGCCCGATTGTGCCGATTATCCGTGTTCCGGATGATGATGCTGCGGTTATGGCAATCTCTAACAGCACTGATTTTGGGTTGTCGTCTGGCGTTATCACGAACGATCTGATCCGCGCCACAAACTATATTGAGGGGCTGGAGGTAGGCACTGTGAACATCTGGGAGCAGCCCGGCTATCGCATCGAGATGTCACCGTTTGGCGGGATTAAGGATTCAGGCAACGGCGTCAAGGAAGGCGTGTTGGAGGCAATGAAGTTTTTCACAAATGTGAAAACCTATTCCCTGCCTTGGCCGAACTAGGATGCGCGGACGCTTTGATCTGATATCAGGCCGCCGATGAGTGTTTCGGTTTTCGCCATCGTGCTCGCGGCTGCGATTATGCACGCAGCATGGAATGCGGTGGTGAAAAATGCGGGGGACCGCACGCTGGCCCTTGGTCTGGTGTCTGTCGGACATCTTATTCCGGGGATTGTGTTGGTGATAATTTCGCCGCTGCCAAGTCTGGCGGCGGTTCCTTATTTGATCGCCTCGACGATTATTCATTGGTTATATTTTTACTTGCTGAATATGTCGTACCGTGTTGGCGATTTGTCGCTAATATATCCGATTGCGAGAGGGGCGGCACCTTTGATGGTGGCGGTTCCGGCTTTCTTCCTTCTTGGCGAGGCGCTAATGCCGTTGGCATGGGCCGGATTGCTGGCAATTTCGGCGGGAATTCTGCTGTTGGGAGTCTGGCCATCATCAAGGCCAAAATCGTCCCCGAAATCATCAGGCGACCGACCGTTATTGGCCATCGGATTTGCTGTTGCAACAGGAGTGATGATAGCCATCTATTCGCTGGTTGACGGGGTTGGGGTGCGTATTTCGGATGATGCGCTTTCTTATATTGGCTGGCTGTTTCTTTTAGAAAGTGTGATGATATTCTATATTTTCATCCCGCGAATGGATCGGTTTCGTGCACTTAGCAGCAGCCAGATACGCATCGGTTTTTATGGCGGGTTGCTGTCTGCACTGGCCTATGGACTGGTGCTGTATGCCAAGACTTTAGCCCCGATTGCAATGGTTTCGGCATTGCGCGAAACATCGGTGATTTTCGCCGCGCTTATCGGAATGATCTGGTTAGGGGAGCGGCCAATAACGCCGCGCCTGATTGCAGCCGCGATTGTATGTGGCGGCATTATCTTGCTGGGAATTTCCCCAGAATAATAAAATTTATTTGGTGAGGCGACCTATCGGTGAAAGATATTTTTGGCATGAAAAAATTAATCCGGTGGACACTTGCTTGGCCCATATCTGCACTTGCGGGACACCCACCCGATTGTCAGCTGGCTTGTTCTGTACCGGGCAGCGTCTCTGTTCACCGGATAGGGGGTAGTGTGTCATGCTAATTCTAAATTTCGTCGTTCAGCTTGCCGGAGCCACCTTGCTGTTGCTGTTTGCCGTTCGCATGGTTCGTACCGGAATTGAGCGTGCGCTTGGCAGCTCGTTCCGGCGGGTTTTGACGCGCTCACAGGCGGCGTTTCCGGCGGCGCTGGTTGGTGTGGGCTTGGCCGCCATTCTGCAAAGTTCAGCGGCTGTTGCGGTGTTGGCCTCCAGCTTTGTTGGGTCATCATCCTTATCATTTGGCGTTGGGCTGTCGGTGGTTCTTGGCGCTGATCTTGGCTCGGCGATTGTCACGCAAATCCTCAGTTTGCAATTGGACTGGCTGGTCCCGCTTTTACTGGCCTGCGGCGGTATTCTGTTTTTGAAGTTTGATGCGGCGTCAGCGCGCCAAGCCGGGCGGGTTTTGATCGGCATTGCGTTGATTTTGATAGCGCTGGGGTTGCTTCGTGAAACCGTTGCCCCGATCAAAGATAGCGCGTTCCTTCCGCAGCTTACTGCCATTTTGCAACGTGATTTTCTGACCGCATTTCTGGTTGGCGCGATGCTGACCTTTGTCATGCATTCGGCGGTGGCGGTTATTTTGATGATAGTGACCTTGGTGGCGATTGATGCGCTGCCCTTTATGGTTGGAATCTCGTTGATGCTGGGGGCAAATCTGGGGTCGGCTTTGCTGCCGGTCTGGTTTACCCGGGGGATGAATGCGGCGGCGCGGCGGGTGCCCTTGGCGAATTTGATTATCCGCGGTACTGCGGCATTGATGCTGGTGGTGATTGTAAATCGCTCGGCGTTGCTGGATGTTCTTCCTAGCTTTGATAACGCGCAGGCCGTAATCCTGACTCATATTGCGTTCAATGGCGTGCTGCTTCTGGTCATTCCTATGCGCGGGTTGTTTTATCGCTGGACACGCAAACTTCTTCCCGATGCCAGCGAAGATGTGCGTGATGAGCCGGTGCAATATCGATCAGTGCTGGATGGAGGGGTTGTGGATACACCCGGGCAGGCGTTGATTTGCATCCGGCGCGAAATATTGCGGATGCTGCAAATTGCCGAAGAGATGATACAGCCGGTGATGGAAATGTTTGAACGGTTCGATACAGACCGGATGAAGACCGTCATCGCCACCGACATTCATCTGAACAATGCGCTGGATGGCATTCGCCATTACGCCAGCACCCTGCCGCAAGAAAAGCTTAAGTCAGCCGATAAAAAGACTCTGCGTCATCTGATGGAATTTGCGATTGCGATAGAGGCTGCCGGTGATCTGGTTGCCAAGACAATGCTGCCGTTGGCACAAAGCAAAGCAAAGGCCAATATACAATTTTCCAAAGAGGGGTTTGATGAAATTCAGGCGCTTCATGACCGCGTAATTGCCAATATTGCGCTGGCCAGCAATGTGCTGATTTCAGGCGATGTTAATACGGCGGGGCAACTTCTTCAGGAAAAGAACGAATTTTCTCGCAAGCAGCGCAACAGCCGAAAGCGGCATCTAAAAAGACTGGCAGCGGGACGGTTGGAAAGTCTGGAATCGAGTGATCTTCACCTTGAAACCGGCCTTGCTTTCAAAGAATTTAATAGTCAGATTGCCACTGTCGCCTATCCCATTTTGTCACGCGGGGGGCAACTTTTGGACTCGCGTTTGATCGCTGATGGCAAGGACTAGAAAGACCACTAGCTAAATGGGGCACCTAAATTGGGGACCTGAATTGTATCCCTTAACTATTTGTGCAGACGCGCTAGATAAGGTAGATCACTCATATAAGTTTTCATTCGACAGCAGGTAGACATGAACCCGACAATTGATCTTTTGACGCGCCACCGTTCAATCCGCAAATTTAACGACGAGCCGGTAACCACCGAAATGCTCCATACAGTGTTAGAGGCAGGTCAAGCCGCGGCAAGCTCCAGCTTTTTGCAGGGGGTTACGGTAATCAGGGTGACTGATACACAAAAGCGGGCAGCGTTCAAAGACATAACCGGCGGCCAGCCCTATGTAGAAAGCGCGCCTGTTTTTTTGGTGTTTTGCGCTGATCTCAGCCGGCCGATGCGGTGCTGCGAGGCGCATGGGGGAACGGCGGCCGAGGGGCTAACCGAGCAGTTCATTATTGCCACGGTTGATACCGCACTTTACGCGCAAAATACCGTCGTGGCCGCGGAATCTGCCGGCCTTGGGATTTGCTATATAGGGGCGGTTCGCAATGACCCTGCACGGACCAGCGAATTGCTGGAATTGCCGCGCCATGTCTATCCGGTTTTTGGGTTGTGTCTTGGCTGGCCAGCACAGGATCCCGAGGTAAAACCGCGTCTTCCTTTGTCGGTTATGTTGAAGGAAAACACGTATTCAATCGACGGTGAGGACACGGCAATCGCTGCCTATGATGATGTGATGCGCGCCTATTATGCCGAGCGCACGGATAATCAAAAGGCGCAAGGCTGGTCAGAGCAAATGGCCGGATTGCTTGGCAAGGAAAGCCGGCTTCATATGCGGGAGTTTCTGCAATCGCAAGGTTTTTTAACCAAGTAGAACGCCAGTTCTGTGGCGCGGCGAGAGGCCGGTTATTAGCTGACCGCCCCACCAGCCTTTTTCCAAGCGATAAATCCGCCGGTCAGATTCACCACATCGGCAAGCCCCATATCGGCGGCGACTTTGGCCGCTAATGCAGAACGCCCGCCAGATGCACAGTAAAACACATAGGTTTTATCCTGATTAAAAGCGGGGTTATGAAGCGGGCTTTCGGGGTCAAGGTGGAATTCCATCATCCCGCGTGATGAGGCTATCGCGCCGGTGATCAGGCCGGTTTTTGCCTGCTCGGTTCCATCCCGTAAATCCACGAATACATGCGTGTCAGAATTTGTCAGTTCCAGCGCTTCTTCAACGCTGATTGAGGGGATTTGTGCCAACGCCTCATCGATCAGTGATTTGGCACTTTTTGTAATATTCTGGGGCATGATGTCTCCTGCCTAAAAGTGAACGCTAGCGTTAACCAGTTATATTCCCAAGTGTAATTTTGGTTTCCAGAAGGGGCGGAACAGCTCAATCTTCGGACAGCGGTTCATTACCACTTTCATCCCGGCCTCTTCGGCTAGCCTTGCGGCCTGATGATCCACAACGCCGATCTGCCCCCACAACACTTTAGCACCGATGGCAATCGCCTCAACCGCAACGCCCATCAAATCTTCGGGGCGGCGAAACACCTCAACCATATCAACGGGCCGGTCAACCGAAGCAAGGTCGGGGTAGACTTTCAGTCCTCTGATTTCCTCAAGGCCGGGGCGTGGATTAATCGGGATCATATCATAGCCGGTTTCATGCAAAACCCGCAGAACGCCATAGCTGAACTTAGTTTTATCAGGGCTGGCTCCGACCATGGCAATGGTTTTGACAGACTTCAGAATGTCTTGAAGATACGCATCGCTATAGGGTTCATCATGGTTCATATAGGTCATTTGTCAGCATCCAGAGGGGTTGCGATATCGGCTTTTAATTCATGCGGAGCAAGCGGATCAAGGAACGGGTTGCGGTACAGCTTGTCATGGCTTTCAACGCCAATTTCAAAAATACAGTCGGATTTGGCGCGCGCCACACACAAGATCACATAGCCATTATCCAACTGACGATTATTCAGTGCGACCTGTGCCCGTTGGTCAACCTCGCCATCCAGCAATTTCGCAGCACAGGTAATGCACCCACCATATTTGCATCCATACGGTAGATCAACGCCCTGATCGCGAAGCTCGTCCAGCAGCGGCTTGCGGCCTTTAACCTGATAGGCGGCGTTATCGCGGTTGGCCAGCGTGATCGTCATCATATCCAGATATCGCTTGTGCAATCGCCGCCCGGATAGCGGGTTTCATGACAGCGTGACGGGCCATTTGGCTCTTTGCCGAAATCGACAAGAAAATCCTCATTGATCTTCATTCCGCCATTTTCGGTGTCGCAATCAATCATCAGCATACAGCCGCCATTTGTACGAATTTCGGGATAAAACTGATTATCCCATGTGCTGAATAGCGAAGTGGTGACATAAAGCCGCTTGCCATCCAGCGATAATTGTATCATTTGCGGACCGCCGGTAACTTCAACACCATTGACTTGCGGTGCCTTGTCCAGCAACCCGCCCAGCCAGACCTGACCGGTAAATTTCGGGTTATGCGGGTCGGAGATATCATATTGCCTGATATCTCCATGTAGCCAGTTGCAGAAATAAAGATATTTATCATCCATCGATAAAAGAATGACCGAGATCACGCCGGGCACAGGGATTGGCCATTCGGGGTGCGGTTCGTTCTCTACATCAATAATCTTTTCCCACTGCCATTCGCCGGCATCATCCTTCCACCAATGAATAATATTGGCCGACAGCGCCGCCCCGACAAAGCCGTGACTGCTGTCCGGATTATGGTGAAAGCGCACTTCCAGCGGCACCAGCCCGTCCTCACCAAGATAGAAACTCTGCTTTGGTTCCCTCTTTTCGAAATCCCAGAAATGAAGCTCGCGGCCATATTTCAGATGGCCAACCTCTTCAAGGTCAAAGCCCGGCATAAAAGTGTTGGGGGCCGCCCATTCTGAACTGACCATCACATTATGGCGCGGCTGATACCAGAAATCATAGCCGAACTTAATGTCGCCCATTGAATTTTCCCAGCGCCCGATAATGTTGAAATCCTTGTCCAGATGAAGATAGCCGCCCGGTGCTTCGCCTTTGGCGTTACCCAGCATCGAGATGATAATCTGGGCACCAAGGCAGTGGATAGTGTGCGGGGCCGAAAGATCGGTCTTGGCCTTAATCTCGGCGCCGTCAATGACCTTGAACAGCACCGGATTGCGGGGATCGGTAGCGCAATCAATGATATGCAGGTTTGATGACCTTACCCCCGGCACAATCAGATATTTGCGCGCCATCGAGGCATCATCAAAACAGGACGAGCAGGCGTTCCAGCCCATATGATGCAGCTCATCACCGATGCCCGGCATCTCGCAGCGGGAAATCACTTGGCTATAGGTCGGGCTGTCCGGATCATTGTCAATGGTCGCCAGATAATCCGGCTTCTGGATGCCAGTGCCGGTGTAAATTGCAATTGTATAAAGCAGGTTTTCACGCGGGGCTTTCATCGCCTCGGCGGGACTGGCGTAACCCGGACCGCAACATTCCATCACTTTTCCTCCTGAATTAGACATGACTCTTTCTTCTGAATTAGTCATGACTCTTTCTTCTGAATTACAATGCAAGCTACAATTTATCCGGATGAGCGGCAACTATTACAACAAGGGCGCGGGATGATTTTTTGGCAATGCTTTGGTTTCATCAAATATCTGGTCAAACGGGATATCAGCGGTTAGCCTGATGCCAAGCTGATCAGGGGCCTCGATAAATGAATGCAATCGCCGCAGTGCGGTCAAAGAATATTGGCGATATCTATCTAAATATTAGTCATTTTCTTGATCATTTCATCATGCTTGTTTTTGCTAAGGCGGCGTATGATGCGGGGCGGCATTTCGGGCTTGGCTATGAGGAAATCATCATTTACGGCGTTGCCGGATTTGTTCTTTTCGGGGCGGGAGCGCCTATCGCCGCCCAGCTTGCCGACCGATATTCGCGATCACTTTTGATGGTGGTCTATCATTTTGGCATTGGCACCGGCGCCCTAATCGCGGCCTTGACGCAGTCGATGTGGCAGCTTGGCGCCGCGATTGGTGTGATTGGCTTATTTGCTGCGATTTACCATCCTGTTGGCATTGCTATGCTGCTCAAAAGCAACCAGCGGATTGGCTTTCGTCTTGGCATCAATGGCGTGTTTGGCAATATGGGCGTAGCGGCGGCACCGTTAATCATCGGGCTGTTGCTGACCGTTGGGGATTGGCGCTTATGCTTTGCGGTATCTGGATTGTTTTGCCTTGCTTACGGCGTTGTTTTCGCCGCCAAGCTGCGCGCCGATGAAGGGCAGGCCAATACGACCAATAGCCAGCAGGATTTAGAGGGCATCACTTCTGCCCAGCCTAATAATCCGGGTGAATTTGCTCCGAGCTGGAAAAAAGCCCTTGGCGCGATGTTGCTGTCAACGGCCAGCGGCGGGTTTATCTTTGGTGCTATGACGTTTGTCGTGCCGCGCTATTTTGAAATTTCGCTGCCCACAATTACCACCTCGGTTGCCATTACCGGATTATTGGCGTCAATTGTGTATGCGGTAGCGTCATTTACCCAAATCGGGGTTGGATGGCTGATAGACAGATTCCCACCGAAATGGGTGTTGCTGACGGTTGGCATTGGACAGGTGTTGTTTGTTGCGCTGGCGGCGCATTTCACCGATTACGCGCTATTTTTTGTGATGCTGGCGGCGATGTGTTTTGTCTTTGGTCAGATTCCAATTACCGATACCATCTTGGCGCGGTATGTGCCGGACCAATGGCGGGGGCGTGTTCTCAGCTATAAATTCATGATAAATCTGATGATCGGGGCTACTGTGCTGCCCGCCAGCGGCTTGATTCTTCAGGCTGGGTTTCCGATGGCAGCCTTGTTCAGTTTGATGAGCTGGTTTGCCGTTCTGGTGGTAGCTGCAGGATTGATACTGCCAGTGCAATCGGATGCCCAGCGCATTGACCGGCCCCCCGCCTAGGGGGTTTTCCGGCCCTTCGCCTAGGGGGGGTTATGATAATAGACTTTTGATCGCTTCGGGCGCATGATCCTTTTGGTTTTGGGGCATCCTGCCTTTCGGGATAAGCTCAAAGCTATTGTATCTTTGACTTTGTTGTTGCTTTAACAAGGCCGCCATCACGTGGCTGAGGTGCCCTTTCCATGTCCAGAACATTTGATCTTACCGAAGGCTCTCTTGCCCTGCATTTCAAGAGGCTGGCAATTCCGGCGGCGATTGGCATGGTGTTCACCACGCTTTATAATGTTGTTGATGTGTTTTTTGCCGGACTTCTGGGCACCGAGGCACAAGCTGGTCTGGCGATTTCATTTCAGGCATTTTTCATTTTCATCACCTTTGGTTTTGGCCTTTCATCGGCGATGACGGCGCTGGTTGGCAATGCCATCGGCGCGAAGAATGACGAAGAGGCAAGGCTGGTTGCGGCGCGCGGTATCGGGTTTGGCGTGCTGGTCGTTTTGGTGTTGATTGCGGTGGCATGGTTTGTCGGCCCAGAGCTGATCAAGCTGGTTTCAACCGAGGGCGCGTACCGTGATGCGGGAACGCGCTATTTCTTGGTGTTGTTGCTGTCGTTGCCGGGGTTCATTCTGGCATTTGGCGTGAATGGATTGCTGCAATCGCAGGGTGACACGGTGTCGATGCAACGCGGCCAGATTGCCGCGTTTTTTGCCAATATTGTTCTGAACCCGATTCTGGTGTTTGGAATTCCGGGTATCTGGGGCGGAATGGGGTTTGACGGCATTGCCGTTTCCACTGTGCTCAGTCAGACCGGTATTATGATTTATGTTTTGTGGCGGGTGTTCCAGACCGATCTTTTGAAAGGTGTAACGCTGTCCTGTTTTATTCCGGCTGCCGAAACCTCACGCGCCATTACAAAACAGATGTTGCCGGTGACGATGACCATGGTGGTGATGATGTCGGCCGGCTTTATCGTGCAGTTCTATCTAAAGAGTTTTGGCACGTCGGCGGTGGCGGCATACGGCGTTGCTCTTCGTGTTGAGCAGTTGTTTCTGCTGCCTGTATTTGGGTTGACCGGGGCGCTATTGCCGATTGCAGCGCAGAATTTCGGCGCGGGAAAACACGCCCGTGTCCGCAGCGCCGTTCTGGATTGTTGGAAGTTCGGCTGGATGTTTATGGTAGTGGCTTGCCCGACGCTGTATTTCGCCGCGCCTTTATTGATGCGCAGCTTTACCGATGATCCCGAGGTGATCCGCATCGGTGTCAGCTATCTTCGTATTGATGGATTTATTCTGCCGATTTATATGATGCTGTTTGCCATTAATTCCCTTCTTCAGGCGCTAAAACGCCCCATCTGGACATTCTGGATCGGGGTGTATCGTCAGGCGTTTGGCGTGGCGTTTTTTGTCTTCATCTATGTTGGCATTCTGGGGCTTGGCGTGATGGGCGTGTGGTTTGGCATTGCGACCAGCGTGGTGTCTGGCTGGCTGATCTCGCTATGCGTCGCAGAATATGTGGCGCGCCAGGAAATTGGCGGGCTGTTTAAGGCCGGAGCCATAGAAACTGAGCCAGCACAGTAACCGCCAGCCAGCGCAATGCCCTCCTTGCCTTTCAAAATTAACTGATCATTGAGACAGGTAGAGCGTACATTTTACCCAATCTCGTAGACTAAACAGTCTAGCTGAGGCGTGCTTATTTCAGCTGGGGTTCGCGCCTCTTTTCCCCGCAAAACGTAATTGCGTAGGGCCTTGCGCCAGAGCCGTTCTTTTCAAAAAAAAACCTCAGATTTTTTCCAAAATGATGGCACTTCCCTGTCCAACGCCAACGCACATGGTACACAGCGCATAACGGGCACCGGATGTTTGGTGTAGTTCCTCGACCGCGCTCATTACCAACCGCGCACCACTCATTCCCAGCGGGTGACCTAGTGCGATAGCACCGCCATTGCGGTTTACCCGCGGATCATCATCCGCCATACCAAGGTCACGCATTGACGCCAACCCTTGCGCGGCAAAGGCTTCGTTGATTTCGATAACGTCCATCTGCTCCAGCGTCAGTCCGGCCAATGCCAGAGCGCGCAGCGAGGCGGGAACCGGTCCAATGCCCATGATTCGGGGTTCCACCCCCGCAGCAGCAGCGGCAACAATACGCGCCCTTGGAGTCAGGCCGTTAGCGGTGGCGGCTTCGCTCGTAGCGATAATCATTGCCGCCGAGCCATCATTCACGCCGCTGGCATTGCCTGCGGTCACACTGCCATTCTCGCGAAAGGGAGTGGCTAATTTTGCCAGTTGCTCAATACTGGTTGTCGGGCGCGGATGCTCATCACGATCAACAATGATGGGATCACCTTTGCGCTGCGGAATTTCTACTGGCGCAATCTCTAGCGCCAGCCTGCCATTTTCCATCGCGGCGCCAGCTTTTTGCTGGGACCGGACGGCGAATGCGTCCTGATCGGCGCGGCTGATCCCCCACCGTTCGGCCACGTTCTCACCGGTTTCGGGCATTGAATCGATGCCGTACAGCGTCTTCATCTGCTTGTTCACAAAGCGCCATCCGATAGTGGTGTCATAAATCTCGGCCTTGCGGGAAAAGGCGGTGTCGGCCTTTGGCATAACAAAGGGCGCCCGGCTCATGCTCTCGGATCCTCCGGCAATAGCAATTTCACCTTCGCCCGATTTCAGCAACCGCGATGCCGCCGCAACAGCCTCCATCCCCGAGGCGCACAACCTGTTCACCGTGATGCCCGGAACGTTGTCCGGCAGTCCCGCCAGCAACAACGCCATGCGCGCGACATTGCGGTTGTCTTCGCCCGCCTGATTGGCCGCTCCGTAAAATACCTCACTAACTGCCGCCCAGTCCATTTTCGGGTTACGTTCCATCAACGCCTTAATCGGATGAGCTGCCAGATTATCGGCGCGCACTGAAGACAGCGCGCCGCCAAAGCGTCCGATAGGGCTGCGGATGGCATCGCATATAAAGGCGTCAGACATATTTTTCTCCGGTAAATTTAAGGTGACAAAAGATTATAATGGGGTGCAGAGGCTGTTTTTCTTAGGTAATTTTTCAAGACATTCGGACCATTTTTATAGCAGTTCGGTAAGGTCTAATTCCAGTTCGAAAATTCTAGCAGGATTTCCCCGTAATTCGAGTTACAAGATGGTAATTATTTGGTGGATTTTCCCACGGGTCTGCCGCATGTATAATTTTGCCGCCGTGCTTGCCAGCATTAAAAAAACAGATAAACAGGTTAGGTGATGGGAAATAGGGAATGAAAGTTCTAGTTACAGGAAGCGCCGGTTTTATCGGTATGCATTGTACCCAGCGGCTGTTGGCGCGCGGCGATACGGTTATTGGCATTGATAATCTGAATGATTATTACGATGTCAGCCTTAAACATGCGCGCCTTGCCCAGATGAAAGGGCAAGCAGAATTCCGCAATAACATCATCTCGGTAGAGGACCGGGATGCGGTTGCTGATCTGTTCGCGGCGGAAAAGCCGGACCGGGTTATTCATCTGGCGGCGCAGGCCGGAGTTCGGTATTCGATTGAAAATCCTCACGCCTATATTGATGCAAATATTCAGGGGTTTATGAATATTCTCGAAGGATGCCGTCACAATGACGTCCAGCATCTTGCCTATGCAAGCTCATCTTCGGTCTATGGCGGCAATGCGGTGATGCCGTTCAGCGAGCATCATTCGGTTGATCATCCGGTTTCGCTATATGCCGCCACCAAAAAAGCCAATGAGCTGATGGCGCATACCTACAGCCATCTTTATGATTTACCTGCGACAGGTCTGCGGTTTTTTACCGTTTATGGTCCGTGGGGCCGCCCTGATATGGCGCTGTTCAAATTCACCAATGCGATGCGCCAAGGCATCCCCATTGACGTTTATAATAATGGCCAGATGGTCCGCGATTTCACCTATATTGATGATATTGTCGAGGGGGTGATCCGCGTTCTGGACCGGCCGGCGACGCCCAATCCGGATTTTGATCCAAAGGCACCTGATGCGGCAAGTTCAACCGCACCATTCCGCGTGTTTAATATCGGCAATGGCAATCC
>CALLKZ010000099.1:0-9346 GCA_938082345.1 uncultured Alphaproteobacteria bacterium
TCGCTGGCCATTTTTTCTGCGGTGAAGGGAAAATCTGTCCATGCTAGATGCTGAAGGTGGATCCGATATTTATCATCATTAACCAGTTTTTCTAGCGCCGCGACGAATTCTTCAATGCTGGGATTATCAACAATATGGGCGCGTCCCTCAGCGACTTCTGGAATGCCGCCGCGCCGTGTTGTCAGCAATGCGCAGCCGGCGGCAAGCGATTCAATCACGGCTTTGGGCATCGGGTCATTCCAGATTGACGGGCAGGCGGAAATTGCGGCATCGGCCTGTAATGCCCGGATGGTTTCGATTGGCACAAATCCGGTCATTTGCGCGCGCTCTCCCAGCGGGGCAAGGGCGCGGCCAATTTCGGCTTCATAGCTGCCGGGGGCGGCGGTCTCAAATCGCTTTGCGCCAGCCACAACAACACGCCAGTCAGGTCGGTCCGCTAGCACCGTTGCAATGGCAGTGGCAAATTCCAGAATGCCTTTTTCGGGAACCATTCGCCCGGCAATCAGGATCATCGGCTTTTTAACGGGGGGTGAGGTCAGCCAGCGCGCCGCGCCATTGCGGGCGCTTTGAACCTTTTTGGTAAGGGCGCTGTCAACCGTCAGACCGTCAAGAAAGCATCTGACAATATAGTCGCTGACACAGATGATCGCGCTCATTTGCTGTAAAAGCGCCAGGCGCTGTTGCGTAGTTTGTGCCCCCTTCATGTCGCGCGGATCATTGTGAAGATATAGCGCAACTTTCAGATCAGGCCGCTTTGCCTTGATATAGGCGGCGACATGACACCGGCTATGAACTTCAATCAGGGCAGGGGGGCCAGACTCATTAAGGGTCTCATCAAAGGTTTCATTAAGGGTCTGATCAAATGCCCCATCAAGGCGGCGAAGATAGGCGCGGGCAAGGCCAATATTGCTTCCATACAGCCATTTTCTGATCGGCTTCAGACCGGTAAATTTGATCCCGGAAAAGGGGGCGTCCACAGCCATACCAACTACATTAAAACAATCCGGCGTCTGGCTTGCCTCAATCAGGTCACGAACTACGCCTGAAATGGCTCCGGCATTGGTTTTTGTGAACCGCTCTTTTGACGGCAGCAGAATATCTACGCGCGGACGTGATTGCAGCTTTTCCAATGGTCCTGCCCCGATCCCCGGCTTAGGGGATTTTGTCCCAATCTTCATCTTGGCCATATTTTCACTTTGCCGATATCTTCATGCTATGCGCGGCTTCTTGGTTTGTCGGGCAGCCCCATAATTTATATTTTTTGGGCACTATTTTTGGGCAATATTTTTTGGGCAATAACGCTTCTTCTATATCTATGGGTCTATACTATTGTATCGACGGGCTAAAACAACCTAATATACCTATAAATCTACATTTGACTTTATGCTTACCGATGAAGGGGGCGCGTGAATGACAGACCCCCGAATTCTGGTTATTAAGCATGGCGCTTTTGGTGATATTATTCAGGGACTTGATGCTTTTGCGGGTCTGCGCCTTGGTCGCCCCCGCGCGCATATTGCGTTGTTGACGACGCCTCCTTTTGCCGATTTTACCGCCTCAATGCCGTGGTTTGATGAGGTTATAATCGATATGCGGGCGCCGGTTGTTAATCTTGTTCAGCTTTTTCGAATTCGTAAAATCTTGCGCCAGCGCTGGGATATTATCCTCGATCTTCAATGCAGCAAGCGCACCACTTGGTATCAGGCAAAACTGGCATCGCCGGATAGTCGCTGGTTTGGAACTGCGGTGGGTGCCAGCGATCCCTATCCTGATTTTACCGGGGTGAATAATGCTGACCGGATGAAAACAGCGGTTTCTATGGCAGGCGGCAGATCCGATGCACTGGATGATATGACATGGCTGGCTAGTGATATTGCTGCTGAAATCACCGGCGCGTTGGCGAAAAAGCCGCTGGTGATGGTGGTGGGGTGCTCGCCCGCCAAGCCCAAAAAACGCTGGGCCGCCGCGCGGTTTGCTGCGCTTGCCAACCTTGTTCATCAACAGGGTGTTCAGGTGATTATTGTTGGAACTGGGGCTGACCGCGCCGCCGCCGATGCGGTCCTCTTGGATGCTCCGCACTGCCATGATTTGATTGATCAGACCGATTTTGCCGCGCTTGCCAGCCTGTTTAAGGCGTCGGCAGGCGTCGTTGGCAATGATACAGGGCCGGTGTTTCTGGCTGCGCGAACGGGAACGCCGACCCTAATGATGATGGGCCCCGATACTGACCCTGCGATGTCAGCGCCGGTGGGCCCCCGCGCTGGTTGGCTGAAAGATGATCCCATTGACGCCATCGATGCGGCGCATGTTGCCGAGACATTATTTAGGCTGTAAGTCGGCGCAGGTCCCTCCAGCAACACGGGCTAGCTCCTCTTAAAAGGAAGATCCGGTCTTAAGAGGAAGATCCGGCCTTAAAAGGAAGATCCGGGCTGTGTCAGAAATTCGGTTTCCTCCTCGGTGGAGGGGCGACCTAGAATGGCATTCCGGTGTGGAAAACGGCCAAAACGGGCAATAATATCGCGATGCTTAACGGCATATTCATAGGTTTTCGGCTCGGTCAGCTTTTCAAATAGCGGCAATGAGTCTTCCTGAATTTTCAACTCTTCGCTATGCATCATCGGCATCAGCATAAACTGTCGGTAGGAAGCATTTTCATGTGCCAGAAAATCACGTTCAGCGCACCGCAAGCTGAGCGCTAGGGCCATTTCATCGCCGGAAAAGGCGCGCGGTGTGTCGCGGTAGATGTTGCGGGTGAACTGGTCCAGAAGAATGATCAACGCCAGGCACCCGTCACTGTCATTGGCCCAGCTATCAAGGCGTCCGGCCAATGCTGCCGCGATGGTTGGCTCAAAGCGCGTGCGGATTAATTCATCGAAATCGTCGTCCTTTTGGTACCATTGCTGGGGGGTGGTTTCATCGAACCAGAATGACAGGACTGCTTGGCTAGACTGGGACTTGCTCATGATGGTGTCTCCTGTTTGGCCAGATTGTAAAGTTTTGAAGCGAAAGGTGATCTCTACAGAATTTTTCCCGGATTCATAAGATTCTTCGGATCAAGGGACGCTTTTATCGCGCGCATAACGTCCAGGATTTCAGGTGCCTTGACGGTAGCCAACTGATCTCGCTTGGTCTGGCCGATGCCGTGTTCAGCGCTGATTGACCCCTGATATTTGGCTACCATGCCATAAAGAAGGTTATATAGCGCATCTTTTTTCGTTTCAAAATCGTCATTGCTTCCGTCATCCGCGATTATGTTGAAGTGCAGATTGCCGTCGCCAATATGTCCATACCCGCAAATCAGCAAATTGGGGCCGATGGCTTTGATGCCGGCCACCATTTCGTCATAAAACGAGGCCAGCGCTGATTGCGGCAGCGAAATGTCCGAGCGCGCCACATGTTTTGATTTCTTGTGTGATTCGGGGGCCATCTCACGCACATCCCACAGCGCTTTTCGCTGTGCCTCGCTGGCGACAATGGCGGCGTCGATCACCAGCCCATCCTCAAACGCGCTGGCAAGGGTGTTTTCCAAAATGGATTGCAGCGGTGGTTTGCCGCTGGCATCTGGCGCGCCGCTATCCGGGTTTGTGCTGGTGATTTCCATCAGCACATTCATTGCGCCGCGGGTGGATAGCGGCTCTGGAATTTCGGGAAAATGGTGGAATAGGACATGCAGAATATCGGCGGGGATCAGCTCAAACGCTTCGACGCTGCCGCCTGATGCGGCTTGCAACCGGTGCAATAGCTCTACCGCCGCCGCGACATCACGCACTTCGGCAAAGGCTGTGGCGCGCGCTGCTGGTAGTGGAAACAGCTTCATTGTCGCCGCCGTAATCACGCCTAATGTGCCCTCTGATCCGATAAATAGATTGCGAAGATCATAGCCGGTATTGTCTTTGCGAAGCCCGCTAAGCATGTGCAGAACGCGCCCCCCAATCAACACAACCTCAAGGCCCAGCGTCAACTCACGCGTGGTGCCATAGCGAACAACGTTTAACCCGCCAGCATTGGTGCCAAGATTACCGCCGATGGTACAGCTTCCTTTGGCAGCAAGGTTTAGCGGAAAATACAATCCGGCACTCTCAGTTTCGTCATGCAGGCTCTGCAACACGCATCCGGCCTCAACCGTCATTGACATATTGGTTGCGTCGATCTCTCTGATACGGTTCATCCGGCGAAGCGAAAGCAAGATGCTGTTGCCAGAATTATCAGGCGTTGCCCCTCCCATAAAACCGGTATTGCCGCCCTGCACCACAACGGCGATATTATGCGCATCGGCACAGGCCATGACGGCTGATACCTGCTGGGTGGTCTGCGGCAGGATAACGGCAATAGCCGCCCCATGATAATGGCCATGCCAGTCGGTAAGAAAGCCGCTGGTCTCGCTGGCCTCAGTCTTGATACCGGCATTGCCGACAATTTCAGCCAGTTCATCAAGGATAGTTTGCACGTCATTCGGGGGGTGCGACACTGACATAACTCCTTACAAAAAATCCGCAAATGGTCCAGAAGAGGGCCGCGGCGCGGCGGCGCGTTGCAGCCTGTCATTTATCGCCTCACCCAGTCCTTCGTTTGGAATCGGTGCAACGCCAATGGTGCTGGTGCCTGTTGCGTCGGCAATATGCAGCATATCAAACAGATTTGCCGCTGCCTCGCGCAAATCACCCGATGGACTAAGATTTAGCCGCCCCGGATTATCGGGCAGGTTATCATTATTATGACCGTCAATGGCGGCAAACCCAATCAGCACCATTGCCGGGTGGGCCTTGCTGATATTGGTCAAAAGGGTGGCCCGCGGCGCATAGTGGCTCTCCAATTGCCCGGGGCTGGCCATCTGACCTTGGTTTTGCGAGGCATCAGGCGTTTTTGCCGGGTTGGTGCCAAGGGTATCGGCCGGCAGACCAGCTCTCAAAAAGGCGGTGATAATATCGGTGCGGGTAATGCCGCCCGGGCGCAGGATTATCGCGGTCTCTCCCGAACAATCGACCACGGTTGACTCGACGCCGTTGTCGCACCGTCCGCCATCAAGGACCAGACCAACACGTCCGTCCAGACCATCAAGAACATGCTGCGCACGGCTGGGGCTGATCTGACCAGAAGGGTTGGCGCTGGGGGCGGCAATGGGACCGCCAAAAGACTGCAGCAGGGCACGTGCCCCTTCATGCGCCGGAACCCGAAGCGCGATAAGATCCAGCCCGGCACTGGTTAAACGGGCCAGCGGGCAATCCGGTTGCCGTCTTAAAATCAATGTCAGCGGCCCGGGCCAGAACGCCGCCGCCAGAATTTCTGCAATCCGGGTCTTTTCTCCCAGCGCAAAGGCGGCATCCTGATCGGCAACATGGCTAATCAGCGGGTTAAAGGAAGGGCGTTGCTTGGCTGCAAAGATCGCCGCAACTGCATCGGCGTTGCAAGCATCAGCGCCCAACCCATATACCGTTTCGGTGGGAAAGGCGACCAGCTTGCCGCCGCGCAACATTTTGGCCGCACGCGCAATCGTCGCCGGTGAGATTGGCAGGCATTCACTAGGTGAAAGAGGTGTCGGATCGGACATATGCTGCTGCCGTCATGAAGGTTAAATTATGATGGGTAAACGTGATTGAGGCATCTTATCACAGCTTGGCCGCTGGAATTAGCGACAATTTTGGCGCATGATCTATGAAGATGTTTTGAAAAAAAGCCCAGTCTTGAAAAAGGCCAGTCTTGAAAAAGGCCAGACTTGAAAAAAAAGAAAGCCCCCTGCCATGTGTGGACGGTTTACAAGCACAGCGTCCCCCGAAGAGTTGATGCGGCTGTTTGGTGTTACGGTGCTGGAAAATCTTCAGCCCCGATGGAATATTGCGCCTTCACAGCGGGCGCTGGTGGTCTCGCAGACCGGTTTGCAGGCGGCGGCGCATTCGCCGTCATGGGGGCTTCCTCCCAGCGGTGATGGGCGCAGTTTTTTGATCAATGCACGCATGGAAACGGTGACAGAAAAGCCAACATTCCGCGATGCGTTTGCTGGGCGCCGCTGCCTTGTTGTTGCCAGTGGCTGGTATGAATGGTCGGCTCCCAAAACGCCGTGGCATGTGCAATTGTCGGATGGCGGGGTGATGGGGTTTGGGGGATTGCTGTTACGCCGCGGAAATGAAGACAGATTTGTGATCATGACCAGCGCGTCACATGGCGATCTTACCTCTATCCATCATCGCCAGCCCTTAGTTCTGCCGCCGAGCCGCTGGCAGAGCTGGCTGACCGCCAACGGCGAGCAGGCGCGCCAGCTCTGCCTTGCCGCCCCGTCCAGCTGGTTTAACTGGTACCGGGTCGGCGCGGCGGTTGGCAAGGTTGCCCAAGATCATCCCGAACTGGTAACGCCGCTAGATGCTGCTGCCCTCGCCGCTGAAACCACGCTAGGTGCCGCAGCTTCGTCAGCCTCACCCGATAAAAAAGCAAAAGGCCAGCAAGGCGATCTGTTCAGCTGATTAAGGGCGTGCCCAAATAAGTCACAAGATTGGTGTCACAAGATTGGCGCCACAAGATTGGGTAAAATTTAGATATCGGCGACTGTGGTTTGCCGGACCTCAACCGCATAAAGATGCCATAGAACCAGCGCTCCGGCGCCGCGAAAAGGTCGCCATGGCTCCCCCAGCGTTTCCATCTCGTTAAAGGTTGGACGCACTTCCAGCGACTTCAACATGCGCATCGCCTCTTGCAGAGCCACATCCTTGACCGGCCACGCATCCATATCGGCCAGTGCAAACAGCCGGAAATTATCGGCCGTCCACGTGCCAACGCCGCGGATTTCGACAAGTCTTTTCTGCACCTCATCTCCGGACATTGTTTTAAGCTCTTCGATATTCAATCTGCCGCTGACAATTTCATCCGCGATGCCAATCAGATATTCGGCCTTACGCCGTGACAGGCCGGCAGGCATGACTATATCCGGCGTGGTTGCCGCCATAAAATTCAAGTCGGTAAAGCCGGCAGCCTCCATTTTGCCCCAGATGGCGCTGGCCGAAGCACGTGATACTTGCTGACCAACAATGGCCCGCGCCAGTGTGTCATAGCTTGCAGGCAGCGATCTGTCGGGGGGAGGGCCATAGGTTTTGATTGCCCGTGCGATATCTTCATCCAGTGCGCCCAAGGCGTCCAGCGCGCCGCCGTCGCCGTTTCCAGCATCGATGAATAATTTATGCTGCATCATCGTTACGGATGAAGGGGAGATGGATGAAGGAGAGATGGATGATGAGGTCATAGGGGAACGATAGCAGGGTAAAGAAAATTTACAAAATCGACTTGTATGGGTTTTGATTTCTCTAATAAGCTATCTAGTTTTAACTACAAATTAACGCATCGAAATGATATGATGGAACTTGGGTGCTCATCGTCACTACCATGCCCTTCAACCATCTGAATTTTCTGGAGAAAATGATGCAGGATCAAAAAGATAAGCAGCCCGGATTGCTGGTCTGGGACTTGCCTTTGCGAATGTTTCATTGGGGGCTGGTTCTGGCGGTGATTGGGGCAATTATCGCTGTAGAAAATAATCGGATGGATTTGCATGAGCGCGCAGGTCTGACCGTCTTGGGGCTGATGGGTTTTAGGATTATCTGGGGCTTTTCTGGCGGTTATTATGCGCGTTTTTTGAATTTTATCGTCTCGCCGCTAGCACTTTTGCGCTGGTTGCGCGCTGCCAAGAATGACGATGATGGGGGTCAGGTTCGCTCTGCCGGACATAGCCCGATTGCCGCGCTGTCGGTGCTGGCGCTACTGGCGATTGCGGCGTTCATGTCCAGTTCGGGAATGTTCTCGAATGACGGTATTCTGTTCGATGGACCGTTGGCGCATTTGGTGCCGCAATCGACTAAATTTATCAGCACCCTTCATCACAACGCCAAGCCGATTTTGATTGTTCTTATTGTGCTGCATCTGGCGGCGATTCTGTATTATAAATTCCGCAAGAAGATCAATCTGACCAAAGCGATGGTTACCGGACGGGCAACCGATGCGCCGGATAAAATTATTGGCAAGGATGGCGGTATCAGCACAGCCCGCCTAGTCTTTGGCATTTGCCTGATGGCGGCGTTTCAACTTGCCACGCATAGTATCCCCTTGCTGCGTCCCGCTTGGTAGTCTCAAAGCCAGACAGCAACGAGATTATCCCGAAACCAGACTATCCTGCAGGGGGGGGTATCCAATTATCTTGTCCATGATCACTACCAGCCTTTGAACTTCTGGTGACATGCTTTGCAACTTGCGCCAAGGGCTTGCAGCGCGGCGCCCACATCGTCCCCGTTTTTGGCTTCGGCTGCAGCAATCACTGCCATTGCGGCGTCGTGATTATCTTGGGCTGCGGCTTTGAACTCGTCAAAGGCCTCCCAGATTTCAGGCTTGGCACTGCTGTCACTGCCCAGACTTCCTTCGGGAAAATAGTCGGGCATGACCGCGGCCCATTCGGCAATCTTACCCGCTCTGGATTTGATCAGGTCAAAATCACCGCTACCAATTGCGCCGCCAATTGCCCGCATATGGCCGTTGTTGGCCTTAAAATTTGCCTTGCGGTCTTCGATCACTCCGGCAAGTGCTGGCAGACCTGTCCCAATCAAAATCGCGGCCGTAATAAGTGCGGCACTTACGGTTGATCCGAACTTTGCCCCTAATTTCAATTCAGGATTATGGTCGGGAGTGGATTTCAACATGAATGAACTCCTAGCGTTACGGCCGATGAAACGAAATATGCGATTTGGATTTAGTTTTTTAGCATATTCTGTTTTTTGCTGCCACCTATTCTGAAGCGCAGATATGCAAACGACATTTCATCTGGTTTCAGAAATTAGTATGCAAAATACTTCATCTGCTCGTACTCTCTTACCGGCCATGGCTAGGGATTAATATCCGGCGGGCTTAATTTTTGCGAGAGACCGAGTTGCTTTTTTCCCGATCCACTATTGGTATTTTCTTAACGCTTTTGGCGGCTTGCTGCGGGGTTGGCACCGGTCTGATCGTCAAGATGATTGGTGATGATCTCTCCCTTTTGGCGGTGCTGATGTATCGGTTTATTTTTTCGGTTCCGCTTCTGGTTATTCTGGGGTTTGCCTTTAGGGGGCGTCATTTTCTGCAAATCAACCAAAAGGGCACGCTGGCTGTTCGCATAATTATTGGCTGTTTTGCGATGGCTTGCTGGTTTACTTCGGTGCGGTTGTTGCCGTTGGGTCAGGCAACCGCGCTTGGTCAGAGTTCGGTGATTTTCGTGACGGTTCTCTCGCCAATGCTTCTTGGTGAGTTAATCGGGCGCTATCGGTGGACTGCCGTTATCGTCGGGATGCTTGGAATTGTTCTGCTTACCAATCCGTTTGATGGTGGGTTTTCAGTG
>CALLKZ010000100.1:0-30371 GCA_938082345.1 uncultured Alphaproteobacteria bacterium
TCTATTTTTGGTGGAAGTATGTTCTCTGCTACAGATCCAATTGCTATGACGCAGCTCATAAGTATTTTGGGGGATAATTATGTTGTTTGGGATAAATCTTCGGAAATATTTTTTAAAAGACCTGCCAAGGAAAACTTATACGCAACTTTTACCTTTACTGAAGATGAAATTCAAGCAATAAAAGATAGCATCGCTACAGAAAAAGAAATAACCATTGCCGATTTGACCGATGATCCGCAAATGCTCCGGCGCCGCGATAGGCTTCGGGCGGAGTGCGATGGCCCGTGGCGTCGCAGTGTCACGATTGGCGCAATTATGGGCTATCGGCCATCCTTACTGGATAGATCACGGGTGGCCGGCATTAAAGCTGAAATTGGCTCACAGCTATATTTACAGTGTCTGCAACTGCCCGGTCTTTGTAATCCAAAGGCCTTATTTCATTTGCCGGTTGTTCGCGATAGCGGCATCGATATATGGACGTATGTGAAGTTGAACCAGTTGCATCGGACAGGAGGGAACTGGTCATTTGATGTTGTTACGATGATATTTCGCCGCCAACCATCGCGCAGTGGATTTACCGGGTTTGGGGCGTCGTTGCGCTTGGCAGCTATACGCCGGATAGGTGCCAAATACCGGCTTCACCTAACCGGCGAGCAAGGCTTGAGCAGCTTTCATCGGGGTAAAGATATGTCGGCTAGTTCCCAGAGCCATCGACAATACGGCGCGCTATGGTCGTGGCAGCATAATCACCAATTTGTCTCATCCTTCAAACTTGGACGGCTTGACGTGGTTTCACGAAATGGCAGACAGCGTCACCAGTCGAGCGGCTATAGTTTAGGATTCTCAGCAAATCCAGACTTCAGCAGCTGGATTACCCTGGCACGCAAGACCCGAAATACTGTGCCAGCGACCGTTGCCCCTAGCTCCCGCGAATGGTCACTTGGCATCGCAATGCAGATGGCATGGGATAAGACGAAGGTTCGTTTGCGCCGCGATTATGTCAGAGAACGCTTTAACACTAGCCTGATTTATCTTGTTAGGCCGCATCTCGTCCAAACCCGCAGAACTCAAGCTGACATCAGCTTTACACCGGATAGGAAGTATAAACCAAAGATTGTATTTTCTATCACGGATAAAAAAGTTTCATCCGCTGATCCGCTTCATGACAGATCGGCCATAACCGCCAGTGTGAATTTAGAAATGACCATTGGCGGAGACTGAATCTAATAGTCTAACACGCTAATAGGTTGAATTATTAACAATAAACATAAGGCGGTCAGTCCAAAATCATTCTAGAGTTGAGTAATTATTCACTCTTTACCAAAAAGATGGACTGCAAACATGGATATCCTTCTTGCTTATGCAAACAGTCTCAGCCGTGCTTTCGCTGGTCAGCATCTGGCGGTTGCGGATCGTGAAATGAACATCATAACTGCGGCAAGCTTCACTGAAAGTTTGAAGATCGCCAATGAGTGTGAATCCCTCGATGTTGTGGTGTTTGATCTCGAAATGCAGGATATCAACGGGATTCATTCATTGCGGGATTTCAAGGAAAAATGTCACCATGATGTCCATATAGCGGCAACGGGTGTTAAACTTGCCAGAGGCGCGGACCGGGAAATTATCAAAGCTGGTGGCATTGGTTTTCTGCCTTATCATATGAGTGTAGATGCACTCGTTGGTGTGTTAAGATTGATTGGTGCTGGCGAGATTTACTTTCCCACCAATATGGGGATGAATACCTCTAGTTTTGCGGACCGAGTTCTGTCGGACTCTGGCAATAATTTTCGACTAACAGGGCGGGAAAGTGATGTTCTGGCCGGGCTTCGTGCCGGATTAAGCAATAAAGAAATGGCTGAAATGCTGGTGCTTAGCGAAGTGACAGTGAAATATCACATCAAAAGCCTACGCGGTAAGCTTGGTGCCCGTAACCGTGTACATGCCGTTTGCCGCGCAATTGAATTGCAAATCGACTAGGCCGCAAAAATTCTTCAATTATTTCCCCGCCCCTTAATTGGGGGGAACTCTTGGCTACGTATTCTGGCGGTTATCAACTAGATCGCTTACCACAGCCGGGTCGGTCAATGTTGATGTATCGCCAAGATCGGCATAATCATTGGCGGCAATCTTGCGCAGGATTCGCCGCATGATTTTTCCGGATCGCGTTTTTGGCAATTGCGGCGCCCATTGCAAAAGGTCAGGCGTTGCAATCGGACCAATCTGTTTGCGCGTCCATTGCCGTAATTCCGCAGCCAGTGCATCAGTTGGCTCACACCCTTCAATCAAGGTGACATAGGCGTAGATGCCCTGGCCCTTGATATCATGCGGATATCCGACCACGGCGGATTCGGCAACTTGCGGGTGGGCAACAAGGGCAGATTCAACCTCGGCCGTCCCCATTCGGTGGCCCGATACGTTCAGCACATCATCGACACGTCCGGTAATCCAGTAATAGCCATCGGCGTCACGGCGCGCGCCATCGCCAGAAAAATAGCGTCCGGGGAAGGTGGCAAAATAGGTATCGAAAAATCGCTGATGATCGCCATATACCGAACGCATTTGTCCGGGCCATGACTGGTTAATACACAGATTGCCGTCAGCAGCACCTTCCAGAATATTGTTCTCGCCATCAACCAGCACTGGTTGCACTCCAAAAAACGGCCGTGTTGCCGAGCCGGGCTTGGTAGCGGTTGCCCCTGGAAGCGGGGTGATCATGATCCCGCCAGTTTCTGTTTGCCACCATGTATCTACGATTGGACAGCGGCCTTCGCCAACAACATCATGATACCACATCCAAGCTTCAGGATTAATCGGTTCTCCGACGCTGCCAAGTAGGCGGAGCGAAGAGCGGTCAGTTTGCTGCACCGGTCCGTCGCCCTCGCGCATCAGGGCGCGAATGGCGGTTGGCGCGGTGTAGAAAATATTCACCTTGTGCTTTTCCACAACCTGCCAGAATCGCCGACTGTCGGGATAGGTTGGAACACCTTCAAACATAAGGGTTACGGCACCATTGGCCAGTGGTCCGTAAACGATATAGCTGTGACCCGTCACCCAGCCCACATCCGCTGTACACCAATAAACGTCGCCATCCTTATAATCAAAAACATACTGATGCGTCATCGAGGCATAGACCATATAGCCGCCGGTAGTGTGAAGAACCCCCTTTGGTTTGCCGGTTGATCCGGATGTATAGAGGATGAACATCGGATCTTCGGCGTTCATTTCTTCAGCCGGGCAATCGGCTGATGCCGCGTCCATCGCTTCATGGTACCAGACGTCACGGCCATCAACCCAGTTGATATTGCCGCCGGTCCTCTGCACCACCAGAACCTTGTTGCAGTCCGGACATGAGTCCAGCGCCGCGTCGGTGTTGGCCTTTAACGGAATTGGCCTACCGCCGCGAACGCCTTCATCAGATGTGATGACCATGTTGGAATCACAATCCCTGATCCTGCCAGCAAGCGCGTCGGGCGAAAATCCGCCGAACACCACCGAATGCACTGCGCCTATGCGCGCGCAAGCCAGCATCGCCACAGCGGCTTCCGGGATCATTGGCATATATATGGTGATCCGGTCGCCTTTGCTCGCCCCTTCAGCTTTCAGTACATTGGCAAATTTACAAACTTGTTCATGTAATTCGCGGTAGGTGATGGTTTTATGGTCATTCGGATCGTCGCCCTCCCAGATGATGGCAGTCTGATCCCCGCGCGTCTCCAGATGTCGGTCAAGACAATTGGCGGCGGCATTCAGCGTACCATCACCATACCAGCTAATGTGAAGATCGCTGGCGTCGTAGGATACGTCGCTGATCTGCTGATAGGGTTTGATCCAATCGATGCGTTTGCCATGCTGGGCCCAAAAAGCATCCGGGTCGGCAATTGATTCTGCAAACATGGATTGATAACCATCATCATCAATCAGCGCGTTCGCCGCGGTGTTGGCGCTGGGCGGGAACATCTTATCCTGACTCATTCGGTTTTCCTCCAAACCGGTGCCATCGTTTATCAATGCCGTGTAACCATGGATGAATACGATTAGCCATTAACAACTGCCCTTATGTTAGTCTGATGACGCTGGATTCAGCAAGAGCCAAGACCCGGCCAATCCTGTTTCCAGTCTTGATCAGCAAAATTTTCAGAATCTTCAGGGGCAGACCGACCGGACCTCTTACCGGCGCAAGGTGTTTGCCATTTCGTCGGCCGCATCAGGGCCGTTCAGGGCCATAATCTGGCGCGCAATTGCCAGCGAAAATCCGGCACGCGCGAAAGATCCAAGCTGGCGTCGGATAGCACCCTCATCCAGCTCATTTTTGAAATAGGGGCCTAATCTCCGCCGTGCCGCATACCGCAAGGCCGCGGCCATATCGCCATCTTCCAAATCTTCATCTGCACTGATTAGGGCTGAATCGATCAGTTCAGGATCAATCGAATGCATCTGTAGGCTACGCCGTATCGCCATTGCCGAGCGCCCGCTGCGCCGCTTGGATCGTGCCTGCACCATCGCATATGCCGCATCATCGACATAGCCGAGGCGAACACAGTCAGCAACCACCTGATCCATTGCCTGCTTTACTGTTTCGGGGTCATGCTCGGCAAGTTTGCGGACGGCAAAGCGCCCCAAAACCTCACGAAGCCGGGATTGAGAGGCGGTGTATCGGCCAAGATAATGCACCGCTTTGTTCATCAGCCGCCGTTCGGCAGGAGTGCGGGTTTTTGCCATTGCCTGCTATCGCCTTCCCGCAATGTAAATGCCTAGCTGAAATACCGGATGGTTCGGGTGAATGTTGTAATCACCATACCAGCAGTTGCCCGATGAGACCACAACCCGATGATACTACCATTTTCATTATAGGCCCCAATGTCTCTAACGAAGGTCTATCATATCGTAGTCATTGCGCTTTGCCTTCTGCCGCTTTATCTTCCGTGCCATGAATTCACGTAAACCTTCATCAGTGGCATCGCCCCTTCCGCCGGATTACCCAGTAAGGCCGGTTCAGATCGGGCGGGTGAATTGGGTCGGGCTTTGGACGCTTTATGTGCGCGAGGTCCACCGCTTTGCCAAAATCGGGATGCAGACTGTTGGCGCACCGGTGATTACGTCGCTGTTGTTTCTGATGGTGTTTGCCGTTGCTATTGGGGAGCGCACGCAGTTGTCCGGAAGCTTGGCTGGTGATGTTAATTTTGTTAAATTTCTGGTGCCGGGTCTGGTGATGATGGCGGTGTTGCAGAACGCTTTTGCAAATTCATCATCATCGCTGGTGGTATCAAAAGTTCAGGGTAATATTATTGACCTGCTGATGCCGCCGCTAGGGCCGGGCGAATTGCTGTTCGGTTTGGCTGCTGGCGGCGTGTCGCGCGGGATTGCTGTCGGGCTGGCGGCGCTGGTCGTGCTTGGCCCGTTTGCTGACCTTGGCATTCCTGAGCAGCCCTTGAGCGCATTTCTAACCCTTATTACTTTTCTTGTGCTGGGGTCACTTTTTATGTCTCTGGCAGGAATTTTGGCGGGAGTTTGGGCCAATAAATTTGATGAAATGTCCGCCATCACGAATTTCATAATTCAGCCGCTGGCGTTTCTGTCGGGAACATTTTATTCGGTTGAAAGACTGCCGGCACCCTTTGATACGATTGCGACACTAAACCCTGTGTTTTATGCGATTGATGGGTTTCGGTCAGGATTGATCGGCGTGGGTGATCGCCCGATAATGACTGGTCTTATAGTCCTTACGGCGGTGAATATTGTTCTGGGATTGCTGTGTTATCGTGTTCTTGCGTCAGGGTATCGCCTAAAAAGCTAGGTCAGATAAAGTTAAGTCTGGCAAAGGTAAGGGGGCAGATTGAGGTCATGGCTATGAGTGGAAATAGGAGTAAAAATCTGACTGATGCTGACGGAATTCTGCCAGTTCAGCAAATCCGTGCAGCGCTGGCTGCCGGGCAGATTGTGGCGGATGAGCCGTTGCGCGACATTCAGATGCAGCCCGCCAGTATTGATCTTCGTCTTGGTGTGAGAGGGTGGCGGGTGCGCTCATCCTTTTTGCCCGGTGCGGGAACCAATGTTGGTGACAAGCTCGATAAATTTGCCATGCATACGATCGACCTTAAGGGGGGGGCAGTGCTGGAACGCGGCTGCGTCTACATTGTTGAACTTCAGGAGAGCCTGCGCCTCCCAGACGATTTATCGGCGATGGCAAATCCGAAAAGTTCCACTGGTCGACTTGATGTTTTCACCCGCCTTATAACTGATGGCTCAACCGAATTTGAATCTGTTGCTGCCGGGTATAACGGCCCTCTATATGCCGAAATTTCTCCGCGTACCTTCTCGGTCCTTGTTCATCCGGGATCATGTCTGTCGCAGTTGCGTTTTAGGCGGGGGCCGATACAAATGTCTGACGCTGCGATGAAGGTGTTACAACGCGAGGTCGGTCTTGTTCGTGGCGGTGATGGTGATGCGCCGAACATTCGCGACGGTGTGGCGCTCAGCGTTAATTTGACCCCCGATCCGGGGAGCAGTATTATTGGGTGGCGCGCACGCAAACATGCTGGACTTGTTGATATAAGTGCCCCGGCCAGTTGTGAGGTGAATGCCTATTGGGAACAGGTGACGACGGCTGATCTGGTCGCCGGCGGACTCGTTTTGAACCCCGATGAATTTTACATTCTGGCCAGCCGTGAATTTGTTACCGTTCCTCCCGACCATGCTGCCGAAATGCGGGCTTATGATACGCGTGTTGGTGAGTTTCGAGCGCATTATGCTGGGTTTTTTGATCCGGGCTTTGGGATGGAGGAGCTGGGGGCGGGCCGTACCCGCGCCGTTCTTGAGGTGCGCTCGCATGATGTGCCATTCTTAATCGAGGAAGGCCAAACCGTTTGCCGTCTGGTTTATGAGCCCATGGCTGCCATTCCGGACGCACTTTATGGAGCGGCAGGGTCAACATCAAACTATCAATCGCAAAGCCTTCGCCTCGCCAAGCATTTCATTCAAGATTAGCTGTGCTGGAAATCTAGCAAACTCCTTGACAAAAACACTTGAAATGTCGAAATTTACCGCCTCGATTGACAATTTCATGTAACCACCGGCGCGCTTATTTGGCGGTCTGGTGGTTTGATTTTTGGAACTCCTAAATTTTTGGACATATGAGTTCTTAGACGGCCCACTATGCAGCTTCCGATTAACCATTACTCCCGATCAGCTATTACCCCCGATCAACTATTACCCCCCGATCAACTATTATAAGTTGGAAAGATGATGACCAGCCAGGCACCAACCCCGACCGACCCCCCCAATGTTTCAGCAGTTATGAAAACATATGGCCGTGCGGATTTGGCCTTTGTGCGAGGAGATGGCAGCTGGTTAATCACTGACGATGGCACGCGCTATCTCGATTTTGGCAGTGGTATTGCGGTTAACACTTTGGGGCATTCGCATCCGGCGCTGGTTGCGGCGTTAAAGTCGCAGGCTGAACTTTTGTGGCATACATCGAACCTGTACCGGATTCCAGGCCAGGAGCGCGTTGCAGCAAAGCTGGCCGAGCTGTCCGGTCTGGATCAGGTTTATTTTTGTAATTCGGGCGCGGAGGCGAATGAGGCCGCGGTCAAAATTGCCCGCCGCGCGGCGCATGAAAGCGGACAGCCCGACAGAATGACGATTTTATGCGCTACCGGATCTTTTCATGGGCGGACGCTTGGTATGCTTGCCGCGACTGACAAAGAAGCGAACCGGACCGGTTTTGGCCCGATGCCTGCCGGGTTTGAGCATGTGTCGTTTGGCAATCTAAATGCGTTGCGTGCGGCGATGGGTCCCCATGTTGCAGCGGTGATGATTGAACCGGTTCAAGGTGAGGGCGGGGCGCGTAATGCCCATGATGATTATCTTCGTGGTGTGCGGGCAGCGGCGGATGAGTTTGGTGCTCTGGTTATTGCCGATGAAGTGCAGACGGGCATCGGGCGGACAGGAACGATGTTTGCCTATGAGACATCGGAAATTAGCCCTGATATTATTGCGCTGGCTAAGGGGCTTGGCGGCGGTTTTCCCGTAGGGGCAGTGATTGCCAGTACCAAGGTCGGCAATGCTATGACGCCGGGAACGCACGGCTCCACCTTTGCCGGAAATCCGCTGGCGATGGCGGTTGCAGAAACTATTCTGACGGAAGTCTCTGCTTCTGGTTTTCTTAAAGATGTTCGCCGCCGGGCGGATATGTTGACTGACCTACTGGCTGCTGTTGCCGACCGTCATCCGGATAAGATTATTGAAATTCGGGGGCGAGGATTTTTGCGCGGCGTTCAACTCAATAATACCGTTGATGCGGGCGCGCTGGTCGCAGCACTTCGCGAGGCAAGGCTTTTAACTGTACCTGCAGGGGAGAACACCGTCCGGTTCTTGCCGCCGCTGACCGTCAGTGATGATGAGATTGTATTGGCGGTGCAGATTTTCGAAAAAGGACTGGCAGCCGAATAAAGGCTTAGCGACGAGGTGGCCTAGGGATGAAATTATGAGACATTTTCTCGATATCCGTGATTTTGATACGCAAACTTTGCAGGCAATGCTGGATGAAGCGGCGGCAATGAAACGTGGCCTGACATCTGCAAAAGCCTCTGCAAGTGTTGGTCAATCGACGGGTATGCCCGGCCCGCTTGCTGGAAAAACTGTTGCGATGATTTTTGAAAAACCGTCAACGCGTACCCGAGTGTCTTTTGAGGTTGGTGTCACCCAGCTTGGTGGCACCCCCCTGATGCTTTCGGCAAATGATATGCAGCTTGGCCGCGGTGAAACCATTGAAGATACCGCGCGCGTTCTGTCGGGCTATGTTGATCTTATCACGATCCGTTGTTTCAGCCATGATATGCTAACGACGCTTGCCGAATATGCGACGGTGCCGGTTGTGAATGCGCTGACCGAGCGCTCTCACCCTTGCCAGATTATGGCCGATTTGTTGACGATGATTGAACGGCACGGCAGTTTACAGGACCAGATTGTAACCTGGGTTGGTGATGGCAATAATGTGACTAAAAGCTGGATTGAGGCGGCGGCGCGTTTTGGCTTTCAGCTCCGCATTGCCTGTCCCGATGCCTATGCTCCGTCCGCCGAAACTCTGGCATGGGCCCGCGGCGAGGGCGCTAACATCATCCTGTATGATAATGTCCGCGAAGCTGTGGCTGACAGCCAGACCATCGTGACTGATGTGTGGGTATCGATGGGTGATGAAGAAGGCACGCGCCTACAGGATTTTCAATCCTTTCAGGTAAATGAAGATTTGATGCAGGTTGCCGCCGCTGATGCAATTTTCATGCATTGTCTGCCAGCTCTGCGGGGAATGGAAGTTACCGCCGGTGTCATTGATGGCCCGCAATCAGCGGTGTTTGATGAAGCTGAAAACAGGTTGCATGCCCAAAAGGCCATCATGGCGTGGTGTGTGTCGGGAAACTGATTTAACGGGCCCAAACCCTAATTTTTGGCCTATATTTTTTGACTTCGTTCTTCGTCTGAATTTTTTTGGTCATATTCTTTGACACCCATTTTTAAATCCTCTTTTTGACCTCCGTTATTGGTTCGTAATTTTGGGGATGTTTTGCGATTTAGGAGGTTTTGATGGCTATTTCCGGCGACCAGATTTTGCCATTCTATCTTGTTGGTGAAAGGGGGGCCGCGCCGTTGGTTCGGGGGCGGCTTGCGTCGGTTGGCTTGCCGGTTACGGGTATTCTTGGGCGTCATGGCTATCCGTATGCGGTGGCCAGCTTGCAGGCTGAGGCGCTGGCAATTGCGGCCTGCTTGTCGACTTTTATGAAATTTGACGGTGTATTCACGCTTCAGGCAAAGGGCGATGGCTATGTCAAAACGCTATTTGCCGATATGACTTCAACGGGTGCGATGCGCGGCTATACCGCGTTTGATGATACAGCGGAAAGCCCGGTTGCAGATGATGTTGTGGGACAAATGCCGGCCAGTGTTCCCGATCTTCTTGGCAAAGGTTATGCGGCCTTTACCGTTGATCAGGGGACCGAGAATGGCCGCTATCAGGGTATCGTTGAGCTTGCCGGTGACACATTGAGCGACGCTGCCATGGCGTGGTTTGCAAATTCTGAGCAGGTGGATAGCGCGATCATCGCCGCTGCCGGACTGATTGATGGGCAATGGACAGCCAGCGCGTTGATGCTGCAGCGCATCGCGGTTGATGGCGGCACACAAAATTCCAATGTCAAAGACGCATTAACATCGGGGGCGGAGGCGGATGATGTCTGGCACACTGCGCAGACACTGTTGAAATCGGTTAAACGCGATGAACTGGTTGACCCTGATCTAGCCCCGGAAACGCTGGTATTCCGCCTGTTCAATTCGTTGCAACCGCATGTGGCACCAACAACGCCAGTGATTGATCAGTGCCGGTGCAGTCCGGAAAAGGTCGAAGCCGTGCTGGAACGAATGCCTGGCGAGCAGGTTGCCGATTTGATTGCCGATTCAGGGATGATTGAGGTCACATGCGAGTTCTGTAAGACTATGCGCTCAATCACACCGTCCAGTCACAGTTCCAGTCTTTAAAACATATATTCAAACTTGACCTGAACCTATCATGTCCTAATTTGTTGGCCTACCCATTGAGGCGTGCCACATTAATGCCGCCTTCTGTCACCATTATTAGGCTTGGATATCTAATACATTTTCATATAAGCGAGCCGATTCATGCATATTCTGACCCTTCTTAAACGGTGGACCCTTCTTATGCGGAGGATTTTTCTTATGCGGAGGTCCTTTCTTATGCGACGCCAAGTGCTGGGTCTTATGCGACGCCAAGTGCTGGGTCTTGTGCGACGCCAGTTGTTGGGAATACGGTTTTTAGCTCCCCTATTTGGCGTGCTGATGCTTGGTGCTTGCGAAACGACATCTGAGGCGCCAAAACCAGTCACGGTTGATGCCTCGATATATCAATCCATGACCCTGAATGCACGCCAACTTGTAATCATTGAAAACTGGCAGATGCCGATGAAAGCGCCCTATATCGGGCATCGCCAAATGCCTTATCCAAGCAATTTTATTGCCCAATGGGCGTCCAAGGTGCTGACCCCCGCCGGTGGCAGCGGCGACATTACTCTCGATATTCAGCGTGCCGCGGTGACATTGGTTGATCTGCCGCGCAAAGCCGGTCTGAAAAATGCGCTAACTGACCAGCAGGATAGCCGTATCCGGGTTGAATTTGAGGCAAGATTGATGTGGCTTCAGCCCGTTGGGGGAGCGCAGGCGATGGTTAAGCTGTCCTCGTCACATTCGAGAACAATTCCTGAATCATCATCAGCGAACGATCTTCAACGCGCGGTAAATGACAGTCTCTTGGCAGCCCTTGTTGGGCTGGATGCACAGGCACGCGCCGAGCTCAAAAAACTAGATAACATCATTCTACCTTAGGGATTATTCTACCCTAGGGGTGTTAGCGTCGCCAGAATCCAGGGCTCAACATTACCAGGACAGTGAAAAGCTCTAGCCGCCCGAGCAGCATGCCAAAGGCCATAGCCCATTTAGCGGCATTGGGCAGCGAGGCAAAATTACCCTCTGCACCAATCAAATTTCCAAGGCCGGGGCCGACATTGCTGATCGATGTTGCGGCGCCGGAAAGCGCGGTTATAAAATCCAGCCCCAGCGCACCAAGCAGAATGGCAAGAAGAACAAAACAGACGATGTAGAGGTAGAAAAACCCCATCACCGAATCCATGACTTCGTTCGATACCGGACGGCGGTTATAATAGGCCAGAATTACCGCGTGCGGGCGCAGCAGTCGGCCAATTTGAACCCCCGCCGTTGTTGCCAGAACTTGCAGGCGGAACATTTTGATGCCGCAGGTCGTTGATCCTCCGCATCCTCCTACAAACATGCTGATCAAGAGCAGGGTTGATGCAAATCCGCCCCAAGCTGAAAAATTGGCACTGCCATAGCCGGTGCCGGTCATGATCGAGACAGCGTTGAAACTGGCCTGCCGGACGGCGACCGCCAGCGGCATTCCATTGTTGCTGAGGTTCCAAATCAGGAATGCGATCACCGCGCCAAGCAGGACCAAAAACCAGCGGACCTGCGGATCCTGCAATAGCGGTCTCCAGCCGCCACGCACCATCGCTAGATAATGCGCAAAGGGCAGGCTGCCGACGATCATCCCGAAAATGATAATCCATTCGATTGCAACCGAATCAAAGGCAGCAATAGATGCAGTTTTGGTTGAATAGCCGCCGGTTGCAATGGTGGTCATAGCATGGGCGATGGCATCAAACGTGCTCATCCCGGCGCTAGATAGCATAATCGCCCACAATCCCGTGAGGCAGGCGTAAACTAGCCCGATACCACCAGCCAGTTGCGCCGCGCGCGGCACCACCTTATCAGCGCTGTCATAAGATTCAGTCCGGAAAAGCTGCATTCCGCCAACTGACAACATCGGCAAAACGGCCATTGCCATAACGATAATGCCGACGCCGCCCAGCCATTGCAAAAGCGCGCGCCAGATCAGGATGCCAGGTGATGCCTCTTCGATTCGTTGCAAAACCGTGGATCCGGTTGTGGTGATGCCGGAAACAGATTCAAAAACCGCGTCGGTTAAGCTGAGCTGCAATTCGCTGAACATGAAAGGCAGTGCGCCAAACAACCCGATCAGGATCCATGATCCGTTGGTCAACAAAAACGCCTGACGCAATCCCAGATCAAAGCCGCCGCGCTGTGATGTTGCCAGCCAGACGGAAATTCCAACAAACGCTGTCAGCAATGAAGATAGGGCAAAGACCTGCCAATCGGGCGATCCGAAATAGATATCGAAACACATCGGAATTAGCATGGCCGCGGCGAGAATCGTCGTCAGCAAACCAAGAATATTTAAGACCGGCGAGAGATTCATTTCTCGGACATCCGCATCAGCACCTACTCTTATGAACCATATCCCATCTAACCGGGCAGTCACAGGATTTTCGCGTTTTTCTCTCTGAAGCGCCGTGCCTAATTTGAGCGGGTTAGATTAGGTTGATGCCCATTTAGTATCAGCGGGTTTGGACCTGACTGAAAAAGCGTGCGCGAAGATCAGGATCGCTCTCAAAAACACCGGTAAAGCGTGAGGTCACCATCGATACGTCAGGTTTGCGAACACCGCGCGTTGTCATGCATTGATGTTGCGCGTCGACCATCACCGCAACACCGCGCGGCTGCAGCTCATTCTGGATGCAGTCAGCTACCTGTGCGGTCAAAGTTTCTTGGGTTTGTAGGCGGCGGGAAAAACTATCAAGAACCCGCGCCAACTTGGAAATGCCCACAACGCGGCGATCCGGCAAATAGGCAATATGCGCAACGCCCAGAATAGGGACCATGTGATGCTCGCAATGGCTTTCCATACGAATCTCGCGAAGCATCACCATATCATCATAGCCTTCCACCTCTTCAAAGGTGCTGCTCAGAATGGATGCTGGATCATCATGATAGCCCGAGCAGAATTCTTCCCATGCGCGGACGACGCGTCCCGGCGTTCCAATCAAACCTTCGCGCCCCGGATTCTCGCCAATCCAGCGCAGCAGCACATCGACGGCGGCCTCAGCCTCAATCCGGGTCGGGCGTGGTTGCGCGGCATGACCATTGCCCGCCACTTTATCGGCTAGCGCATCGGCTTTTTTGCCGGCCGTGGTCGGCTTGGCATTTCCATTACCATTATCGTAGGGCGTCATCGCCGTACCTCTTTGAGCCCCTGATGTTAGGGCTTGCCGGTTCTAAAGTCGAAAAGAGTGGTGCGAGACAAATAAAGACCCGCCCATTTCCAGTTTATATGGCGACAAAAAAGACCAAAAGCAATAGTTTAAGCATGCTCTGGCTTAAGCTTAGGTTGAGCTTTGGTATTATGGGTGTTTTGCGCTGGCTTATGTTATCCAATTAAACGCTTACCGACACTGAAAAAGGCGGGGTATTTTCCCCGCCCCTTTTATTTAAAAGTCATTATTTGAAATGCCCTCGCCGAACATGTCTTCGGAAGCGTTTTTCAGTCAGCAAGCCGCAACGGCGCGTTTTGCCATTTCCCGGATTAGATGCGCACGATAGTCAGATGAGGCATGAATATCGCTAATCAGATCGTCATCGGCGATTGCAACCCCGTCAAGCGCCTCGGGGCTAAAACTATTATTCAGCGCGGCTTCTAGACCATCATGACGGAAAACCCCGTCCCCTCCAGCGCCGGTAACTGCGACGCGAACGCCATCGCTGGTTTTGGCAACAAAAACGCCAACCATGGCATAACGCGAAGCGGGGTTGGAGAATTTGATATAGGCAGCTTTCGATGTTTTGGGAAAGCTGACTGCGGTGATCATTTCCCCTTCATCCAGCGCGGTTTCAAACATTCCGACGAAGAAATCGGAGGCGGCAATATCACGCTGGTTGGTATGAACGGTGCCGCCAAGGCCCAGAACGGCTGATGGATAGCACGCCGACGGATCATTATTCGCTACCGACCCGCCGATGGTGCCGCGGTTGCGAACCTGACGGTCACCAATGCCGTCAGCAAGGGCAGCAAGGGCAGGGATTGCTTTTTGAACGATGCCAGACTCGGCCACTTCGACATGGCGTGTCATCGCGCCAATCTTAATAGCACTGCCAGTATCTTCAATTCCGGAAAGTCCGCAATCTGCCAGATCTATGAGTGTGTCAGGGCTGGCTAGCCGCTGTTTCATTGTTGGGATCAGGGTCATGCCACCAGCCAAAAGCTGGCCTCCTGCTGCCATCTTATCCACGGCGTCGGCGGTGCCTGATGCGCGTGTGTAGTTGGTATGGTACATTTCTACCTCCTCTATTTGGCGGACTTGGTTTTAGCGGCTTGGATGGCGCGCCAGACGGTTTCAGCTGTTGCCGGCATGGCGATATCATCAACCCCAAGTTCGAACAGCGCATCAACAACGGCATTAATCACCGCCGGAGGTGAGCCAATCGCACCAACCTCGCCACAGCCTTTTACGCCTAGCGTGTTGTGAGTACATAAAGTTGATTGTTGACCAACCTGAAAATTCGGCAGGTCATCGGCGCGCGGCATCGTGTAATCCATGTATGAGCCGGTAACCAGCTGGCCCTTATCATCATAGACACAGTTTTCCATGAGTGCTTGGCCGATCCCTTGGGCAAGCCCGCCATGAATTTGGCCGTCAACAATCATCGGATTGACCACCCGGCCAACATCGTCAACCGCGGTCATATTGATCACGTCTACAACGCCGGTTTCGGGGTCGATTTCCACCTCACAGATATGGGCACCGCCCGGATAGGTAAAGTTGGTTGGGTCATAGAAAGCCTTTTCATCCAGACCCGGCTCCAGCTCATCATGTGGAAAATTATGAGGCACATAGGCTGCCAGTGCAATTTCGCCAAATGCCATCGTTTTGTCAGTTCCAGCAACGGTAAAGCTGCCATTCTCAAACACGATATCTGCCTCAGATGCTTCCATGATGTGCGCTGCGATCTTAGTTGCCTTGGCGACAACCTTGTCCATAGCTCGGATAATCGCCTCACCGCCAACAGCCAGCGAGCGCGACCCGTAGGTTCCCATTCCAAACGGAATTTTGCCAGTGTCACCATGGCTGATCTCGATCTGGTCGATATCAATGCCCAGCGTCTCGACAACCAGTTGAGCAAAAGTTGTCTCATGACCCTGACCATGGCTGTGCGATCCGGTGAAAATGGTCACTGATCCCGTGGGGTGAACGCGAACCTCGGCACATTCAAACAAACCGGCGCGCGCACCCAGCGAGCCAACAACCGCTGAAGGAGCAATGCCACACGCCTCAACATAGGTCGAATAGCCAATGCCGCGAAGCTTACCGCGTTTTGCCGCTTTGGCGCGCCGTGCCTCAAACCCGTCAACATCGGCCATCTTCAGCGCCGAATCTAGCGTGGCTTGATAATCGCCCGAATCATATTGAAGGGCGACGGGCGTCTGATAGGGAAACGCATCCGACGGGATGAAGTTTTTGCGCCGGATTTCAACCTGACTTATCCCCATTTCACGCGCAGCGCGGTCAACAATCCGCTCTAAAAGATAGGCGGCCTCTGGCCGGCCTGCGCCCCGATAGGCATCAACCGGAACCGTGGTGGTGAAAAGCGCCGTTACATTGCAATGGATCGCCGGAGTTGAATAAACGCCAGCCAGCAACGTCGCATATAGATATGTAGGAACAGCGGTCGCAAAGGTCGAAAGATAAGCCCCCATATTGGCCAGTGTTTCAACTTTGAGTGCCAGAAATTTACCATCAGCATCCAAGGCTAGCTTGGTCTTAGTAATATGGTCACGGCCATGTGCGTCCGATAGAAACGCATCACTGCGCTCGGACGTCCATTTCACTGGACGGCGGATTTTTTGCGACGCCCATGTGACGATCGCCTCTTCGGCGTAATGATAGATTTTTGAGCCAAAACCGCCGCCAACATCAGGGGCGATAACACGAAGCTTATGCTCTGGAATCGACAGAACAAAGGCACCCATCAAAAGCCGGATCACATGCGGATTCTGTGACGTCGTATACAGCGTATAGCTATCGTGTGCGCTGTCATAATCACCAATGGCAGACCGCGTTTCCATCGGGTTTGGGATCAGGCGGTTATTGCGGATATTCATCTCGGTAACGTGATGGGCACCGGCGATTATTGCGTCAATTTCAGCCGGGTCGCCAATATCCCAATCATAGACAACATTGCTGTCCAGATCGCTGTGGACCAGCGTTTTATTGGTCAGCGAGTCGTGCATATCAACAACTGCCGGAAGTCTGTCATATATGACCGAAACGCTCTCGGCGGCATCTTTTGCTTGTTGCAGAGTCTCGGCGATAATAACGGCAATCTGGTCGCCAACATGCCGGACAACGCCTTTGGCAAGCGGGGGATGTTCCGGCTCTCGCATTGGCGTGCCATCGGTTGAGTCAACCTGCCAGCCACAGGGAAGTGAGCCAACCTGCATATCTTCGCCGGTGAAAATCGCAACAACGCCGTCGGCCTTGCTGGCCTCGCTGGTGTCTACAGAAATTTTTGCATGGGCCTCGTTAGACCGCAGAATATAGGCATAGGTCTGACCGGGGCAGTTGATATCTTCGGTATAGCGGCCTTGTCCTGTCAGGAAACGGAAATCTTCCTTCCGCTTGACAGAAGCCCCGATAACATTTGGATTTTGTCCGTCTGGCATCACTTGCCTCCCATTGTTTGTGCAGCTGCCTGCACTGATTTCACGATATTATGGTATCCGGTACAGCGGCAGATATTACCTTCAAGACCTTCGCGAATTTCGCCCTCGCTTGGACTGGGGTTTTTCTCTACCAGCTCAATCGCGCTCATCACCATTCCGGGGGTGCAAAAGCCGCATTGTAGGCCGTGATTTTCATGAAATGCCTGTTGCATCGGGTGCATTGTGTCTCCGTCGGCAATACCTTCGATTGTGGTCACATTTGTGCCTTCGGCCATCGCGGCCAACATCGTGCAAGATTTCACTGATTCGCCATTTACATGGACAACGCAAGCGCCGCATTGGCTGGTATCACAGCCAACATGGGTTCCGGTCATGCTCATCGTCTCGCGGATAAAGCTGACCAGAAGCGTATTATCAGATACATCGGCACTGACGGCTTTGCCGTTTAGTATAAGATTTACGATCATCGTTCTTTTCCTCTCAGTAGAATGCGCAAAGTTTCTCTCGCAATTGGCTTTATTGATGCACGCCCATGACCACAGTCTTTGTGATTCGGGCCCGTCTTGTTATTTAGGCCCGTCTTGTTATTTAGAATTAGTGTAATCATGTATAGTTACACGAAACGCCCAAAGATAGGTGGCGAAACATCGTTTATTGCGATTTCAGATGAATATCACTAGCAACCCTAGTGAATAAAACTCGATTACCAGAATAAAATTCATCAAGTTATATTTAGCTACCGACTAAATACTCTGGGGAATAGAGTAGCACCGGTAACCAAATTCGCGATGCCCTACCGAACCATCTGAATATTTAACGAAAATAGCTCAAAAATAACGGTGATGCAGGTTAGTTGGTGTAGAGTCGTGATAAAGAGAGAATATAGGCAATGACTCCTACATCCAAACCAGCGCCCAAACCAATAACAGTGCCTTCTTCAGTTGCTGCGCTGGCTAAATCTATGGAAGCAAAGAATTATGTTTTGTCAGAAGGGTTGGGGGTCAGCCTGTTTCTTGCGCTGCGTAAATCACGCCCTCTTTTCCTTGAAGGTGAGGCAGGTGTTGGCAAAACGGAAATTGCCAAGACATTGGCGGACTTGCTTGGTCGCCGTCTGATTAGGCTGCAATGCTATGAGGGGCTGGATATCAATGCCGCCGCTTATGAATGGAATTATGCCCACCAGATGATGCAAATTCAAAGTGCCGGGAAAGGCCAGCTGAACAGCACAGATCTATTTACCGCCGAAAATCTGATTGAGCGTCCGCTTCTAGAATCGCTTCGCCCCGATGATCGCGGTGCGCCCATCTTGCTGATTGACGAGCTGGACCGCGCCGATGAAGCGTTTGAGGCATATCTTCTTGAAATTCTGTCCGACTGGCAGATGACAATTCCAGAATTTGGCACTATTGCCGCCGAAACGCCGCCGATTGTGATCATAACATCGAATCGCACGCGGGAAATTCATGACGCGCTAAAGCGGCGCTGTTTTTATCACTGGGTTGATTATCCATCGCTGGCGGATGAACTGGATATTTTGCACCGTAAAGCGCCCGAAGCCGGGGCGGATTTGTCTGCTCAAGTGGTGCGGTTTGTTCATAAATTGCGCGAAAGCAATCTGTTCAAGGCCCCTGGTGTTGCTGAGACCATTGATTGGGCACAGGCGCTGGTCGAGCTTGATTGCGTTGCCATTGATCCCACAATGGCCGATTCGACGATGGGCGTTTTGCTGAAATATCAGGATGACATTGCCCGTATCCGTGGCAGCGAGGCGGCGCGAATCCTGTCCGAAGTTGCGACAGAAATTGCCGGCTATCAGCGCAAATGACCGAAGCGCGCTCAGAATCTGACATATTTCCATCTGGGTTACCCCTTGATCGGGGGCAACACGGGGCGTTGCGCGGCGAAAAGCTTGCCGAAAATATTGCGCATTTTGTGCGGTTACTTCGTCGGACGGGAATGCGCGTTGGTCCGGCAACTTTGTTGGACTGCGTTGATGCGGCGGCGGAAATCAACCTCGGCGATCAACGCGAATTCTATCATGCTCTGGCAAGTTGCGTGATCAAACGCCCCGAAGACCGGCTGGTGTTCGATCAGGCATTTGCGCTGTTTTGGCGAAACCCGGATTTAATCAGCAAAATGCGCGAGATGATGCTGCCAACGCTGGGTAGTCAGGCGGCCCCAAAACCGGATGAAGAGGGGAGCCTACGGCGGCTTGAGGAGGCAATGCAGCCCGATGATCCGCCCCAAAAAGACCGTGAGGATGAAAATATCCATGAGGAGAAATCGGCCGAAATTGATGCAGCGCTTGTCAGCTCGGACGATGAAAAACTAAAATCGATGGATTTTCAAATGATGTCGGCGGCAGAAATTGCCGAAGCCGAGCGAGCCATCGATCGGTTGGTGTTGCCGGTCCCATCACGCCCATCACGCCGGTTTTCCCGAACAAATTCAGGCGGGCGGTTATCCTTAAAGCGAACACTTCGTCAGATGGCGCGTCATGGCGGCCTAGCGTTGCCCATCACCGAGGCGCGCCAACACCAGCCGCGTCCCGTTATTGTGATCTGTGATATTTCTGGATCGATGGAACATTATTCACGAATATTGCTGCGCTTCACTCATGTACTGACCCAGCGCCGGGCGCGGGTTCACAGTTTTTTGTTTGGCACGCGGCTGACCAATATCACGCGCCAGATGCAAGGCTGCGATCCTGACGCCGCGCTTGCCAGCATTGCGACTTTTGTTCAGGACTGGTCGGGTGGCACGCGACTAACCAGTGCGATTAGTATTTTTAACAAGGAATGGTCACGGCGCGTTTTGGGGCAGGGTGCCGTTGTTCTGTTGATTACCGATGGCTTGGACCGTGATAGCGATGGCGCGCTGGCTGCCCAGATGGAAAGGTTGCAAAAATCCTGCGCCAAGTTGATCTGGCTGAATCCGCTCCTTCGCTTTGACGGGTTTGAACCGCGTAGCACCGGCATTCAACAAATGCTCCCGCATGTGGATTCCTTTGTTCCGGTGCATTCGCTAAACTCGATTACCCAGTTGGCGGAGCTGCTCACCTCAGATTTGAAATCGGGGTGGCGCGATAGTTCGCTGGCACAATGGATGCAACAATTGCATGATATTCAAAATGAGCCGTTAAAAAAGACTGGATTAGCTGGCAGGCTAGGAATAGCAGATGGCCTATTATAATCGACCAGCCTAAGAAACAATACATACTATGAAAAAGAGCAACTATGAGCGATTTAACAAAAAGCGAGCCGCACCCCTCCACCGATAATGACTCCGGCGTTACCAATGCGGCGTTGATCCAACGCGCTGCCGATTGGGCCGCGGCCGGTCATAAGGTCGCGCTAGCTTTTGTCATGCAGACATGGGGATCGTCGCCGCGTCCAGCTGGCAGCGTAATGATTGTGCGCGCAGATATGGCGATCGAAGGGTCTGTTTCGGGCGGCTGTGTTGAAGGGGCTGTAATTGATGCGGCGTTGGAAAGTATTGAATCAGGGGTTGGTCAACGACTGGATTTTGGGGTTGCCGATGCCCGGGCCTGGGAAGTCGGGTTGTCTTGTGGCGGTAAAATTGCGGTTTTGGTAACGCCGGTGGCAGCGGGCGGTCTTTCGGCGGAAAGATTGGCGGTGATGGCCAATGATATCACCATGCGGGTAACGCTAAACATTGAATTTGACGCGGCCAAGGGGGCGGTCATAGATGCTAAAAGCGGCGCCGGTGAAGGGGCAATAAATATGGGCGGGTCGCGCTTGTCCGAAGATGGTGCGCGCTTTCATTTTGTTGAGGTGGCACCGCGCCGCCTCGTCGTTGTTGGCGGCGTTCACATCACCCAGTTTCTGGCGCCGATGGCGACTCTGGCAGGCTATGACGTCGTGATCATTGATCCGCGGGCGCTATTCACCACCTCCAAAAGGTTTGGCAGTATAAAATGCATAACCAACTGGCCGGATGTGGCGCTTGCCGAAATTGGATCCGATTCAATGACCGCCATTGTAACGCTGACGCATGATCCAAAGATCGATGATCCGGGTCTGCAATCGGCGCTGAAAAGTCCTGCATTTTACATCGGGTGTCTTGGCTCACGGCGCACACATGCGGCGCGGTGCGAACGCCTGACCGAGGCCGGGTTCACCACCGATGATCTGGCGCGACTTCATGGGCCCGCAGGTTTAGATATCGGAGCAAAATCTCCTGCTGAAATAGCGGTATCGATTCTGGCGCAAATGATTGCCGTCGAACGCACCCAGCCGGGTCTGCCGCGATGAAGTTTGGACCGCTGGCCACCACGAAAGCTGAAGGGGCGATTCTGGCGCATGGCGTCTACCTTCCCGACGGGCGTATCCGGAAGGGAACGCATTTAACGCGCACTGATATCGACCGGCTTTGCGGCGCAGGTATCGCAGAAGTGATTGCGGCTCAGCTGGAACAAGATGATGTTGATGAAGACAGCGCTGCCAACCAATTGGCGCGCGCGCTGATGCCGTCAGGATTGCGCTTGTCAGAGGCGGCAACAGGACGGGTAAATATTTATGCTGACGGGCGCGGTATTGTCCGGTTTGATCGCGCGCGGCTAAAGGCCATTAATATGGTCGATGAGGGCATAACGCTGGCTTGCATTCAGCACAATCAACTGGTCGAGGAAGGTGATATGATCGCCACCTTGAAGATCATTCCCTACAGCGTTCCAAGACAGGCGGTGAATGCAGTTCTGGCGTTCGCTGGTAGCACGCCGATTGTCGGATTTCACCATCTAAAGCCGCGCCCTTTTGCGTTGATCCAGACGCAGGTTGACGGGATGAAAAAATCGCTGCTGGCATCTACTGAAAAAGTGACCAAGGAGCGGTTGAATCAGCTGGGATGCGCGCTGGTGGACAGCCGTGTAGTCGCTCATCGCCAAGAGGATGTAACGGCGGCGATTGCGGCGGCGATTGACTATGGGGCAAAGGCGGTTCTGATATGCGGGGCGTCTGCCATTTGTGATCGGCGTGATGTTGTTCCAGCAGCCGTTTGTGCGGCAGGCGGAAGCATAGATCGGCTCGGACTTCCGGCTGATCCGGGTAATCTTTTGATGACGGCGCATCTAGGCGAAATGCCAGTGATCGGTATGCCGGGATGTGCGCGCTCGCCGCGGCTGAACGGGTTTGACTGGGTATTGCAACTCGTGCTTGCCGGAGTTCCTCTTGGCGATGATGAAATTGCTGATATGGCGATCGGCGGCTTGCTGATGGAAATCGCGTCACGCCCGTTACCGCGCAAGATGGTCGAACGTCGTCAGCCCGACAATATTGCTATTGGCGGCGTTTTGCTAGCCGCTGGCATGTCGCGGCGAATGGGGGATGTGAACAAGCTGCTGGTTGAAATTGACGGCGTTCCGATGGTACGCCATGCAGCGCAAGCACTGCTGGATGGGGGCATTTCTGAGCTGATTGTCGTCACCGGCCATCAGCCCGATAAGACTGCCGCCGCGCTTGACGGTCTGGCTGTCCAGTTTGTGCATAATCCGGATTTTGCCGAAGGGCAGTCAGGCTCGGTTGCCAGCGGTGTTGCGGCGTTAGCGCAGGATGTTTCAGGTGCGTTAATTGCGCTGGGCGATATGCCCTATATTTCCCCCGATCTTGTCGCTGAGATGATTCGCGATCATAGTGGGCTTGGTGATCATGAAATGCGGATTTCATTTCCGGTTTTTGAGGGTAAACGCGGCAATCCGGTATTGTGGGGATGCGAATTTTTTGACGAGCTAAAAGAGTTGAGTGGCGATATGGGTGGACGCAAAGTTCTCGCTAAAAATCTAGCGGCGGTGAATAGCATCAGTTGGATCGATGCCAGTATTCACCGGGATATCGATACCAAAGATGATTTTAACGCCAGCTGATCTGAACACGAAGGCGATTTATACCCCCAGCACCATAGAAAAACGCGGGGGAGCTATAGAAAAACGCGGGGGTATCACGCATCGTCGCCCCTTCATTCCTGTTACGGATGTTTTAAATTTAGGCTATATGCGTCCTAATATCGAGATACAGGGTTGAACCCACAGGCAAGTGGGGTTATATCCTGCTCGACTGGTCCCGCAAGCCGCACTTATTAGCGCCATTGGGCTGCACCTGCCGGTAGGCTGGCGCCTCACGGACGCGCAATGGTCTGCTAGGTATCGCCGCCACAAATTTAGCCCCCATGACTATAAAGCTATGCGCGGGCAGGGTGCGAGCGAGCCGAATGAGTGAACCAGTTTTTGACTCTGACACGTGATTCTTACAAGGAGTATCCACATGCAGCTTTCCAATCTTTCAGGCAAAACAATCGCTATTATGGTAGCAAGTGGATTTGATGAGGCCGTTTTCATCGCTATTCAGCGAGCCATGATGTCCGTCAATGCAAAACTGCGCGTTGTCTCGCGCGATGCTGGCCTGACGAACGCCTGGAATGGAACTGGTTGGGGCATGTCTTACCCGGTTGATGCGACACTCTCAACGACGCTGGCCGTCGATTATGACGCGCTGATAATCCCTGCGGGCGAGCGCCATGTCGCAACGCTGACCGGTGAGGCTCACGCCAAGCGGCTGCTGCGTGCCTTTACCCGCGAAGGAATGCCGGTGCTTGCGCTGAATGAAGGAACGCAGATTCTCGAACTTGTTGATGTGACTTTGACAGCTCCAGCAGCAGGCGAAGCGGTTGTTGTGGACGGGAAAATTGCGGTCGCTACCAAAGATGATCTTGCCGCTGGCCTGATTGCACTGGATACTGCGATGACCAAGGATGACGGCGAAAGCGTCGCGGCCTGAACACTATTAGCCGCCTTTTGCTGCATCCTGCTATCTTATTAATGGCCGGATGAAATTAAGGACTGGATGTAGTATCGCTCCTATCTGATTGGCTCGCAGATTCCGGCTTTTGGAAGGGGCGGAATGGCAAACTAAGCTCCAAGAATAAAGGGTATATAGGAATGGCGCATGGAACCGGTGACACACCTTTGCCGTCACCATGTATTTCTCTCTGCCAACTGGATCCGGTTTCGGGCCAGTGCCTTGGGTGTTTTCGTACCGGTGATGAAATTGCCTCGTGGGGCGCGATGTCCTCAAAGGCGCAGGGTAAGCTTTTGGCGAAACTGCGTGACCGGCGCGCCGAAATGACTGGGGTTCGCCGCCGTCCTACACGTCGTTTGACGCGTCGGTAGGATTGACGGCAGGGTGATCATACTCCCTACCAAGATTAAGATGCCGCTGAAACTGGACGGCGCCATTCTTCCATTCCTTTCAGTTTATTAAGGCTATTACGGTATTTATTGAGGTATGGTGCGTAAAATCTTCATTTGGCGAAGGTTTGAAGGCTGATGACAGAAAAAATTGATGCAATCATTGCCGCACAGGGCTGGATTCTTGCTGATGGTGCAACTGGCACTAATTATTTTCGTGCGGGGTTGGAAACTGGCTATCCGCCAGAATTGTGGAATGTCGAGCGCGGCGAAGATGTCATGCGGTTGCATTCGGACTTCATCAATGCCGGCTCGCAGTTGGTTTTAACCAATTCCTTTGGGGGTACGGCGTTCCGGTTAAAGCTTCATAATGAACAACACCGTGTGCACGAGTTGAATTTGGCGGCGGCTAGGCTGGCCCGCGATGCCGCCGATAAAGGATTTTCCAGAACCGGGAGGCAGGTTGTAGTTGCCGGTTCCATGGGGCCGACGGGCGAGTTGTTTACCCCGATGGGTGCGTTGAATTACGCTGATGCCAAATCCGCTTTTACGCAGCAAGCCGAAGCGCTTGCCAAGGGCGGTGCAGATCTGTTGTGGATCGAAACAATGTCCTCGCTTGAAGAGGTTGAGGCTGCCATTGATGCCGCCAAGAGTACCGGTCTTCCGGTTGCAGCCTGCATGAGCTTTGATACCGCTGCCCGCTCTATGATGGGGGTTACGCCGGATGATTTCGCCCGTCAGGCTTTGGCTTTCGGGGCAAGGTATGTTGGTGCGAATTGCGGTATTGGTCCGGCAGAAATTCTGGATTCGGTGCGCCGGATTATGCCCGGAATTGACCAACTGGGCGCTGCGGGAGCCGGCCCGGATATTTCGGTGATTGCCAAAGGCAATTGCGGGATTCCGGCCTATGTTGAAGGTGAAATTCACTATCACGGCACGCCCGACCTGATGGCGCAATATGCCCTGTTTGCGCGCGATGCTGGCATTCGGATTATCGGCGGGTGCTGTGGTACTACACCGGACCATATTGCGGCGATGTCGCGTGCCCTGATTGAAACGCCGCTGCGAAGCTTTGATGAGGATGCGGCCAAGGCAGCGCTGGGCATTGCCTGGAAAGATTTACCAACACCGCCTTCAATGGACGGCAATGCCAGATCGTCCAAGCGCCGGAACCGTCGCCGCGGCTAGTTCGCCCGAATGTGTGCAGGTGTACCTAAATCCCGCATTGGCCCTAAATCCCGTGTTGTCTAGGTATCAGCTTGCATTTAGCTGGTTGCAGAAAGGGGGCAATGTTTGCATACTGCGCCCGATTTTAGGACGCTGCCGTGTCCCACTGATTTATTCCAGCTGGAGTTATTAAGATGCATGCCTACCGCTCACATTCCTGCGGCGAGCTAACACAAGCACATGTTGGTCAGACCGTTCGCCTCTCGGGCTGGATCAACCGCAAACGTGACCATGGCCAGTTGGTTTTTGTTGACCTTCGTGATCATTACGGGCTGACGCAATGTGTTGTTGACTCGTCTGATGATACGTTTGCCTCGGTTGAGGGAACGCGGCTTGAGTCCGTGGTGACAATCACCGGCACGGTTCTAAAGCGAAGCGACGAGACGATTAATGCCAGCTTGCCAACCGGACATGTAGAGGTTCGCATCGAGACATTTGACATTCAGTCGGCTGCCGATACCCTACCCTTGCAGGTCAATTCGGACGCTGATTCGGGCGAGGAAACACGGCTGCGTTATCGTTATCTTGATCTTCGTCGCCAGCGCCCACACGATAATATCATGCTTCGTGCCAAGGTCATCCAATCGATCCGCAATCGCATGATTGCGCAGGATTTCACCGAGTTTCAGACACCAATTCTGACAGCATCTTCGCCCGAAGGAGCGCGTGATTTTCTGGTTCCGGCGCGCCTACATCCGGGAAAATTTTATGCGCTGCCACAAGCCCCGCAACAGTTTAAGCAGTTGGTGATGGTCTCCGGCTTTGATCGCTATTTCCAGATTGCCCCCTGTTTTCGGGATGAAGACAGCCGCGCTGACCGCAGCCCGGGCGAGTTCTATCAGCTTGACCTAGAGATGAGCTTTGTCGAACAGCAAGATGTGTTTGACGCGGTGGAGCCAGTGATTCGAGGGGTTTTCGAAGAATTTTCAGATAAGAAAGTCGATCAGGATTTCGTCAAGATACCGTTCGCCGAATCAATGCTGAAATACGGCAATGACAAGCCTGATTTGCGAATACCGATCGAGATTTGTGACGTTACCGAGATGTTCCGCGGTTCCGGTTTTGCTATCTTTGCCAACGCTGTTGAGAAGGGAGCGGTGGTTCGCGCTGTTCCCGGCCCGAAATGCGGTAGTCGGGCGATTGCCGACCGGATGAACAGCTGGGCCCAGTCCGAAGGTGCCCCCGGTATGGGCTATATTATCTATGGTGAGGGCGGCGAGGCGCGCGGGCCTGTGGCCAAGGCGCTGGGTGCGGACAAAGCTGAAGAAATTCGTCTGGCAAGTGGTGTTGGCGACGGCGATGCTGTCTTTTTTGCGTGCTCCAACGAAGCTGCTGCGGCAACGCTTGCCGGACGTGCGCGGGTGCGTATTGGTGAGGAGCAGGGGCTGATCGACCCGAATGTCTTTAAGATGGCGTGGATTGTTGATTTTCCGATGTTTGAACGGGATGAGGCAACGGGCAAAATTGATTTCTCGCATAACCCGTTTTCAATGCCGCAAGGCGGGCTGAAAACGCTGCAGGAACAGGATCCGCTAACGATCAAAGCGTGGCAGTATGATCTCGTATGTAACGGGGTTGAATTATCGTCAGGGGCGATCCGGAACCACCTTCCCGATGTGATGTATAAGGCGTTCGATATTGCCGGATATCCGCCCAGCGTTGTCGATGAAAAATTCCCGGCGATGATCAATGCCTTTCGCTTTGGCGCACCGCCGCATGGTGGAATTGCCCCCGGCATTGACCGCATCGTGATGCTGATTGCCGATGAGCCAAATATCCGTGAGGTCATCCTATTTCCGATGAATGGCAAGGCCGAAGACCTAATGATGGCCGCACCGTCTGAGGTTGATGAAGCAGCGCTGAACGAACTTCATATTAGACGCGCACCGCTTCCTAAAAAGGGCTAATGAAGCCCAAAAGCCCCCTCTTGGAGTAAATGCTATCTCAGGAAAGGCGGTGGCTTGTCCAGACCAACGATCCCAGCAGGATCACGGCGCCGCCCTGGTGCATCGCTCCAAGATTGACGGGAACACCGCTTAATAACACGGTGATGCCCAGCCCGAACTGGATGACAACCATCACCAATGCCAGCGTTGATGCGGTGCGACTGGCGGCAAAACGTCGGCCACGGATGCCAAGCCCCACAACTGCCAGAACAGCTAGAACGGCAATCCAGCGATGGTGGAATTGCGCCGATGCCGGATTTTCAAACGCATCCAGCAGCCCAGCATCTCCATATTCAACCGGAACAAGTCCGTCACCCATCATCGGATAATGATTATACAGCAGCCCGGCATCCATTCCGGCAACCAGCGCTCCTGCCAGAATAGTTAGGGCGACGATGAAAAGCGTCGCGGCGGCATGACCGCGCGGCCAGCCCGCCCGCCCATGCCGGATATCAAGTGCGGTCCAGATCAGCAGTGAGAAAATCAGCAACGCCATCCCAAGATGCGTCGCTAGGCGATATTGGGAAACGGTGGCATCGGCGGAAAGTCCTGATTTGACCATCCACCAGCCAATCACACCTTGCGAGCCACCAAGGACCAATAATAGAAAAAGACGGCCACCGAACCCACTGGGAACGCGGCGTCTTAGCATCATCCAGAAAAAGGGAACAGCAAAGACAACGCCCAGCAACCGGCCCCAGAGCCGATGAAAATACTCCCAGAAAAAGATGGTTTTGAACCCGGCTAGATCCATCCCGTAATTGATTGAATTATATTCCGGCGAGGCGATGTATAGCGCGTAAACCCGTTGCCATTCTGCCTCGGAAAGTGGCGGCAAGGTTCCCATCAATGGACGCCATTCAACCATTGATAGCCCGCTGCCGGTTAGCCGTGTTACGCCGCCAATGACAACCATTGCAGCCACCAGCATTGCCATGCAGATCAGCCACCAAAAGACTAGATTGTTGCTTTCGGCCAGATTGTTGCTTTCGGATTGAAGGCGCGCGGGGCTCCTGCCTTCATTCGCTGTCATATTAAATGACATCATTGGAATGGTTCACCTTGTTGCTTTGGGTTTTGGTCTTATCTATGGCGATATAGCAACTTGCTCATCTAGGCGCAATCGGGCGCAATTGCCGCAGCCAGACCAAAGCGGGACTTCAGACTTGCACTTGTGTGGCGCAATGTTAATGTCCTCAACCGTCCAACGGCAACATCAGCACGGGTTTTACTATGTCCGACACGATCAAAACAGACGTTATTATTATTGGTGCCGGCCCTTGCGGTCTATTCGCAGTGTTTGAGCTTGGTCTTCTTGATCTGCGCTGTCATTTGGTTGACATTCTTGATCGGGCCGGCGGGCAGTGCGCCGAACTTTATCCAGAAAAGCCGATCTATGACATTCCGGCTTTGCCTGTTTGTACGGGTCAGGAATTGACCGACCGGCTGCTCGAACAGATTGCCCCTTTTGACCCTGTTTTTCATTATGACCAGATGGCCGAAGGGCTGGAAAAACTGGATGATGGCAGCTGGCTTTTGACTACCAGTGAGAATGTTCGCTTGAATGCACCGGTGATTGTGATCGCTGCGGGCGGTGGATCGTTTGTGCCAAAGCGCCCACCATTGGAAAATCTGGATGTTTTTGAGGCTACGGACGCGGTTCAATATGCGGTGCGCCAACGCGATAAATTGTCCGGCAAGCATCTGGTTATTGCCGGTGGTGGTGATTCGGCGTTGGACTGGACGGTCAATCTTGTTGATATCGCGGCCTCGGTGACGCTGGTTCATCGCCGGGATGATTTTCGTGCTGCGCCGGATACTGTTGCCAAAATGCGGGCGCTGGTCGAGGCGGGTAAGGTCAAGTTGCATATTGGCCAGTTGAAAGGCCTTGACGGTTCAAACGGCATATTGCGCAACGTTCTGGTTCAGAGCGCCGGCAGCGACTCATCAAATACGCCGGATGAATTGCCGGCCGATGTTCTGTTGCCGTTTTACGGGTTGACGATGAAGCTAGGGCCGATTGCCAATTTCGGGTTGAATCTTGAAGAAAACCTCATCCCTGTCGATACCGAGCGCTTTGAGACTTCTGAGCCATCAATCTTTGCTATCGGGGATATCAACTATTATCCGGGTAAGCTAAAATTGATCTTGTCGGGTTTTCATGAGGCCGCGCTGATGGCCCATGCTGCGCATGGCATCGTTCATCCCGACAAAAAGGTGCGTTTTCAATACACCACCTCATCTTCATCGCTTCAACAAAAGCTTGGCGTAGCGTAAATTTTTACCGGTTACGCTTGACAATATGGACCGCCACGCCCAATTACCTGTTGTGTGTGTTAGCACTCGCCATTGCTGAGTGCTAAACTCGTCCCTAGGACACCCTCGGGGTCACCTAACTGTAAATATAACTGGAGGAGAGAAAGGTATGAAATTCAGGCCACTTCACGATCGTGTGCTGGTGCAGCGGATGGAATCAGAAGAGAAGACCGCTGGTGGAATCATCATTCCAGATACCGCTAAAGAAAAGCCTATGGAAGGCAAAATCATTGCTGTTGGTTCTGGTGCGCGTGACGAGCAAGGTAAAGTACAGCCGCTCGACGTTAAAGCCGGAGACAGTGTGCTGTTTGGCAAATGGTCTGGTACCGAAGTCAAGGTTGATGGTCAGGATTATCTGATCATGAAAGAATCCGACATCATGGGGATTATCGACTGACCGTCATGCGGAATATTCCAGCGGAAGATCACAGGATCTTACCTGCTTAAACCTTGACTGAATAAACACAGAAGGATGAAAGAAAATGGCTGCTAAGGAAGTCAAATTCGGCTCAGATGCCAGAAC
>CALLKZ010000101.1:0-6728 GCA_938082345.1 uncultured Alphaproteobacteria bacterium
ATCAGAGTTTTATTAATCCCCACAAACGAAGATTTATTGACCTGCTCCAAGGCTGTCTGATACCAATTTTATATGACAGATTGGCAATTTTATCTCACCGAAAACCGGTCGCGCTTTATTGATGAATTGTGTGACTTTATCCGTATCCCCAGCGTTTCAGCCGATCCGGCGCATGCAGGTGACGTCGCCCGGGCCGGTGAGTGGGTGGCGATGAGGTTGCGCGCCGCAGGAGCCCAAAACGTAGCGGTGCTGCCAACTGCGGGACATCCTTGTGTTTATGGGGACTGGCTACATGCTGGCGATGAGCAACCCACCGTTCTGATTTATGGTCATTTTGATGTGCAACCAGCACTACCGTATGATTTGTGGACCACGCCCCCGTTTGAGCCTGATATCCGCGATGATAGTATTTTTGCACGCGGGGCGTCCGACGATAAGGGCGGGATGTTAATCCCGATTCTGGCCTTTGAAGCGCTGATGAAAACGAAGGGGAACGCGCCGGTGAATGTCAAATTCATCTTTGAAGGACAAGAGGAGATCGGCAGCCCGGATATGCCCGAATTTGTTGCAAAACATGCTGATCTGCTGTCTGCGGATATGATTTTCAGCGCCGATGGTCTTCAATGGACGGCGGATGAGCCGAATATTGTTGTTGGGCTAAAGGGGCTGTCCAGCATGGAAATCACCGTGGAAGGCGCGCGCTCTGATCTGCATTCGGGGCTGCATGGCGGTGCTGTGGCGAACCCGCTACTGGCGCTTGCACAAATTCTAGCCGGACTTAAAGATAGCGCAGGCAATATCCTCGTTGACGGGTTTTATGAGGGCGTGCATGAGCTAAGCGATGCTGAACGCGACGAAATCGCCCGTGTTCCCTATGACGAGGAGGCTTATTTGGCCGAAGTTGGCGTTGAGGCGCTGCATGGCGAGCCCGGCTATACGCCGCGTGAACGTGCGTGGGCGCGGCCAACACTGGATGTGAACGGCATCTGGGGCGGGTATCAGGGGGCGGGCACAAAAACCGTTCTGCCGCGTGAAGCAAACGCCAAAATTACCTGCCGTCTGGTTGGTGATCAGGACCCGCAGCGGGTGTTTGAGGCAATTTCAGCCCATGCAGAAAAAATCTGTCCCGAAGGCGTGCGTGTCTCGCTTGGGCGCCTTGCCGGATCGGGGACACCGTTTGTAATGCCGCGCAATCATAATGCGTCGGAAATTGCCCGGCAGGTGTTGGAGGAAATTTATGATATGCCGCCTTATGTGACGCGCCTTGGGGGCAGCATTCCGGTGATGTCCACCTTTCTTAAAGAACTCGGCGTTCATACCACCATGTTCGGCTTTTCTATCGGTGATGAGAATCTACACGCTCCGGATGAGTTTTTCCGGTTGCGGAATTTTGACCGCGGGCAAACCGCATATTGCCGCTTGCTGGAGCGTTTGGCCGTCTAGGTTATGTGAAGGTCAGGACACGTGAAGGTCAGGACATGTGAAGGTTAGGATATTTCAAAATGAACTCAAACGTTTTTAGCGGCTGCATGCCAGCTTTGATGACCCCGTGTAATGCTGATCGCACGCCCAATTTTGATGCGCTTGTCGCCAAGGGACAACAGATGCTGGAGCTTGGCATGTCGGCTGTCGTTTATTGCGGGTCGATGGGGGACTGGCCGCTGTTAACCGATGCCCAGCGCCAGCAGGGTGTTGCCCGTTTGGTTGCAGCAGGGGTGCCCACAATCGTTGGCACTGGTGCGGTTAATTCTGCAAAGGCGGCCGAGCATGCGCTGCACGCTGCAACCGTTGGCGCAAAAGGGCTGATGCTAATCCCCCGCTTGTTATCCAGAGGGACATCAGCCGCCGCGCAACGCAATCATTTTGCCGCTATTCTGGCAGCAGCGCCAGATTTACCGGCAGTCATTTACAACAGCCCCTATTACGGATTTGCAACTCGCGCCGAGCTATTTTTTGACATCCGGAAGGATCACCCGAACTTGGTGGGGTTCAAAGAATTTGGCGGCGCGGATGATTTGCGCTATGCGGCCGAGCATATCACTTCGCGTGATGATGATTTGGCGCTGATGATTGGCGTCGATACAACGGTTTATCATGGCTATGTGAATTGCGGGGCGGTGGGGGCGATCACCGGTATTGGCAACGCCCTGCCAAGAGAGGTTTTGCATCTGGTTGCCTTGTGCCAACTGGCGGCAAAGGGTGATGCCGCCGCGCGGGAAAAAGCACGCGAGCTGGAAGAGGCGCTGGCAGTTTTATCGTCATTCGATGAGGGCGCAGATCTGGTCCTGTATTACAAGCATCTGATGGTGCTGAATGGTGAGGCTGAATATAGTCTGCATTTTAATCGCCAAGACAAGCTTGATGAAGGTCAGCGGATTTATGCCGAAGATCAATACCGGCTTTTTCAAGCGTGGTATGCCAGTTGGAGCCAGCAACCCGGCGTTGTTCAAGCCACGAAATAGATCCTAAATAATTGCATGAAAGAGTAAGCCATGAAAATTACCGCACTCAAGGTCTTTCAGGTTGACCTGCCGTTAAAGGAGGGTCGATACAGTTGGTCAAACGGTAATTTTGTCGAGGTGTTTGACAGCACAATTGTTGAAATTTCTACAGATGAGGGGTTTTGCGGCTATGCAGAATGCTGTCCGCTTGGCTCGGCTTATCTTGCCTCATTTGCGCTTGGTGTTCGCGCCGGGATTGCTGAACTTGCCCCGCATCTCATCGGTCTTGACCCGCTGAATATTGGCGAGATTAACCGGGTTATGGCGGCCAGTCTTCGCGGGCATCCCTACGCTAAAGCACCGATTGACATTGCCTGCTGGGATCTTCTTGGCAAGGCCACCGGCCAGCCGATCTATGCGCTTCTTGGCGGTGCGGCGCAGGATGATGTTACGCTGTACCGGGCGATCAGTCAGGCCAGCCCCGATGCAATGGTCAAAAATATTGAGGGCTATGCCAATGAGGGGTATTCGCGGTTTCAGCTAAAGGTTGGCGGTGATGCCAATGAAGATATCCAGCGCATCCATGCAACGCGGGCGGCTCTGGACCCTTCTTTCCAGTTGTTTGCGGATGCCAATACGGGCTGGACAAAGCATGAGGCCGCGCGTGTAATCGGCGCGATTGCCGGTTTGGATGTGTATGTAGAACAGCCATGTATGAGTTATGAGGAAAGCGTTTCAATTCGCCGCCGGACAGCCTTACCCTTCGTTCTGGATGAGGTGATTGACGGGCCGCAAATGCTGGTCCGCGCCATTGCCGAGGACGCGATGGATGCAATCAACTTGAAAATTTCCAAGGTTGGCGGGCTGACACAGGCGCGTCTTATGCGCGATTTATGCGTTGAACATGGCATCCCGATGATCATTGAAGATACTTGGGGCGGCGACATTACCACCGCCGCGATTGCCCATCTGGCGCGCTCAACACCGTCCCAGTTCTGCTTTGCCGCAACCGATTTTAATAGCTATGGCACGGTATCAATTGCCGATGATGCGCCGCAACGTGTTAACGGACGGATGAGGGCATCTTCACGGCCGGGGCTGGGTATTACGCCAAAATTTGATGTTTTGGGAGAGGCTGTCGCGGTCTATAGCTAGCCCGAAAATTCTTTAACCGGAATGAAGCTGATAACGCTCACTTCACCCACTCACTTCAACCACTCATTTCAACCAATCATTCCGAAATATCGGCTTGGAGGTCAGCCTTGTCATCACTGATAATGGGCAAAGTTTCGGCAGTTGGCGAAGATACGGTTGTCTCGTTGTAAAGGCGCGTGACCGTATCGCCGTACATTGACCAGCCAAAACTGCCCAGACCCCCAAGGATCAGAATCACGAATATCCGCTTTAGAATCTGCCGAGGACCCCGAGGGCCGCGGCGACGCCGTCTGCGAGAGGATTCTGTCATTGCGTTGGTTGCAGATAGAGATCGAAAGAGTTTATCATCCATTCCTAATATGTCGTGTCTAACGGAATGATTTGCAAGAAAAAAATAATGCGGCGCACAAGATATTTACGCTGGCGTTTTGGGGAGGAGTATTTTTGATGAAAACGCATCAAAATTCACCGATATCTACCCCCAATATTAGGTAGAGGGGCAATATCAACTAGAGGGGAAGTATCAACTAAAGGGGAAATATCAGGTAGAGGGAAAATACCAGCTAGCGGGAAAATATCAGGTAACGGGGCGACCTTGCTGCCATATTGCCTTTATCTTTGTGCTTTCTTGCATCCAGATAAAATCTGCCTTCGCGCCGCTCTCAAGACAGCCCAACTCGCTGCTTCTGCCCAAAATACTGGCTGGATATAGGCTGGCCATTCGCAAAGCCTCTTCCGGGGCAAGCCCAACCACCTGCACGATGAAGTCTACCGCGGTGAAAAGATCGAGATTCGCGCCGGCAAGCGTTCCGTCCTCAAGGGTCAATTTATTATCTTGTCGTAGAATGCGTCGTCCATTCAGGAAAAATTCAGTTAGATCAGTGCCGGCGGTGGCCATCGCATCGCTGATCAGAAAAAGATGTTCCGGACCCTGCTTTGCTTTGAGAGCGATACTGATGGTGGCGGCATCCACATGAATACCGTCCGCAATAATCCCGGCGGATAATGTTCCGATATCCAGCGCCGCCCCAACCAATCCGGGCTCGCGGTTGGTCAACTGGCTCATCGCATTAAACAGGTGCGTGACCGATGTGGCCCCACTATCAGCTGCTCCAAGGGCATCACTGTAGGTGCAATCAGAGTGGCCGATGGAAACAACTGCGCCGGCTTTCCGCAACCGCCGGATTTGATCGAAGGTGACCGATTCCGGTGCCACTGTAAGCATCAGGCTGGGCAGTTCACCTGCCAGCTGTTCCAAATCCCGGCAGTCATTTTCGTCCATGGGTCTGATTAAATCGGCACAATGTGCCCCTTTTCTTGAAAGGGCTAGGTGCGGGCCTTCCAGATGCAACCCAATTATCCCCGGAATTTTGGCAGCCAAGGCTTGGCGCACGGCAGTGATCGCGCGGCGGGTCATATCAGGCGTATCAGTGATTAAGGTTGGCAACAGCGCGGTCGTTCCGCATCTGGCGTGGGCCGCGCAGATGGTCCTGATGGCCTCGACGCTGGTATCGTTGTTCAACATCACCCCGCCGCCGCCATTAACCTGAAGATCAACAAGGCCGGGGGCAATCAGCCCGCCAGCCAGCTCAATCTTCTCATATTCAGCCCCCATATCTGCTAGCGGAATAATGCCGGCCACACGGCCGCTCAGGATCAGCAGGGCAGCGTCATGATGCGTTGTGTGGCCGTCAAAAATAGCAGCGCCAGTATAGGCCGTGATCCTACTCATACTGTTTCGGTCACCTTCATCAAATGGCGCGGTAAATCTGGGTTGGCACCACGCTCACGGGCCAGTCTTTCACCAAAACTGTAAAAGCTGGCAATCAGGGTAATCGAATCACAAAGCGGATGGCCGCTCGCAACAAAATCAAGGCGGTGTGCCGCTTTTACATTATTCGACGTGGCAAAAACGCTGGCACCATCGGCGGCCAGCCGATCACATATCGCGGCAATACTATCCTCGGCAGCGTCGCGTGCGATCATGGCGATAATGGGAAAGCCGTCATTCATCAGTGAAATTGGTCCGTGCAAAACCTCGGCTGATGAAAATGAGGTAGCGGGAATTTGCGATGTCTCTTTCAGCTTCAGCGCCGCCTCGTTCGCGATGGCAAGGCTAGGCCCCCGACCCAGAATAAATAGTGGTCCACCAGTGATTGCCGGCATCATTTCGGCCCAGTCAATGGCGATTGCCTGCTCCAGAAGCGCCGGTAGATCATCAAGCGCGCGGATTAGATGCTGATCCTCCTTCCAGTGCGCCACCAGCCCAAGCCCCGCCACCATTGATGCAAGAAAGGTTTTGGTGGCGGCAACGCTGACCTCCGGTTCGGCCAAAAGTGGAATTGTATACTCCGATACCGATGCCAGCGGCGCATCAGGATCATTGGTGATGGCAATTGACAGCGATCCCTGACCGGTTGCGCTGTCCAGCATACGAACAATATCCGGACTTTGCCCCGACTGGGAAATGCCGATGGCTGCGGTTCCTGCAAGCTTGAGTTTGGCGTTATAGAGCGATGCAATTGACGGCCCGATTGACGCCACAGGTACCCCTGCCAAAAGCTCGCAAGCATATTTGAAATAGGTTGCAGCATGATCGGATGATCCCCGTGCGACGGTAATTATCAAGGTGGGATCAAGCTGTTGCAAGGCACCTGCGGCCCGGATTATTGCCGGGCGACCTTGGGTGAGTAAACGCTCAATAACTTCGGGAATTTCCTCTATCTCGCGGCGCATATGTGTGGGGTGAAGCATGGGTGTTTATCACAATTCTGGAATTTGAAGTTCGGCAACAAAATCATAGGCATCACCACGATAGATCGACCGGGTAAATTCGGCGATTTGCCCTGACGCCAGATAGGAAATCCGTGAAATCTGAAGCGCCGCCATACCTTCCTCAACATCCAGCAATTCTGCATCTCTTTTCACCAGATTAGTGGCGATGATGTGCTGAACGGCACGCACCGGTTTGTTGCCAAGCGCTTCAAGTAACTGATAAAGCGAATCCTCCACCGCAAGCGGATTTTCAAGGACACAGGTTGAAAGACAGGCGCGCTCAATGGCCATTGGCGTGTCATTGGCAAAGCGCAGCCGTTCCAAACGCGCAACAGATTCGCTGGCCGTTAATCCCAA
>CALLKZ010000102.1:0-22300 GCA_938082345.1 uncultured Alphaproteobacteria bacterium
AACCACCACCGGCAACTAGGCACCAAAAATGGGGATTTTGAAGAATACCACCTCACCAAACCAAACGGCGATAGGTGCGGTCATATTGTTGATTGTGGAATCGATGCTTGCATAGGCCGTAGACGCAAACATTGAAAAGAATAAGGCCAAAGGCATGAGCCTCTTCATTGAAACATTCATTGAAAAGCTCCTCTCTGAAGGATGTGTGCTTTTGCTTTCCCCGGGATAAACCACGGGATGAACCACAGGGTGATAAACCACTAGGGCACAACGACAACGGGGATATGTGATGTCTGGATCAGGCTGCCGGCAACGCTGCCGAACAACAAAGATTTGATTCCGGACTGACCGCGCCGACCGATGACAATTTCGCTGACCGAATGTTCAGTCGCGAGATTGATCAAGGTTTCAGCAGGTGGACCATGCTTGACCACTTCCTCAACCTTGAAACCGTTGGCTTCGAGCAGCTTTTTCGTTGGGTTAACAACACTGCTTTTTGCCTTGACGATCTCTCCCTCACGGCACTTGTGACGCTCAGCGTTTTCTTCAGGCGTGTTAAAGGAATAAGGTGACCATTCAATGACGTAGACAAGCACAACAGTCACCTTCGTGCTGTCAGCCGTTCTCATCACATAATCAGCCGCCTGTGCGCCTCCCGGGCTCCCATCAACTGCCAATAGGATACTCTTTTTCATACCAATTTCTCCTTGCGTGTAGTGCCTTGTGCGCTCGGACCGGGAAAAAAGGTCACACACCAAACAAACAGAAACAGAAACGGTGAACTTATCGGGAAAATAGAAACGGAAAATAAAACGGCCCACGAAATGCGCAAGACTTTCCAAACATCATGGTGTAAAGTTTGGGATAGTGTCAATGAAATTAATTAGTAAGAAAATTTTATATATATTTTCTAATTTTAGATACGTTTTCTTAATCTTTTTGGATACTTTGACTAACTATGCCGAGATTTACATCTGGGATTTCTGATACACCAAATTGATAACAAATAGGGCGTTATCTTAAGACCGCGCGGTGTTTGCAGACTTGCTAAACCGGTTATAAAAACCAGACCTCAAGGCCCTTTTGCAAAAGCGCGGTTCTGCTGGGTTTAATCAACGGAAAAAATTACATTAATCCTATTTCTTGCCAACGGGTTCATGCTAACGGGTTCTGGCCAACGGGTTCAGCTTCGGCCTACCGCGCGGGACAGGCATCTTCGTGCCCCCTCAAACGCTGACATTTGCACGCCTGCATAAGCAATAAAATGGTCGGGACGGACAAGAATTATCTCGGCCTGCCATTGATCGGTTGCACTGTTTTTTGGCATCTGAATAACGTCCAACGCCAGCCCTATCTCATCCGCCGCGCGCATAAAATATGGTGCCGACCCTGCATTTTCCCCCACCGTTATAAGCGCAAAATTATCCCCCAACTGATCAAACACATTCACGCCGTCACCAATCAGCGCCGGGGATAAATGAAAGCCGGCCTCAGCCTGATGCCTGTGCGCGGCTTTAGCGCCCGAGGTCGCCCCCTCAGCGCCCCAGACAACCGGCGAGGCAGCGATATGCGGCAGGAATTGCGTGACCGCCGAATCATCGCCATTCGCCCTTGCGTCCCACACCGCCGTAAACGCCGCCTTATCTTTTTTGGGATGATAATTGTTCACCAGCGCGGCATCTTCGGTAATCATGGCCGCGATAAAGTCATCGCGCGTCGAGGCAAATACCGGTTTGCGCTCTGCCGTATAGCTGGCCAGCAAATCAGGACCAGCCCAGCCAGACATAACCGCTGCCAGTTTCCATGCAAGATTGCGCGCATCTTCAAAACCTGTATTGATCCCGTATCCGCCATAAGGGGGATGCGAATGCGCCGCGTCTCCGGCAATAAATACCCTGCCGGACTGATATTGCTCGGCCAACGAAAAGCGCAAATCCCAAAATCCAACATAGTCAAATCTGACGTTAACCGGCGCCCCCACCGCACGGGCCAACAGCCCGGCAAAATCATAATCCTCAATGGTTGCATCCATATCTACCGGCGCATGAAAGAACCAGTTGCCATTCAGATCAACGCGGCCAAGGAATTGCCAGTACCCCTGCATTTCGGACCCCAGCGCATTAAAAATCGCCTTTCCAGGAAACGCCGCCAGCAGGTCATCAAGGTCAGGCGAATGAAATACCAGCAACGCCATTTTCCGGTCGTGAGATTGGGTGTCTAAGGCAATGCCTGCCGCATCGCGTACACCTGATCGCGCCCCATCTGCGCCAACCAAATACCGAGCTGAAACCCGGCACTGCTGGTCAGTTTCGACAGCGGTAATTTCGGCAATTACCCGCGTTTCATCCTGATCCAGTTGGTCAAATCGCCAGCCATATAAAATTTCCAGATTGGAGAATTCGGCGGCGCGGGCGCGCAAAACTTTTTCGGTTAAAAATTGCGGCAGCCGTTCATTCTCAGCGTTGTAATAGGCGGCCACTGACGCGCGATTGAACCAATCATAATGATACCCGGACAGCAAATTGTCAAAAGCCGTCAAACCCGAATTGCCAAAACTTCGCGGGATCAGACTGGCATCGCGAATTTGCTGCTGCACCCCCCATGCCTTAAAATGCTCACCGCTTCGCTGGGTTAGATTCTGCCCCTTTGGAATCTGCTGAATAGTCGGATAGCGCTCAACAATCAGCGCGCTCACACCGCGCTGCGCAAGATCAATTCCAAGGCCCAGACCAACAGGACCACCGCCAATGATAATCACATCATAATCTGGATCTGGGTCACCAAGTCTGCCTGAACCGCCCATATTCTTAAAACTCCTCATACCCGGCACTTTGGAATATATATATTTCGCACCCCGAATTGTCACAAAATATCACGCCGCCTTAATGATTTTTGCTGGCCGGAGCTTGGAGGAAAACCGAAGCGTAAATGAAGATAGATGTTGTTATTGCTGGCAGCCGGCCCATCGGCCTCGATTTGGAAGTTGTCCGTGTTGAGGATAAATCTGTACCGGCCATTTATGACGGGCACAGTGGGGCGAGCTTGGCGTTGGCTCGCCGCGATCAGATCATCGCATATCGCGGTGATAATTCGGCCGATATAGGCGGCCTGTAGGATCTTTTGCTTGGGTGAAATGCACATGCAGGCGATATCGCTTGTCCCCAACCAAAAGCTTACAGACATATTCTGAAACCAGCTCAGCAAACACTCCAATCACCCTCGGAAATATCGAAATCAGGCATACTACCAAAGAATTCAGTTTGGATAAGGCGGGGGTCGTTTTAGATAGGTGGGGGTCGGTCTAAATAGTGCCGCCGAGGCTACCCTCAAGCTGGGCCATTTCCTGACCGCCTGCCATCATATCCTGCAAATCCTCTGCCGTGATCCCGCCCTTTTCAGCTGTACCGTAAGTCGTACCCCGGTTCAGTACGGTAAACCGGTCACCCACCGCCATTGCATGACGCACATTATGGGTGATGAAAACCACGGCAATGCCCTGCTTACGCACCTTATCGACGGTTGCCAGAACATTGGCTGTTTGGCGCACGCCAAGGGCCGAGGTAGGCTCATCAAGGATCAACACTTTTGCGCCGAAATAAACCGCACGGGCGATGGCAACGGTCTGACGCTCGCCGCCCGACAGCGTGCCAACAGCCTGATCAGGGCCGCGCAAGCTAATGCCCATCTTTTTCATCTCGGACATGGTCACTTCATTGGCATATTCATGGTCAAAGAAATTCAACCCAAAGCGTTTCGCTACCGGCTCATTGCCCATGAAGAAATTGCGGCTAACCGACATTAGCGGGATCATCGCCAAATCCTGATACACTGTCGCAATACCCGCGGCGATACTATCGCGTGGGTCGGCCAGATTTACCGCCTTGCCTTCAAATAGAATCTCGCCCGCGGTGGGGTGATGCACCCCGGATAATGTTTTGATAAAAGTCGATTTACCAGCGCCATTATCACCAAGCAGGCAATGGCATTCACCGGCATGAAAATCGATAGTCACCCCCGCCAACGCGATCACACTGCCAAAATGCTTTTCGATATTCACCATACGGATGATCGGTTCCATCAGCGTTCTCCCGTAATCAATCGGCGGATATAGGTGTTCAAAATCACCGCCAGCAATAGAATGACCCCAAGGAAAACGCGGAATAACGACGATTCAACATCGGCAAAGAACAGCCCCTGCTGGACCACGCCAAAGATCAAAGCCCCTAGCGCCGCCCCAATCACCGAGCCATATCCTCCGGTCAGTAGCGCGCCACCGATGACCACCGCGATAATCGCCTCAAATTCTTTCAACAAGCCGCGATCCGCTCCCGCCGAGCCAAATTCCATAACCTGACAAACCGCAAAAACAGTTGCGCAAAAGGCGGTGAACATGAACATACAGATTTTCACACGATCAACTGGCACCCCGGCATAGCGCGCCGCCTGAGCATCGCCGCCAGCAGCAAAGATCCAATTGCCAAAGCGCGTCCGGGTCAACAGGATATGACCAAAAATCACCAAACCAATCGCCCAGAAAATAAGCATCGGGATACCGTCAACAATCGGCTGGCCGATGCGACTGCCGCGAGTGAAGGTGCCTATAATCCCAGCATCGCCAAGCCACTGAAAAATCGGCCCACCAACCTTGGCGCCAAAAACCTGCGCCAGCCAATCACCCTCACCAGCTTCGCGAATACCGCCAATAATGGTCTTGCGCTCGATTGTCTGCGGGATAAAAATGGTAAAGCCCCGCAAGATAAAAAGGGTTGCCAGCGTTACAATAAAACTGGGCAGACCCGTGCGCACAACAATATAGCCGTTCAGTGCCCCAAAACTGACGCAGATCGCAAAGGTAATCAGAATCGTAGCCCACATCGGCCAGCCAAGCGTCACCCCAAAAATGGCGATCATCATTCCGGCAAAACCGATCATTGATCCAACCGACAAGTCAAACTCACCGGCAATCATCAGCAAACAGGCGCCCACAGCGATAATCATGAACTGAGCAGAAACGGTGGACCAGTTTAACACGCCCTGCGCGTTGAACATTCCACTGTCAAACGCCAGCATAAAAAAGAACGTGAACACGGCAACTGTTCCGACGATACCACCAAGTTCAGGACGAATCAGCGCTTGACGCCATCGCGATATTTCCTTGATGCGTTCATCCTTATTCGGGGCATCTGACATTGTCTTTGCTCCTAATGATTGGATAGCCTGATAATTGAATGGCTCTATAAATTCTACAATAAAAAAATGGAAAAAGAGCGGCATCGATCATGTCAAAACCGCTCTTTCCTTAATCAGGCTTAGCGATATTCGCCAGCGAACTCATCAACCTTTGTCAGACCATCAGCGGTAACAAAGCCCGGGCCTGAATTGATGTTGTTACCCGGCAGAACGCCATAGCGGTCATAGTTGGTAAGAACAACAACCGGCAGATATGCCTGCAGGAATGGCTGCTGGTCGATACCCCACTTGATTGTACCGTCTTTGATGCCCTTAACGATCTCGGTGCCAAGGTCAAACGTACCAAAATAGATATCGCCAGCGATACCCAACTCTTTTACTGCCATGATTGACGGATCAGCTGATGTTGGACCCAGTGTTAGGATCGCATCAGTGCCTGAATTGGCCGACAGGTAAGCTGAAACACGGTTTTTGATCTCACTAGGATCTTGGCCTGAATCAATCATCTGGTTGCCGAGATCAACACCAAGTCCGTCAGCAAAACCCTGACAACGCTCAGTTGATGAAGGAGATGAAATGTAGTGGTTGACGCACAGGAACGATCCCACGCCGTCACCCTTGGCACGCAAACCAGCTGCATAACCGGCATCATATTCAGGCTGACCGACATACATCAGAGCGCCAACTTCACGCGCCTGATCCGGCGTTCCTGAATTCATGATGATAACATTGATACCCTGATCAACAGCGGCCATAATTGGCCCCTTCAGGACATCATAATCTGCAAGAGTTGTGATAATGCCGTTTGGCCCTGAAGCTGCAGCCTGCTCAATGATCCGCGCCATGTCGGCAAGATCACCTGTTGGTGGATTGCGGTATTCAACGTCAACACCCATCTGGTCGCCAGCAAGAGCAATACCGTTCTTAATGGTATTCCACCAGCTGTCGCTGTCCGGGGCGTGACTGACAAGAATGTATTTTTCACCAGCTGCATTAGCTGTTGAAATGGTCATGAACGGCATCGCTATAATAGCAGTGGTCATAACCAGCTTTTTCAAAATTGAAGTCATAGTTATCCTCCCAAAGATTCACCACCTAGGTGGTTAAAACGTAGCATTTTGTATATGCAGATAAAACAAAACCACGAAGCGAGAACTTTTGCAACCGGTTGCAAAAATGTTTTATTAAATTTTGCAAACTTTGATAAAATCGTGATCAAGTAGAAGAATGAATGTGCTATCCAACAGCGCGTTACAAAAAACAAGAGACGATGTCATGGCCATTACTTTGAAAGAAGTCGCTAATCTCGCCGGAGTGTCACGATCGGCGGTATCACGCACTTTTACCGATGGCGCATCTGTGTCGCCCAAAACCCGGCGCAAAGTTGAAAAAGCGTCTGAGGCATTGGGATACACTCCCAATTTTCTGGCTCGCAGTTTGAATACGGGGAGAACAGAATTAGTTGGCCTTGTTTCCAATAACTTTCAAAACCCTATTTTTCTTGAAGTTTTTGATGAATTTACCCGCAAGCTGCAGGATAGCGGCCTTCGCCCTTTGCTGGTCAATCTTACTGATGAGATCGATGCTGCAAATTCGGTTCGGATGCTGCGTCAATATTCAGTCGACGGGGTGGTTGTCGCCTCATCAACCCTGCCACCAGAATTTTCCAAAGCGTTTCATGACGCCGGAATGCCAGTGGTGAATAGTTTTGGCAGATATTCGGCGGCGCCCGATGTATCGGTGGTGGGAATCGATAATCTGGAATGCGGGCGGATGGCGGCGCGCGCTTTGATTGAACGCGGCTATCGCTCGGTCGCATTTCTGGGTGGCCCGGCTTCTGCCACGTCAACTCAAGACCGATTTGAAGGATTCAGACAAGAACTTGCCGCCCATCCGCAGATGACATTCACGCACAGCTTTGCCAGCGCCTATTCATTCGATTCGGGGCGAGATGAAATGCGCCGTCTGCTGGCCAGCGGACCTCCTGCCGAGGCTTATTTTTGCGGTGATGATGTTCTGTCAATTGGCGCGCTTAGCGCGATTCAGGACAGCAAACTCCGCATTCCAGACGATATTGGCATTATCGGTTTGAACGACATGGAAATGGCGGGATGGCAAAATATTCGCCTCACAACAATCAGACAGCCCATCCAGCAGATCATTACCTCGTCAGTTGAACTGATTGTCTCAATGCTGGAAGAACCGACCCGATATCCGGAAATGCGGCTATTCCCCTGCACCCTGATTGAGCGCGACACCCTGCGCGCACCAAAATAACTTTTTCTCAAATTACCTATATATCGAGGGGCGAGCGTCAACCCATATGCCGTCATTCTTGCCCGAATGCGCCACTGCAAAAACGGCCGCCATTGAGCGCAACCCATCTTCGGCACGCGGATAAAGATCGGCACTTTTATCCATTGGTCGTCTGGCATTTTTTGCTGCTATCGCCTCGGCAAGGTCAGAATAGATATTGGCGAACGCCAGCGGCATCCCTTCGGCATGACCAACGGTGACGCGGCTGGATCGATCAGCCTCGGCAGACAGATTACCCTCGCCGCGTTCAATCACTTGCAAGCGGCCATTCAGCGGCATCCAATAGAGCTGGTTCGGGTGCTCTTGAGCCCAGCTCAAACCACCCTTCTCACCAAACACCTGCAAGGTCAAACCATGCTGACGGCCAATCGCAATCGAGGATGTCCAAAGCCGCCCAACGGTGCCACCATCCATCCGGAAATTTACCATCGCATCGTCTTCTAACTCGCGTGTATCAAGACACGAGACCGTATCGGCCGATAGCTTGGATACGTTTTGTCCGGTCACAAAACTGGCCATATGCAGGGCATGAATACCGCAATCAGCGAATTGTGCCGACACCCCAGCTTGCGCTGGATCATATCGCCAGCGCACACGTGGATTGTCGGCATCGCCGGCATCGGCATGGTGGCCATGGGCAAATTCCGCTTTTACCAAACGCACTTTGCCAAGATCACCGCGTGCCACCATTGCGCGCATATGGCGCACCAGCGAATATCCGGTATAGCCGTAATTCACTGCACAGATTCGGTCGGTTGCAGCGCTGATTTTGACGATTTCTTCGCCTTCCTCAACGGTCATAGTCATCGGCTTTTCACACAAAACATGAAACCCGGCTTCAAGGAAGGATTTGGTAATTTCAAAATGTGTTGCGTTTGGCGTTGCGACAGTGACCAGATCAATCCGGTCATCACGGCCGCGCTCGGATTTCAGCATTTCCTGCCAATCGCCATAAGACCGATCAGCTGCCAACCCCAGACGTTGGCCATATTCACGGCCTGCGTCAGGCCGGTGATCCAAGGCACCCGCAGCAAAAACAAACGCCCCATCCAGCCCCGCACCAAGACGGTGTGCCGGCCCGATCTGGCTACCTTCCCCGCCGCCGATCATTCCCCAATTTAATTTCGCCATAACAATGCACTTTCTACTGACCCGTAAATTGCTTCGGGTCCTAGTTGAACCCTATTTTTTGTAGATATTCCCGGTTTGCGATTGCGTCATCCTGTGGGCTTACATCCAAGGTTGGATCACAATCCTGCTCAACCGTACACCAGCCTTGAAAATCGGCATCCAGCAGCACTTGTCGCACATCCTCAAAAGCAACATCACCGTCGCCAAGGTTACAGAAAATTCCCTTCCCGCACGCCTCATAGAAACCGGTACGCTCGGCAATGACAGTTGCCTTTACGACCGGGTCGATATCTTTGAAATGCATATAAGAGATGCGACTCATATACCGCTTCATGAACGCCACCGGATCAAAGCCAGCATAGGAATGATGGCCGGTGTCAAAGCAGATATTCAAGATGCTGTCATCAACTTCATCCAGCAACCGGCAAAGCTCTGGCTCAAAATCCATAAATCCGCCAGCATGCGCATGAATGCCAACTGTCAGGCCATATTCCTCTGCGCCAATCCTTGCAGAGGCTGCAATCCGGTCACGATAGGCACCCCATTCAGCCTTATCCATCTGTTCAGCCTCACCCGCGCGTCCGGCGGTTGGAGCGCGGCGCGGCGAAATGCTGTCAATAAGCACAAGATGCTGCGCCCCATGCGCCGATAAAGCGCGGCAGGTGCGATGGGTAGCATCCAACACATCATCCCACTGGGCCGCGTCATGATAGGCACGAAACACCACACCGCCAATCAGTTGGAGATCATGCTGCGCCAGCCCCTCACTCAGAATCGCCGGATCCTCCGGCATAAAGCCAACCGGCCCCAACTCAATGCCTTTATAGCCAGCGGCGGCACATTCTTCCAAAACAGTCTGCCAATGCGGGTTACGCGCGTCATCAGCGAATTCAACACCCCACGAACAGGGGGCATTTCCAATTTGAATTGTCATGCCGTTCAGCCTTTCTTATGTCACGATAACCTTATCAAAACGTCCAACAAGAACTTCCAACTCAGAACCACTAGCTGCAGAACCACTAGCCAATGTCTATATCCAGCCATGTTTTCGCCGCCGAAGAGGCAAACGCTGCATCGACAATCCGCGCAACTTCCAGCCCGTCCAAAAATGTTGGCCAGACAGCCTTGCCAGTGGCGATCGACTGCAGGAAATCGCGCGCCTCAATGACAATCTGATCCTGATATCCGGTTCCGTGGCCCGGCCCCTGACAAAAGGGTAGATAGTCCGGATGCGCCGGTCCGGTCAGGATTTTACGAAACCCGCGCTCAGCCTCTACATCTTCCATCTTATAAAGCCAGATCGCGTTCTGGTCTTCCTGATCAAACCTGATCGCCCCTTTAGTACCGCTAATCTCATAGGCATAACCCATTTTGCGGCCAGTGGCGACACGGCTGAAATACAGCTGCCCCATCGCGCCATTCTGGAACCTGCACATCATTTGCGCATGATCATCATTGCTGACCGCACCGCCCGGCCTGGAATGATGCACGGTGTCAATCTCGGCAATTACTTTGGTGATGGGGCCAACAAGGGCCAGCGCGGCATTGATCATGTGCGGGGCAAGATCACCCATCGTTCCGTTGGCCATTCCGCTTGTACGCCAGCTAACTGGCATTTCGGGATCGGCATAGAAATCTTCGGTGTGCTCGCCGCGAAACCAGGTCACATCCCCAATCGCGCCTTCGGCAATCAATTTACGGGCAAACTGGCTGGCAGGCGTGCGGATGTAATTATAGGCAACCATGTTGGCAACACCGGCAGCATTAGCTGCGGCAACCATATCAGCGGCATCTTCCAAGGACGCCCCCATCGGCTTTTCACACAAAACCGGCTTGCCAAGCGCAAACGCAGCCTTAGCAATCGCCCGGTGTGTTGCTTGGGGTGATGCAATGATCACCGCCTCAACTTTTGGATCAGCAACTAGGGCGCGCCAATCATCGGTTGCCCGGGCAAATCCAAAAGCGCGCCGATATTCCTCGGCAGTTTTTGTGCTGGTTGCACAAACCATTTCTAGAACCGGACGCAAATCGGTATCAAAAATCGCGCCAACAGCAGACATCGCAACCGCATGGGCTTTGCCCATATAGCCGCCGCCAACAATTCCTATTCCGATGCGCGTCATTCGCTGACCAATGCTAAAGTGAATTTCAATTTGCAACCGATTGCAAAATTAGTATCTTTAGTGGATCAAAGGTGCAAGCTTCAATCCGATCAGAAATGACTTTTCGATCCCTTGCCATCAGGAGACATTAAATGGACCAAGAAACGGCAATGGACGCAAAAAGCCCCGAAACCGTGCCCCCCGGAACCGTGAATCTAACGACAGCGCAGGCGATCATCAGATTTCTTGAAAACCAGTTTATTGAAATTGATGGTCAGGAAAGGCGAATTTGTGGAGGTGGTTTCGGCATTTTTGGTCATGGCAATGTCACCTGCCTTGGCGAGGCGTTGAACCGCGCCCATGACACTTTGCCGTTATATCGCGGCCAGAATGAGCAAAGCATGGGATTTGCCGCCGCCGGATATGCAAAGACATGGCTTCGTCAGCGATTTATGTTTTGCACCGCTAGTGCCGGACCGGGAACCGCCAATCTTCTAACCGCTGCCGCGCTAGCGCATGCTAACAGGCTGCCTATGCTGATGCTATGCGGCGATACTTTTTTAACGCGCCTACCGGACCCGGTTCTACAACAGGTTGAGCATTTCGGAAATCCGACATTTGGTGTGAACGACGCATTCAAACCTGTCAGTCGTTTCTGGGATAGGATCACCCACCCGGCGCAAATCATCCAGTCGCTTCCCGCCGCACTTAATACCATGCTGGACCCGGCAGATTGCGGCCCCGCCTTTATTGGCCTACCTCAGGATGTTCAGGGGTGGACTTATGATTACCCGGTCGCGCTATTTGAAAGGCGCGTCCATCATATTCGCCGGCAACGCCCGGATCTGGACGAAATGACGGCAGCAGCGGCGATGATTAAAAGCGCCAAAAGACCGGTGATTATTGCCGGTGGTGGCGTGCAATATTCCGGTGCTGTCGATGCGCTGACAGCACTGGCCGAGGCCCATCAAATTCCCGTCATTGAAACAATCGCTGGACGCGCCAATATGCTGGCCGATCATCCGCTGAATATCGGGCCGGTTGGCGTCACCGGATCAAACAGCGGCAATGCAGTCGCCGAGGCGGCGGATGTCGTCATTGCGGTTGGCACTCGCTTGCAGGATTTTACCACCGGATCATGGACCGCCTTTGCCGCGGATGCCCGCCTGATCGGAATCAATGCCGCCCGGCACGACGCGATGAAACATATGTCGCTGCCTGTGGTTGGGGATGCGCGCGAGTCTTTGCGTGGTCTTGGTGAGGCATTGAGGGCATATCAGGCGCCGTCTGACTGGACCAGTTTTGCCAAGGCTGAACGCGTGAAATGGGATGCCTATGTCGCCGAAAATACGTCCTATGGCAACCGTCCCAACTCGTATGCGCAGGCTATCGGTATGGTGAACACGTTGTGCGATAAGCGCGACCGCGTAGTAGCGGCGGCTGGCGGTCTGCCGGCAGAAGTTACCGCCAACTGGCGCACCCTAGACATTGGCACTGTCGATGTGGAATTTGGATTTTCCTGCATGGGATACGAAATCGCCGGTGCATGGGGCGCCCGCATCGCCCAGCAAGAGCGTGAGCCGGATAAAGACACCATCTCCTTTTGTGGTGATGGCTCATATATGATGCTCAATTCGGATATTTATTCTTCGGTTCTCAGCCAGAAAAAACTGATCATTTTGGTTCTCGATAATGGTGGTTTTGCCGTGATCAACAAATTGCAGATCAATACCGGCAATGAAAGCTTTAACAATCTGTTGACCGATTGCCCCACAATTCCCGAGCCCTTTGCCGTTGATTTCGCCGCGCATGCAATATCAATGGGGGCGACCTCAGAAACTGTCGACAATGTTAGCGAGTTGGGCGATGCCTTTAAACGCGCCAAGGCCAGCGACATAACCTATGTAATTGTCATGAAGGTTGACGCCTTTGATGGCTGGACAAATGAAGGCCATACTTGGTGGGAGGTTGGCACCCCGCACACGTCGCCAAACGCGGCAGTTAATGCAGGCCACAAAGATGTAGAATCCAGCCGGTCTAAGCAGCGGCGAGGCGTCTGATGGCCAGTCTAACAAAGTTGCAAGGCGGTAATTTTGTTATCATCGGACGGGCTGGGATGGATATGTATCCCGACCCTCCGGGTAGCAAAACCGAAACCGCGACTAGCTTTTTCAGTTGCCTTGGAGGATCGTCTGCGAATATTGGCGTTGCCATCAGCCGGCACGGTGGGCGCTGCGCCCTTGTTACCACGGTGTCCGATGATGCGATTGGCCGTTTTGTGCTGAATGAGCTAGAAAAATACAGTATTGATCATCGCCACGTAAAAACAGTCGCCGGTGAATATCGCACCTCTATGGCGGTGGTGGAAACGCGCATAGAAGATCACCAGTCGGTGATTTATCGCAACGGCGCGGCGGATTTCCAGATGACTATGGAAGACGTCCGGGCTGTTGATTATGCCCGCTTTGACGCGCTTATCACTACGGGTACCGTTCTCGCCGCCCAGCCCTCACGCGATGCGACGTTTCACGCTTTTGACTTGGCTCAGGACGCTGGACTACCGCTGATTTTTGACGTTGATTACCGCCCCTATAGCTGGCCATCGCCCGAGGATGCAGCCGCCACCTATTCGCAGGCTGCGGCCTTGTGCGACATCATCATCGGCAATGATGTGGAATTTGGGTTTATGGCGGGTGATTTTGATCATGGTCTGGATAAGGCCCGTGATCTGGCCCGGACAACCGCAAAAATTGTTATTTATAAAATGGGGGAATACGGCGCCATTACAATCACACCGGACGATGAATTTCGAACCGGAATCTATCCAGTTGAAGCCCTAAAACCAACCGGAGCCGGTGACAGTTTCATGGGCGGATTTATTGCTGCGCTCAGTGCTGGTTATGACCTTCGGGACGCGGTTCTGCGGGGATCTGCCTGCGCGTCGATTGTCGTTAGTCGCGTTGGCTGCGCCCCGGCAATGCCAACCACATCAGAATTAGAGACCTTCCTCAAAACGAACGAAGGGCCTATTGAACTTTCGGGTTAGCGAAAGATTTCGTAAAGGAACACACCGATGCATATTGCGCCATATGACAATGCCAACCAGCCGATTGTTGACAGTGATAACCCCACTGTTCCGCTAAATTATTTCAATATCGTCAAATTGAAAAAGGGCGAGGCATTTATATATCAGGTACCGGGATACGAGACATGCATTGTTCCGGCGACGGGCATTGTCGATGTTGAAATTGAGGGGGTAAACTTTTCCGCGCTTGGCAATCGTGGCAGTGATGTCTGGGATGGTGAACCTGAGGGTGTCTACGTTCCATCAGGCGCTAAGGTTACTATTATCTGCATGTCCGATGCCACCGAGACCTTCATTGCCGGGGCAAGATATGATCAGGTTCTGGACCCGTTCGATGTGCGAGCTAATGACATTGATCTGGTGCAGTATGGTAGTGACGAGACCAAAACACATCGCAAGATCAAACATATTTTGGGTCAAAAACAGCATGATAAGGTTGGCCGTCTTCTGGTCAGCGAGCTGTTTACCGTTGGCGCAGGCGGCTGGTCCGGCTTTCCAAGCCACAAGCATGATACCGACCGCCTGCCAATAGAAACGCGGCATGATGAGACCTATAATTTCCGCTTTCGGCCAAATCATGGGTCGGGTGTGCAGATGCTGCAACGTGCCGATAACGAGCCGGGAGACGCCTATCATATTGTCAACGGGTCAACAATCTGCCTCGATAACGGCTATCATCCATGCTGTGTTCTGCCGGGTTATGAGATGTATTATTTCACCATCCTTGGCGGGCTTAGCCAGCGCAGCCTTGTGCAGTATTTTCAGCCAACACACGCCGATCAAATCGAAACGATTCCGGGCATCAAAGATATGATTGCGAAGTTCAAATGAGTCTGGTGACGCTTGCCGATGTGCTGCAACCGGCGCTGAAAGGCGGGTATGCGGTGGCCGGTCTGGTCACGCTGGGCTGGGAGGATATGCGCGCTTATGTCGAGGCGGCTGAGGCCGAAAATGCGCCGATCATTTTGCAGGCTGGCCCGTCTTGCCGGGCGCATACACCGCTGCCCATCCTTGGTAAAATGTACCGCCATCTGGCCGAAGGTGCCAGTGTGGATGTCGTTGCTCATCTTGATCACGGCTATACGCTGGATGAGTGCAAAGAGGCGCTTGATAGCGGCTTTACATCCTTGATGTATGACGGCTCCAGAAAACCGCTTCAACAGAACATCGATGAGACCGCGGCGGTTGCCGAGATGGCGCACGCTGCGGGTATTTCCTGTGAGGGCGAAATCGGCTTTGTCGGCTATGCGGATGGCGAGAACTCGGCCGGAACCGATCCAAATGAGGCCGCAATTTTCGCCCGTGAGAGCGGTGTTGATGCGATGGCAATTTCAGTTGGCAATGTGCATCTGCAACAAGATAAACAGGGCGGCCTCGATCTGGACCGTATTGCCGAGATCGAAGCGCTGAGTGATATTCCGCTGGTTATTCATGGCGGGTCTGGCGTGCCAATGGCTCAGCGCACGGCGCTTGCTAGGGGCTCTCAGATTTGCAAATTCAATATCGGCACCGAACTGCGCATGGCTTTTGGGGCAGCTTTGCGAACGGCGGTAAATGCTGACCCGGATCGATTTGACCGGGTCACAATTTTAAAAGAAACACACGCGCCGCTGGTTGCGGCAACGCGCCATGTACTGGCGGCGTTTAAGGGAACGAATTAAGGATATGGATATGTTACGGATCGGAGTATTGGGGTGCGGGCGAATTGGACAGGTCCATGCACGCTCAATCAAAGGGCTGAATAACGCCCGTATCGTGGCAGTGGCCGATGCTTTTGACAGTGCCGCCGAGGCATTGTCCGCCAGCATTGGTGCCCCCGTGCGCAGTACCGACGAGATTATTGCCAGTAATGATATCGACGCCGTTGTGATTGGGACACCAACCGATACTCATTATGACATTATCCACGCAGCGGCAAAGGCCGGAAAATCTATTTTTTGTGAAAAGCCGGTGGATATGTCGGCTAGTCGCATTCGAGAATGTATGGATTTGGTTGAGGCAAACAAGGTTGCTTTTTTCACTGCGTTCAACCGCCGATTTGATCCGAATTTTGCCGATATCCAGCGGCGATTGCGAGCCGGTGAGATTGGCAATATTGAAATTTTGACGATACTTTCGCGGGACCCGTCCCCGCCACCAATTGACTATATAAAAAGTTCGGGCGGCATTTTTCGCGATATGATGATCCATGATTTCGATATGGCGCGTTTCATGCTGGCTGAAGAGCCGACAACGGTTTTTGCCGTCGGGTCTTCCCTTGTTGATCCGGCGATTGGCGCTGCCGGTGACTGTGATACCGCCGCCGTTACCCTGACCACAACCAGTGGGAAAATCTGTCAGATTTCAAATTCACGGCGGGCAGCCTACGGCTATGATCAACGCCTTGAGGTGCATGGGTCATTGGGAATGTTGCGGGCCGAAAACAAACTGGAAAATACTGTTGAGGCCGCGACCAGCAACGGCTTTACCCGCGCCCCAGCCGAACATTTTTTCCTTGAGCGTTATGAGGCAGCCTATTTTCTGGAAATGCAGCATTTCGCCGAGGCTGTGATGTCGGGTAAGGCGCCATCTCCCAATATTAATGACGGGCTGCAAGCACAAATTCTGGCGGATGCGGCAACCAAATCATGGCAGACCGGGCAACCGGTTTTGGTGTAACCGCATTCGGCAAATTTCTCAAAATTCCAATTTTTTCTTCATTAGTTCAGAGCCAAGGATAAATCTAAATGTCAACGCTGCTTCTAAAGCCGAATGAAGGATCTTGTCTTCACAACATTACCCCAGCCAGTGCAGGTTGGAATTATGTTGGATTTCAGGTCCACAGGCTATCTTCCGGACAGATTTTAGAAGATAGCGGCAATGCCATGGAACTATGTATCGTGCTGTTATCAGGCAATGCCAGCTTTACCGCCGGGGGGACAGATTTCGGCAGTATTCAAGGTCGAAGCGAGGTGTTTTCCGGAACCCCACCTCATGCGCTATATGTACCGCATAAAACCAGCTGGCAGGTGGTGGCAGCCGGTGCTTGTGAGGTTGCGATCTGCCAAGCGCCAGGCGTCAGCGGCCAACATCAAGCGCGAATGATCACCCCGCAGATGATGTCGTTTGAGGTGCGCGGCAGCGGCACGAACACCCGCCACGTATGCAATATCCTGCCCGAGACCGAGCCTGCCGACAGCCTGTTGGTGGTTGAGGTTATCACTCCTTCAGGGAACTGGTCATCCTATCCACCACACAAGCATGATACCGATAACCTACCCGAGGAATCCTATCTCGAAGAGACTTATTATCATCGCATCAATCCCGAATCCGGCTATGTTCTGCACCGCGTTTACACCGATGATCGTAGTCTTGATGAGGTCATGGCCGCTGAGGATCATGATGTTGTACTGGTGCCAAAGGGGTATCACCCAGTTGGCGCTCCCCACGGATATGAAAGCTATTATTTGAATGTGATGGCGGGACCAAAGCGCATCTGGAAATTCAAAAATGACCCAGCACATGAATGGATGCTGGATTAGTAGACATGAGAATAAGACAAACAGACAACCTTTGAGGAGATAATCATGGCCCGTACAATTTCTAACGAAGACATTAGACTTGCCACCGATGCGTTGTTGGAAGGGCAAGGCTATTTCCTGTTTGAATCAGTTTTTGACGCGGATGAAATTGCCACCGCCAACAACATCATTAACACCCATTCGGCTGATGCGGGCGGGGCGACACATTTCCATGGAGCAAGTGGTGATAAGCTGGACCTGCAACGCCGCGTCTGGAACCTACTAAACAAGGGTCAGATTTTTGTTGATATGGTGCAGCATCCCGCTGTTATGGAAATTTTTGCCAAAATTCTTGGTCGGCAATTCATTCTGGGATCCTTTGCGGCAAACCGGTTGCTGCCGGGAGCGGCAGGACAGGAACCGCATATTGATTATCCTTATTGGGATATGCATGACACCGCCGAATTTCCGCATGGCATCAATGCGGGGTTTCACATGAACTGCCAATCGCTGATAGCCTTGCATGATTTCACCATCGAAAACGGTGCCACCGCCGTCGCGCCGCATTCGCAAAAGCGCGGCATTTACCCGAGTGAAGCAGAATTTCAGGCCGAACATATTCAACTGCCGTGCCCGGCCGGCAGCCTGCTGGTCTTTACCGGATTGATCTGGCATTGCGCGATGCCGAATAATTCAAACGCGGACCGAACATCAGTTCTGGGTCAGTATTTGCCTAAATTCGTCAAACCGATGGAAGATCTAAAACAAAGCGTTGCAGACGATGTGGCGGCAAACGCCACCCCGGAATTACGCCAGCTTTTGGGCCTTGATCTTCGCTATCCGGAACTGCTGGAAGACGCCGGTAGTGGCAATACCGAGGGGCGGGTATAGTTTGGCTCTGGACGGGATTACCCTACCCATAAGTAGCGCTATGGAGATCACGAAGCTTGAAAACCGGTTTGGCAGTTTCATCGTCAGGCGTAAAGCTGATGCGCCGCTCTTCTCCCGGAATTAGCAAAAACCCGTTGTCACTGAACCGGCCTGCGCAATCTGCCTCAATCGCTACAAAAAAAGCCGGTTTCTGGGCGGTCAAGTCTATCTGAAATGTCCCGGTCTGATCGGCAGAGCTGACATTGCGGGCGATGCTGATCTCAATCTGCGGGTCTTCCAGAGGTAGCATTTTATACGGGATCGGCGCAAAGTGATCATATTCCATATCAGCAGCTAAATTCTTGCCTAACTTCGCGGACATATTTACCGGCCAGCGCATGACCAACACCTCATCTGCCGCTAGGTCGCTAACCTCTAAAACCGGTACAGCTGCCTCTATTCCCACCTTTATCTCAACCTCACCAAGCAGCCGCAGCCGCCCGTCACAGGCCAGTGCCTCAGCGCGGACTTTCAGCAAAACCTCCTCCACCCCGTCATTTACAGCCGTTAGCTGAAACCCGGTCTTAGTCGGCGCGGTGGACACTGTAACCGGCGCATAAAACCGGCGCGCCATGTGATGAAGCAATTTCCAGCCGCCGCCATAATCCAGCGACGACCATGAAGCAACCGGCCATGTATCATTCAACTGCCAAATTAGGCTGCCCATACAATGCGGCTTTAGGCTGCGCCAGTAAGTAACCGCCGTATGAATAGCAAGACCCTGCTGTACCTGACTAAGATAGACGAAATCCTCAAAACTCACAGGAAAGCGGAAATAGCGGAACATTGTCTCGGCAATCCGCGCATTCCCGCCGTCATTTTTCTGATGGCTCTCCATCACAGGCGCGGCAATGTTGAAGTCTTCAGGTGCGGCAAAGCTGCGAATCACATCCATTGATGGGTAAGACTGAAAGCCGAATTCAGAACAAAAACGCGGGGCCACGTCCCGATAATGTTCAAAATCACGGCCCTCATGCCAAACCGACCAGAAATGCATATCGCCAGCGCTGTCATCATGCCACGCATCGCCAAAAGATAGAGGACCCGGTGACGGTGAAGACGGCCACCAATTTACCTGCGGATCGACAGCTTTTAAGGCCGCCTCAATGGTCCGGTTCAAACGGTCATAGGCAACCAGATAGCGATCACGGTCGGCGCGCGATTCCTCATACCAAGTCAAGGCACCTATCAACTCATTGTCACCGCACCATATAGCCAGCGACGCCCGATGCTGGAGCCGCTTGGCGTTATCGGTAATCTCGCGGGTTACCTCAGCCAGAAACGCGTCATCCGCCGGATAAAGCGAGCAGGAAAACATCGCATCCTGCCAGATAAGTATCCCCAGCTCATCACAAATATCGTAGAAGGCATCGCTTTCGTACCACCCGCCTCCCCAGACCCGGATCATATTCATATTTGCATCAACGGCCGATTGCAGCAGGCCTCTAATACCAGCCACACTCACCGGTGAGGCCAACGCATCAGCGGGAATCCAATTCGCCCCTTTGGCAAAAATCGGGCGACCGTTCACCTCAAACATAAAGCTGCGGCCTACCTCATCCGGCTCGGAGCAAAGGCGAAGCGTGCGCAGGCCTATTTTCTGTGTCTTGCTCTGGACACCTGCACTAATTTCTAGGTCATGCAAAATCTGCGAGCCCTGACCGACCGGCCACCATAATTCTGGGTCCTTAATCTCGAAACGGAAATGTGCGCGCGCATCGTTAATTTGCGAGCGCATATTTTGCCCGCACAAGCTCGCCGTTACCGTTCCGTTACTACCAGTTATGTCGGCCACCACATCCACCACAACATGCACCACAACATAATTATCACGGTGTTCTTGATGGACCAGAACATCGCCTATTTGTGGCAGTTGGTTGGTTTGCAGATATAGATCGCCATAGATGCCGCTGGGCATTAGGGCAGCGTTCCAGTCCCAACCAAAATCGCATTGCGGTTTACGCAGCATATTGCCGTTTGGAACCGGATAATTGGTGGTATAGGGAACAAAGAACGGCTGGCGCTCTTGGCGCAGATTAGCTTCGGCGGTTGGAGACTTAAAACAGATTTCAAAGCTGTTTTCGCCAACCACCAGCAGGTTTGATAGATCAATCTGATATCGCCGGAACGCGTTCGCCGCTTCAAACGCAAGGTCTCCGTTAACGCGAATGGTGGCCACTGTATCAAGCTGCGAGATAATCAGGCTGCAATCGGTCTGATGCGCGTCCAGCGTTATCGCTCGAACTGCCGTCCAACTGCGATCAGCAATCCAGCGAAGATCATATTCATTCATCCCCCAATAGGGATCAGGAATATGTCCGGCATGGTGAAGGGCTGTGATAAGATTACCCGGAAAACTAGCTACAAACGCAATCGATCCTGTCGCATCAACGACCTGCCAGTCCCCACCCAATTCCAGCCGCATCAAAGACGTTCTTCGGTCTTTGCATCAAAGAAGTGCATCCTTGCCGGATCAAGGCCGATTTCGATCTTGTCGCCTTCTTTCAATACCATCTGACCATCAACGCGAAAGCGCATATCAAACCCGGCCAGTTTGCACCAGGCCAACGTGTCTGCGCCCATTGGCTCAACCAAATCTACCTCGACCTCGGCACGAAAAACTGCGTCGGCAAGGCTTTTACCGGTGGCAATATGTTCAGGACGCACCCCTACGACTATCTCGCCGTCATTCATCTCGAGCGTATTTTTATAGCCCTTAACGGGTATTGTTATATCGCCCACTTGCACGCCTTTTTTACCAAGAATGCCGGTCATGAAATTCATCGCCGGTGAGCCAATAAAGTCAGCAACATAAAGATTCACGGGACGATTATAAATCTCATCCGGGTCGGCAAGCTGCTGAATTGTGCCATCGCGCATAATCGCAATCCGGTCGGCCAGCGTCATCGCCTCAATTTGATCATGCGTCACATAGATCATCGTATTTTTCAGCTGGCGGTGTAGCTTTTTCAACTCAACGCGCAAATCAGCTCGCAGCTTGGCATCCAAATTCGATAACGGTTCGTCAAACAGAAACACGTCAACATCGCGCACCAAGGCCCGGCCAATGGCAACCCGCTGGCGCTGTCCGCCCGAAAGCGCTCCAGGTTTGCGTTTCAACAATGGTTCAATCTGTAAAATTTCGGCCGCCCGGCTGACCCGGCGGTTGATCTCGTCGCGCGGCAGCCCCGCATTCTTCAGACCAAAGCTCAGATTGCCTTCAACACTCATCTGCGGATACAGCGCATAAGACTGAAAGACCATCCCAATACCGCGCGCTGATGGCTCGGCCCAAGTCACATTCTTGCCTTTGATAAAAACCTGTCCGTCACTGATATCTAACAACCCGGCAATGCAGTTCAGCAAGGTGGATTTACCGCACCCCGATGAGCCAAGGAGAACAAGAAATTCGCCCTCACCAATATCGATATTGAGGCCTTTTAGAACATCAACAGATCCAAAAGACAGACTGAGATCTTTAACGCTAACCGAATACATGGGTTATCCTTTAACTGCGCCGGCAGCAATGCCGCGCACGAATAATTTTCCAGAGACAAAATAGACAAGGAGCGGCACAAGGCCGGTGAGAATGGTCGCCGCCATATTCACGTTATATTCCTTTTCGCCGAAGGTGGAATTCACAATATTGTTCAGCTGCACCGTCATCGGATATGAATCGGGCCGGGTATATACCACGCCGAACAGGAAATCATTCCAGATACCCGTCACTTGGAGGATAATCGCAACAACAACAATCGGCGTCGACATCGGCAGTAAAATCCTAATCAGGATACGCCAAAAACCGGCGCCATCCACGCGCGCCGCCTTCACCAGCTCTTCGGGAAGTGAGCTGAAATAATTACGAAACAGCAACGTAAGAATCGGCATTCCGAAAATCGAATGCACTATAACCAACCCCCACACATCACCATAAAGTCCAATCTCGCGAAGGATGATAACAATGGGATACAGCATGACCTGATACGGGATAAACGCACCAAACAACAAAATCGTGAATAGGACATTCGCCCCCTTAAACCGCCAGA
>CALLKZ010000103.1:0-4370 GCA_938082345.1 uncultured Alphaproteobacteria bacterium
CATCTTGGGAACGGCCATCTTGGGAACGGCCATCTTGGGAACGGCCATCTTGGGAACGCCCATCTTGGGAACGCCCATCTTGGGAACGCCCATCTTGTGAACGCCCATCTTGTGAACGATTAAACAGAACCATCGGAACGCCAATCGCCTGACAGCGATCAGATAGCTCCGACGACAATGCAACCGATGCCGCGATGATGCCATCAACCTGATAATCCAGAATTTCTTCGACAACGCCTTCGACATCACCTTGAGTGTTGGAGGCAAGAAAGATCAGAACGTGATAGCCTTTGCTCTGCAACCGTGCCGACAATTTCTCCAACGCCTCAGGATAGAATTGATTTTGCAAATAGGCCACAATCAGCCCGATGATCCGGCTTTTGCCTGACACCATTGCCCGCGCTAATGAATTTGGCCGGTAACCAAGCTCGGCGGCGGCCTTGCGCACTTTGGCGGCGGTTGTTTTTGACGCCGATGCTCCCGGCGTAAAAACCCGGCTGACCGCTGACTGGCTGACCCCGGCCCGGCGCGCAACATCCAGTGATGTAGAGCTATCGCGTGGCATCAGTCAGCCGTCCATCCGCCGTCAATAATAAGAGCCGTTCCGGTAATCAATGCTGCCGCCTTGGACGCCAGAAACTGAACCGCTCCCATGATATCCTCAACCTCGCCAACCCGGCCAAGCTTAATCTTCTCTTCAATCCAGCGCACCCGCTCAGGGCGCGAAAATGTCTGTTCGGTCAGCGGTGTGCGAATAAAGGTCGGGCATATCGTATTAACGCGCACACCATGCGGGCCAAGCTCAATCGCCATAGATTTGGTAAAGCCCTCAACCGCGTGTTTAGAGGCGGAATAAACCGCGCGGTCAATACCGCCAACAACCGCCATCTGGCTGGAGATATTGATTATCGACCCTTTGCGGCCATCGGCCAACATCGCCTTGGCAACCGCTTGCGAAGCGAAATAAGCACCGCGCAGATTGATATTCATCACCGCATCGAAATCTTCGGGGCTGGTGTCCACCGCCGGAGCGTGCCGTGCCACACCGGCGCTATTCACCAACACATCGAGTGGGCGCAGGGCATCAATACTGGCAGCCATGGCTTCGACATCCGCGATATCACCCAGACACGCCTCTGCCGAAAATCCGGCCGCTGATATCTGGGCAACCGCCGCATCGAGCTGGTCCGGGCGGCGCGCCATGACGATAACATGCGCCCCCGCCTCAGCCAGCGCGGCCGCCGCAGCAAAGCCAATTCCCGACGAGCCACCAATAACCAGCGCGCGCAATCCATCAAGACGAAGGGAGGGGGTTTTGGGTAGCGTCATGACAAAGCACCCTCATAGTGAATTGTGCCTTGCACCCGCGATTTATTAAATTCACGCACCCGTGCAAACACATCAACACCAAGCTGATCATAGGTATGCAGCAAATCTACCAACACCCAGTTTTCCCGGATTAACCCATTTTCAACACGCCAAAAATCTAGCGACCGCATGGTCATTTTTTGCCCCGAAGGCGCAATGCCAAGCCAGCCATCGCCAGACACGGTCATTTCCATATTCGGCCAGCCGGTAACCGCCACATAATTTCCTTCAGCAAAAAAATGGGCCACACCGCCATTTGCTGTTCCGCCGCTCCGATCAGGCAGCGCATTCAAAAAGGGAATTTGATGCCAGTTGCGAAATCCGGCAATACCCCGCGCCGTGCCAATACCCGCAGGGCCGTACCAGCTCATCCGGGGGTGCCAAAACCGTTCGGCCTCCATGACTTGCGGGCCGCCTTGCAAGGGGTGTTTGGATAAATGTTCCAGCATCCCTATGACCACCGCCATGCTGGCATCGCTATCTACACCTGCCTGCTGCGGCGTCAAACCATCCTGTGTTGCGGGGCCCGGAACCAGCCATTCACGCCCCAATGACGGTGCCATCGGCCAAGCATTGGCCTGCATCATCAAGCTGGGAATATCCCAAATCGCCTGCATTTCAACGATCCGGTTATCTTCAATCCGGAAAAATTCATGATAGCGCATTCCAACCTGATGACCCGTTGGCGGAATATCCAAAAACGGCGCCAGAAATGCCCCGGTGTAAAAGCCGCAGCCTCCCACCCAATCAGCACCCTGCTCGGTGCGCCCCGCCATCAGGATCATGTCGCGGCGCTCCAGATCGGGAATGGCCCTGGACAGCGGCTCAAACGCCGTTTCATAAAGTGCGCCGGCCCCCGTCACATCACCAAAGGGCGCGCATAGATGGATGATAGCATCATCAGCCATGACCGCGCCCATCTCGCGGCGCACATCAGCCTGATTAAAATCATATAAAGCAGCCCGCAACGGCGCCATCATTCCCTTTAGAGCTTGTTGATGTTTGATTTGTTCCTTGAGGTCTTCACTCATTGGGCAGCCTCACCATAAGGGACGTTCTTTCCGCCATAGCGGCGCACCCTGATGTTGGCCTGCTCGGCGTGACCAACAAACCCCTCAAGCATACAAAGACGCGAGCAATAGGCGCCTATCTCAGCCGCAGCCTCGTCGCTGGTTACCCTTTGATAGCTGTGTGTTTTCAGGAACTTGCCAACCCAAAGTCCGCCCGTATAGCGGCCAGCCTTTTTTGTCGGCAGCGTATGGTTGGTGCCAATGACCTTATCCCCGTTCGCCACATTCGTTCGCGGTCCAAGAAACAGCGCGCCGTAACACGTCATGTTTTCAAGGAACCAGTCATCACGGTCCGTCATCACCTGCACATGTTCAGAAGCGATATCATCGGCAACCTGCAACATCTCATCATAGGTATCGCAGACAATCACCTCGCCGTAATCGCGCCAACTAACCGAAGCCGTATCGGCGGTTGGCAAGATGGCCAGCAACCGGTCAATTTCGGCCAGCGTATCTTCGGCTAGCGTTGATGAATTGGTCAGCAGAATAGCGGGCGAATTATAGCCATGTTCAGCCTGTCCCAGCAAATCGGTAGCGCATAATTCAGCGTCAACCGTGTCATCGGCAATCACCATGGTTTCGGTTGGGCCGGCGAACAGATCAATTCCAACACGCCCGAAAAGCTGGCGTTTGGCTTCGGCAACAAAGGCATTGCCCGGGCCAACCAGCATATGAACGGGATCAATGCTCTGGGTGCCGATTGCCATTGCACCAACCGCCTGAATCCCGCCAAGCACATAAATTTCATGTGCCCCGCCAAGATGCATCGCTGCGATTACAGCGGCGTTCGGGCGTCCTTCGAAAGGCGGAGTTGTCGCAACAATGCGCGGAACCCCGGCGACAGACGCCGTCAGAACCGACATATGCGCAGACGCCACCATCGGGAATTTACCCGCCGGCACATAGCAGCCGACCGACTGCACCGGAATATTCTTATGCCCCAGGATCACCCCCGGCATTGTTTCAACCTCAACGTCCTGCATCGAAGCGCGCTGAACTTCAGCAAAATTGCGGACCTGATCCTGCGCAAACCGTATATCATCCATATCGCGCGGTGAGACCTCAGCAATCAGCGCGTCAATTTCACTCTGGCTCAAGCGGTAACTTGCCGGTGAGAAATTATCGAACTTTTCGGAAAGCTCCCGAACTGCCGCATCGCCGCGTGCTTCAATTTCGCCAAGCGCTTGTTCCACAACGCCGCGAACGAGAGCATCATCTTCTGATCGTTCATCCTGCGGCTTACCTGTTTTAAGATACTTAATCGCCATCAATCACTCCACACTTACTTATCGCTTGGCACTTTATTCGGCGCATGATCCGCCACGAGATCCGGGCGGGGCGCTTGGCGTTCACCCTTATCGAACGCCTCCCAGCCTTCGCCGCCAAAGGCATCAACGCCGAGTTGAGCCATCACATGCGGAAAATCGACCATCACCCAGTTATCGACAATCTTGTCGTCAACGACTTTCCAAAAATCCATATAGCGGATTTCGACCTTTTTTCCGGTGGGCGCGATACCCATAAATTCACCCGAATGAACCGCTTCCTGACGGCCAAACGCCGCTGCCCACTCGCCCATATAAAGACGCGCCTCATCAACACAAACCTTGTCAGAAAAAGCCGCCTGAAAAGGGCGTTGCCAGTTATCCTGAAATTCCTGAAGTCCGTTTTTAGTGCCGCAACCGGCATTTCCCATCCAGCGAAATCCATCAGCAAAAAAGCTGCCAATATCGTCAATACGGTGATCGTTCAGCCCCTCAACCATGCCCTCAATAACCGCGCGCGTCGCCTCGGTCTTGGACATGTCTGTATCTTTAGTGAGTTCTGCTTGTTGCGGGCGGGCGCCAACCATTATTTGCCTCCTGAAATACGGGTTTCACTTTTGCTGTTGAAAAGATGGCAGACCGTCACCGGAAGTTGAATTTGAACCTG
>CALLKZ010000104.1:0-6271 GCA_938082345.1 uncultured Alphaproteobacteria bacterium
GGCGATGTATTTTACCGGGGCGATGTATTTTACCGGGGTGGATTCTGGTCATTTATCGCGAGGGTGGCGCCCCATTGAATAAAATTCATCATTTGGGCGCATCGATGTTAGGTTTGCCATCCGGTTGCTCAGCCCAAAAAAGGCCGAAATGCCGCCAATATCCCAGATATCCTCATCCGAAAACCCGTGCGCGTATAGCATCGCAAAATCGCTATCATCAATTTGTGAAGACTGGTTGCAGATTTTCACTGCAAAATCCAGCATCGCCTTCTGCCGGTCGGTGATATCAGCTTTCCGGTAATTCGCCGCAATCTGATCCGACAGCATCGGCTTTTTGCTGTAAATCCGCAAAAGGGCACCATGCGAAATAATGCAATAAAGACACTCATTGTGTGCGGAGGTCGCAATGACAATCATCTCTTTTTCAGCCTTGCTGAGGCCGGATTCACGCGTCATCAGCGCGTCATGATAGGCAAAAAAGGCGCGCAACTCGTCTGGACGGTGCGCTAAGGTCAGATAAACATTGGGAATGAAGCCGGCCTTTTCATATACGTCTGCCAGCATTGCCTGAATATCAACCGGCAAGCTTTCCAGTTCGGGGATCGAAAACCTGCTGATCGGAGGTGACGCGGCCATGGTGTTTCCCTTTCAAAATCAGAAACGTGAATGTTGTTTCGTAAATCGCCGGTTTCATAGATCAAGTCCCGACTTTATAGATCAAGTCCCGGCTTTATAGGTCAAGTCCCGGTTTTATAGGTCAATTCCCGGCTTTATAGGTCGAGTCCCGACTTTATAGATCAATTTCTATGAGACCGTTCAGTTCGGCGGCGCGCGATTGGCACAAAATCATCGTATCCTGCCGCTGCGCTTTCGACAGCACAAAATCACGATGCTCAACATCGCCCTTTAGAACCCCGCATTTACAAACACCGCACAGCCCGTCCGAGCATTTCACATCAATGTTAAAGCCGTTTGCGTTCAGCGCATCCGATGCCGTTTCATCGGCACGAACGGAAATTTGCTTTCCCGATTTGGCGAGCAATAGCTGAAAAGGGAAATTTTCATAATCCGGCGTTTCGGGGACCGAAAAATACTCCCGGTGAATATGATCTTCGGGCAATCCAGCACCAATGGCAGCCCTTATTACCGCGTCCATATAAGCATCAGGTCCGCATAAATAGACGTGATCTTCGGGGCTGGCCTTGGCAAAAACCCGGTCAAAATCAGCCCGGCTGCCCTCGGAAGAAATATGATATTCCAGATGAGCTTTCCATTTGAATTTATTGATATCATTTATAAATGCTAGATCTTCTTTCTTTGAAACTGAATAGTGAAGTTGAAAATCACCTTTATCGCGATGCAGCGTATGGGCAAAGGCAATCATCGGCGTAACCCCGATACCCCCGCCCATCAGATAGCTGGTACCCCTAGTTGCCTGAAGTTCAAAATGATTGATGGGCCGCGAGATAAAGACGCGCCGCCCCTGGGTGAAAATCCGGTGCATCAACAGCGATCCACCGCGTCCCTGATCCTCGCGCAGCACCGCCACCTGATAGCAGCTTGGGTCATCCGGATTCCCCGACATTGAATATTGGCGCAGAAATTCAGGTGCAACCAGAACGTCGATGTGAGCACCGGCACGCCAAGCCGGAAGCGGACTGCCGTCAAGCGTTGAAAATTCAAACTTGGCAATCAGGTCCGACAGCATTTCAACCTTTGATACCACTGCCGGAATAACTGGCGCATCTGCCGCATCTGCCGCATTTCCATTTTGGTAGATATGCAGATGACGGGTATCACCCCGGGCAATTCGGCGGCGGTAATCGGCGGCGCTGACCAGATTTTCATAAGCCTTGATCCCTGCCTCGCGGTCCATGGGAAACGGATAGGGATAGGGATGCGGGGCCAGCGGTGCCGGATAAACCGCCAGCGTCTGGTCCTTATGGTCGAGCTTTAATGACGCAGAAATGCCGCGTCGGTTCACCGGGTGGCTGGCCGGGCGATACGCGCCATCTTCCTTCAATTCAATATCCCACCACCATTTCTTAACGTCGTTCAAGCCTCCGCGTCCGGCTAAATCATCCATTTTTGCAAGAATTTTTGCGGCCTGAGGAACGTTTGATGCTGCCCAGCGGAACGGGGCTTCAGCGAACAACCCTTCCAAATTCCATGGACAGGTCGTCATACAGCGCCCACACATCGCCCCGCCCAAAGTGCCAACGCGGTAGGTCGTGCATTTCTGGCTATCAGATTTCCAAATCTCATACCCGTTAAACATCCGTTTCGGCCCGGCGGTAATTGCGCCTGACGGGCATTCACGCGCGCATTTCTGGCAATTATTACAAAAATTCTGCAAACCGAAATCAATCGGCTTGTCATGCGCAAGCGGCAGCGTCGTTGTCACCACCCCTGATTTCAACCGCGGTCCCAGAAACGGATGTAGGATCACTTCACCGATGCGGCTAACCTCACCAAGCCCGCTTAACAGCAATAGCGGCGGCTGTAAAACATCACCATCAATCACCGTATGCGCCTTTGCCTGAAAGCCCAGATTACGGATTTGTTTGGCAATGACACCGCCAATCAGCGAAAACCGAAGATAAGCGCGCATCGATTGTGAAACTGAAATCCAGTCATCACCCGACGCGCCCTCCATCGTCTCAAACCCCTGATCGATAACCATGCTGATTGCCCCATCATGCGGCGGTGTAATCGCATCACCCCTAGCATCATGCGAATACCACGCCCAATCCGGACAGCGCGACAGGCCAACCGCATCCACCCCCAGAAAATAGCTGGTGGCCTTAATCGCGTCGGAATAATAGCTGGCATCTTGACTACCCGCATCAGCCTTTGGATTGGCCGGGCCGTCCTGAAGCAGGGCAAACGCGCCCAGCGCCCGGCGCTGCGAATAGGCGGTTGGTGATTTGCGAACATAATAGCCGCCGCTGGCAGCTTCCTGATTGCTTTTGCCCATATCGCCGAACTGGGCGCGCGCAAACATATCGGTGCGCTTTGGAACGCGCGGGATATGCGCCTCATCCATATAGGTCGTCGGGGTATCGACGGTTTTCAGCTTTTCTAGCGGCATTGCGCTGTCACGATAATCACGTTTGGCAAAAGGATCTTGATTAAAGGCAGATTTATTGGCGTGACGGCCAAGCTTCCAAGACCATCCGGACAATTCGGCGCGCGGTTGCCTCGCCAAAGGTGCAAGCGGCCGGTCATGGGCAAGCTGCATATCGGTGGTGATGACCGCAACGCCAAAACGCTGGCCAACATAGGGGGCGACAACCGCACCATTTTCCAAAACCGTAAGACCGCAGGCAACGCTGGCCGCCTGCAAGCAAATATCGGATGATGTCTGGGTATGCGCCTTGGCATCAAAGCCCAAAAGCCGCATATAATTGGCAATGACCGACGCCGTTTCCGATGACAACAGACAGGCCCGATGCGCCTGTGCATCCTGAATCCAATCGGCCCCGGGCTCATCAATGCGCGGATCGCGTTGATATTCATACAAAAATGTAATGGCCGAAGTATGACCGCCAATCCCTCGCGGCGGCGCGGCAATCGAATCCTTTAGATCAGCCATGATTGCATCAATTCCCGCCGCCAGCGTTTTTGTCTGACGCGTGCGGATCATCTCGCCAAGCGCATCAATTCCGGGGTTATGTTGCGGCGTGTCCAACCACATCGCCGCATTAAGCGGACCAATACCAATCATCGAAGCATCACAAAAATATCCGAATGATTTCAGATGATTAGACCTTTCAAGGGGATCGGCCGGGATGTTGGATTGCACATTGTTTACCATCCCATCCCGGATTGTATCCAGCATCGCCTGATGTTCACCCATCGCATTGATGATGCTGTGCGGGTCCTGCGGGCGATCAAACGACAGAAATTCGGTTTTACAGGACGAAAGATCGGGAAGATCATCGGTCCGCCGCAACCGGTGCAACGGGTATTGACCGTAATGAACTGGGCGGGATTTGCTGGAAAATAGCCGGTGTGAGCGCATCTTATTATACTACTTATTTTAGAGGCAGAACGGGGTGGCCATCCACCGAATAGGCTGCTGAATACCTCGCAGACAAAAAACTGATCACCAGAAGCTTCTGTGCTGCGGTTTCATTTGTAAATAAAAATTTCAGGCTGAGCTGAATTCCTCACAAGAGAACAATCTTGCGGCGTTAAAACAAACTGCCCTAGCGTTTAGCTGCTCCTTATGCTTATTTCAAATCGCGGATAACCGCAAAGCTGGTGTCAGAAATAGGGTTCAAGATGGTTGATGAAGAAACAATGCGCTCCTACGCTGCCAACATTGATGCCTTTCGCAAGATGGTGGAAACACAGCGCAAAAACCCGCATTTAACTGACTTTATGGGGCGTCTTCCCCGCAACGCAGCGGTTTTGGATTTGGGGTGCGGTATTGGCGATGCCGCCGCCATCATGCGCGCTGCCGGAATGGACGTTACCTGCATCGATGCCTCGCCCGACATGATTAAAGCGGCGCAGGAGATATATGGACTGACCGTTGAACAGCGCAGCTTTGATGACGTTAACGAGATCGGTGCCTATGATGGAATATGGGCAAGCTACAGCCTGCTACATGCACCAAAGGACCAGATGCCAGAAAATCTGGGACGCCTTCACCGGGCATTACGCGATGGTGGACTGGGGTATTTCGGCTTGAAAATCGGCATCGGAGAAACGCGCGACGATGCCGGCAGGTTCTACGGATATTATCAACAGAATGAGCTGACTGGTTTGTTGAAGGATGCCGGCTTTACCATTTTGCGCACACAGACCAGCAAAATTGTGGGAATGCTTGGCAAGGACGAGCAAGGCATCAACATAGTAGTTAAACGCTAGAGTGTAGTTGAACGCTAGAGTGCCACCAAACGCCAGAGTACAGTTGAACGCTAGAGTGCCACCAAACGCTAGAGTACAGTTAAACGCTAGAGTGCCACCAAACGCCAGCCTTAAAAATACCAGTCCCCTAAACGCCAGAGTCTGGTTAACTCGGCAATCCGCGCCCCGCAGTTGCAGTTTTTTACCAGCTCAATTTACCCTTTAACATGATGGCATTGTTGAGCTTGCGCTGCGCCCTGATATTCTGATGTGATGCTTCGAGACTCGTCTCGAGATGATTGTCTATCTTAAAGCGTCCACCCAACCGATAGGTTCGTTTATTCTGTTCGGCCAGTGCCAACCCGCCATAAGGCGTTAGCAGACCCCGCACGCTATTAACCGCAAAACCGTAACCGACTTCGGCGTCAAGTTTGCGTCCGTTGGTCTGATTGGCCGCCTCAAAACCCTTATCCCAAAGCTGTTTCACCTTACTTTGCGACGGGCCATAACTTGGCGCCAGGCTTAAAGACAGACCTTCGCCATCGGCATTCGGATCAATGTTGATTAACAGATCACCGCCCCATTCATTATGATTGTCGTCCCGATGCACCGCCAGAACCCGTGCGCTACCCGCAACGGTAAGGCCAAGCGAGCGATCAAAATATTTCAGCCCGCCGCCGACTTCAACACCAAAGCCAGCCACGCCATCACCATCGTCAAACCGCAGCCCAACCTCGAGAGACGGCGTCAACGACTGTGTTGATGAGAGTTGCCGCTCATGCGTACCCTTCGCTATCATCCGCACACGCCGACTATTTGCGCTCGACGGGTCAATCAACCAAGCACCCTGAACCTTAGTGCGCGCGACCGATGCTTCACTGTTGAGATAAAGCGTGGTTTTACCGCCAGCAATCAGATCATCGCTTGAGATGAGTTTGGCGTTAACACCTGCCGCAGCTGTCTGCATCGTCGTATCACTGCTGGTCTTGGCTCCCCCCGTATTATCGAGCTTAATCTCGCCGTTACCGTGGCCCACCGTACCCCACAAGGTTAAGCTGTCTGACGCGAACCAGCTCATATAAGGATGGAAGCTCGTCATGTGGCTCTTATAGAGTCCCATGAATGCGGTTCCCGACGACCGATCCGTATAGTTGAAGGCACCCTTCGAGCGCGACACCATGAACCCGATCATAATATCGTCGCGTAACTGCGCATCAACACCGACATGAACGCTGTTGATTTCACCTTTCCAATCGAGGGAATTCTTGTTCCGGCTTGACATCCTGCGATAGTCACCCGATCCCCAAAGCACTGGACCACTACCACCCGAAGAAGACATTTCCTCATCTGGCGACTTATTTTTCGCGGCCAGACCGCCTGCCACCGATTTAAGACCATCGGCATTCAGCGGCAG
>CALLKZ010000105.1:0-15702 GCA_938082345.1 uncultured Alphaproteobacteria bacterium
GCTGTGCCATCTGCGCTGCGCGCCAGCGGCGCTCACCGGCAATCAACTCATAGCGATTCTTCGATTCTGCCCTAGGTCGGACCAAAATTGGCTGCACCAACCCCTGGCTGCGAATCGATTCGGATAATTCCTTTAACGCTGTCTGATCGAATTTACGGCGCGGCTGCCAAGGACCCGAATTGATCCATTCAATGGGAATTTCGCTAAGACCGGTTAGCACCACCGCACCATCATCCGCGGTTTTGGTGGTTGGAAGTGCCACCGCTTGTGCCGCCTGTGTTGATGTGGCAGCAGCAACCCCAGCATCCCCTAAAAGCGATGACAGGCCACGTCCCAAACCGCGGTGACGCTGCCCGCCTCGAGATGTCGGATTTTTTGATGCCGACTTTTTTGCCGCTACATTAGAGGTTTTTGGTTTATTTTTACCCGATTGGTCTTTGGCACTTGCCATTATATCGTGTCTCCTTGCTCGCAGAATTAAGCGGCTTGGGCTTCTTGGCGCAACAGCTCAGCTGCCAGTGCCGCATAAGCCTGTGATCCCGGACATTTCAGATCATAGATCAGCACCGGCTGGCCAAAAGACGGTGCCTCAGACACGCGGACATTGCGTGGCACCACCGTCGTGTAAACAAGATCGCCAAAATGACCACGAACATCCTTAGCAACCATTGCTGAGAGATTGTTACGACCATCATACATCGTCAAAACAATTCCTTGGATCGCCAAATTACGGTTCAACTCGCCCCGTACCGCATCAATCGTCCGCATCAGCTGCGACAGCCCTTCAAGGGCGTAGAATTCACACTGCAACGGCACCAACACCGATGTTGCTGCGGTTAAGGCATTTACCGTCAAAAGACCAAGTGATGGTGGGCAGTCAATTATAATATATTGATATTGTTTATTAATTTTTGATATTGCATCGGCAAGACGAAACTCTCGGTTGGGTAGATCGGACAGTTCAATCTCAGCGGCGGATAAATCAACTACTGTTGGAATGATGTCCAGCCGCGGCACTTGTGTCGCTTGAATGGCGGTGTTTGCTTCGCTTTCACCTGATAAAAGGCGATAGCTGTTATGGTCCCGCTGATCGATGCCAAGGCCGGTGCTGGCATTACCCTGCGGGTCAAAATCAATCAACAAAACCGACCGCCCGCAAGCAGCCAAAGCAGTTGCAAGGTTGATCGACGTGGTTGTTTTGCCAACTCCGCCCTTCTGGTTGGCAACAGCAATGATCCGCTGGTGAATTGTCATGAGATGACGCACTCTGGTTCAAATTTATGGTGTTAGGTCTAACACAAAAGCATCTGGGTTAGTAAGACTTGGATGAAGTTTGACAGAAATATCCTCCCGCCCGTCAAGACACGCAAGCTCGGCCTTAACGTTTTCACCCTTCAGGAAAAGACAGCGGCTACCCTTATCAAGCTGTTTTTCCAATAAAACAAGCAACCGATCAACAGGGGCAAGCGCGCGTGCCGTTATTATATCTGCGTTAAGGGTCTGCAGCTTTTCAATACGCGCATTATGGACAACCGCGCGCAGCTGACATTCGCGAATAACCGTTTGCAGGAAAATGGATTTTTTCTGATCCGATTCAACAAGATGAACTTCTGCGTCACACATCATCGCTAGGACCAATCCCGGAAATCCAGCGCCGCTGCCAACATCCAGGATGCAATCTACATCGTCATCAATAAACCCGGCCAGTTGGGCTGAATCCCAGATATGCCGCGGCCAGATATCAACCAGCGTTTTATTTGAGATCAAATTAACCTTTCGCTGCCAATTTTCAACCAGATCAACATAGGTCTGAAGCTTGTTTAATGTTTCACGTGAAACATTAAGCCGGGACGCGAAATCTGTCAGATCATGAATCATGAAAACCGCGGCCTTGAGCTAGGTTCGTGGCGCGCTGGCATGCGGTACCGCAAGGTCGCGCTGATCACGTTTTAAATGCCGCAACACTGCCAAGGCTGCTGCCGGCGTCAGTCCGGGCAACCTGTTCACCTGCCCGACGGTTTGCGGGCGCAGCCGGGACATCACATCGCGCGCTTCGGCAGACAAGCCGCCCACCGCTGCATAATCAAAATCCGCTGGAATACGCACCGCCTCATCACGGCGCAGAGCGTCAATATCAGCCTGCTGGCGATCAATATATCCGGCATAACGGCAATCAGCTTCAATCTGGGTAGCGATGCCTGCGGGAATTTGCGCCAATTCCGGCCATAGGGTTACCAAAGATGGCAAATTTATCCCTTCGAGCGCCAAAAGATCGGCGGCTGAGCGGCGCGCGCCATCACGCGGCGCTGGAAGACCTTTGGCTATCAAAGCACCAGGACGAGCCAACGCGCCGTCAACAAGCGCTCTAGCAGCTTTGAGGGCTGATTTTTTCTCACACCAAGCGGTTTGACGTGCTGTGCTAACGCATCCAATGGCCATACCATAATCGGTCAGGCGTTGATCAGCATTGTCTGCACGCAGCAATAGCCGGTATTCCGCGCGCGAGGTAAACATCCGGTACGGCTCTGGGGCGCCGCGGGTGATCAGATCATCAATCATCACGCCAATATAGGCATCGGCACGGTCAAGATTGAATTCCCGGGCGCGCTCCCCATCAGTCTGACCCGTCTTACTTTGCTCCGAGCCAGCCTTTAGGGCGGCATTGATGCCTGCGATCAACCCCTGCGCCGCCGCCTCTTCATAACCGGTGGTGCCATTAATCTGACCCGCCAGAAACAACCCCGACATGGCTTTTAGCTCTAAGGTACGCAAAAGGGCGCGCGGATCGATAAAATCATATTCGATGGCATATCCATATTGTAGAATTTTAGCCTTTTCCAGCCCCGGAATACTGGCAACCAAAGCATCTTGAACATGACGCGGCAAGCTGGTCGAAATACCGTTTGGATACACCGTGTCATCATCAAGCCCTTCCGGCTCCAGAAAAATCTGATGCGAGGTCTTATCGGCAAACCGTTTGATTTTATCCTCAATCGACGGACAATAACGCGGCCCTTGGCCTGCAATCTGGCCACTATAAACCGCCGATAAATGGATGGACTCGGCGATGATCGCATGTGTTTTGGCGGTTGTGCGGGTAATTCCGCATTCGATTTGCGGCACCGTAATTCGGTTTGTCAGCGTTGAAAAAGGTACCGGCGGATCATCAGCAGGCTGCATATCCAGACTCTGCCAGTCAATGCTGCGCCCATCAATTCGCGGCGGAGTTCCGGTTTTAAGGCGCCCAACGGGAAGCCCGAGCTTGTGCAAACGCTCGGCCAGAAAATTCGAGGGCGCCTCACCAACACGTCCCGCCGGCGTGATTTCATCACCAAGATGAATCAATCCACCAAGAAAAGTTCCCGTCGTTAATACAACCGCGGCAGCGCGGTAGGGAGTGCCATCCTCACCGATAACACCGCGGCACTCACCAGCGTCAACGATTAAATCACCAACCGCTGCTTCGATCACATCAACCCCGGCATCCCTGATGAATGTCTGAATGGCGGTGCGATAAAGCCGGCGATCGGCCTGAGCTCTCGGTCCATGTACCGCTGGCCCGCGCGATTTATTCAACATACGGAATTGAATGCCGGACGCGTCAATCGCCCGCGCCATGATACCGTCCAGCGCGTCAATCTCGCGAACAAGATGGCCTTTGCCCAGTCCGCCAATCGCCGGATTGCATGACATCTCACCAATCCGATCCGCGCGCATCGTCACCAGCGCCGCCCGCGCACCCATGCGCGCGGCGGCAGCGGCGGCCTCACACCCCGCGTGTCCTCCTCCGACAATGATCACATCATAGTTCACGCGTTTTTCCCGAGATTTTTCTCAATGCCTACCAGCAACCTTTACCAAACCGGATACCGATAACTTCGAACCCGGACGATTTATGCGCTTATTCTAGGTTATTTTCCAATGCAAAAGCTGGAAAAAATATTCCCTAACAATTCTTCGACATCAATAATACCGGTAATTCGACCAAGGGCATCTGCCGCACGGCGCAAATCTTCGGCCGCCATTTCAGGCGCAGTTGCAAAATCATGCGCCATCGCCGCGGTTAAGGCTGCCGCCGTTTCCTCAATCGCATGACGATGACGCTGGCGGGTAATGATACTTGCACCGCCGGCATTATTCGCCGGAATAACCAGCTCACGAAGTGCATTTATAATTGGCTCGTTATCGGAAGCCAGAGTGTTATCAGGCGCGTCTAGTAGTGAGACGTTGATTCCAGCCTGCCTCTGGCGCGCCTCGTCACTTCCGTCAATGCTGGGCTCATCTTTGATGCTGGCATCCGGTCTAATGCTGGCTTCCGGGTGGACCCCCTTATCCGCCTTATTCAGAATCAAGCGATACGGCCCGCCGCAAAGCGCTGTAAGGTCATCCGCCTCATCGCGCCATCCAGCTAATGAGGCATCGACGACAATCAACGCCCCATCGGCATTTTTAGCGGCCGCCAGTGCACGCCGCACCCCTTCTGCCTCAATATCATTTTCGGTATCGCGAACCCCAGCAGTGTCCAGCAAGGTCACCGCAATACCGTCAAGATCAATCCGAACACTGACGATATCACGCGTAGTTCCTGCCTGCGCTGAAACGATTGCCGCATCGCGGCCCGCCAGATGGTTGAGAAGCGTTGACTTACCGGCATTCACCGGCCCCAGAAGCGCAAGCGTTATACCACTGCGCACCCGCTCACCGAACCCGCCATCATCCAGCACCACCTCCATAGCCTTTTTTAAGGCGTCGGCGTCAGCTCGCAGCGATTTTTCCACCTCTTCGGGCAAATCCTCATCGGCAAAATCAATTAACGCCTCCAGATGAGCGCCAAGCCGGATAAGCCCCTCGCGCCATTCGATTACCGGACGATAGAGCGCACCTGACATCTGACGCCACGCTTGGCTGCGCTGAAGATCTGTCTCGGAATCAATCAGATCTGCCAAGCCTTCAACACCCAATAGATCAATCTTGTCATTGGCAAACATCTGGTGGGTGAAATCACCCGGTCCCGCTGGAACAAAGCCCATTGTTTTAGATAGATGTTCCAGAAGATACGATGTTACCGCGACCGACCCATGGCAATGAATTTCCAAAACATCCTCACCGGTACTAGAATTCGGCCCGCGCATAGCCAGCAGCAGCACCTCATCAATCGGCGTCGCATCACCATCATAAAGGCGCGCCAGTGCATAATGCCCTGGCGGTGGACATTTAGCTCCGAACAGTGCAGGTGCCTCATGCGCAGCGGGACCGCTAATGCGCAAGACCGCAATAGCCGAGCGCCCGGGAGGCGTTGCCAGTGCAAAAATAGTGTCACCCGAACGGCTCATAATCCTCTTTTAAACCTTTATTACCCCCAGTACCCTCAGCATTGGTAGCAGAAGATCTGGCGGCATTAGTTTAACATGTTCAAGACCAGCGCAAGAAATCGCATAAGATAACCGGCTTGGCAACCACCTGACCTTTGATGAGTATTTCAAAATAATGGGAGCGTTCAAATGAGTGAGACCTATCACATAACACTACATACCCGGATGGGCTTTATGCGTGCGGTCAGCGATGGCACGCACCTTATCCGGCTTGACTGGGATCAGAATATTTTTGATGAATCCGACCGGCCCGATGATGTTTCACGTGAAACAATTTCTCAACTGTCCGAATATCTTAACGGATCGCGCCAAACTTTTTCAGTACCGATCAAAGCAGAAAACATGTCCCAAACCGCGACGACATGGCTGAATGTAATGGCAAAAATCCCTTACGGCAGCACGATTACTTATGCAGAATTTGCCGCCGCCGCTGGTAAGCCCAAAGCGCCGCGTGCCGCTGGTAGTGCCTGTTCAACCAACCCCATTCCGATTATCTACCCCTGTCACCGCGTTGTGCGGGCGGGCGGGTCGCTGGGGAATTATGGCGGCGGGAGTACGCTTGATCCGAAACATCCAGAAAATCTAAACCGCAAACAAGTACTGATAGATTTAGAAAGACACTTTAGCTAACCCGCACAAACCTAGCTTAGCTATTCATCTGCTCAAAGAAATCATCATTCGATTTTGAATGTTTCAGCTTATCGGTCAGGAATTCCATCGCATCTACGGGGCCCATTTGCATCAAAATCCGGCGCAGCACCCACATTTTGGCAAGGGTGCCCTTATCGACAAGAAGCTCCTCCTTGCGCGTTCCCGAGCGGGTGATATCAATCGCAGGGAAAGTGCGCTTATCAGATAGCTTACGGTCCAGAATAACCTCGCTGTTACCCGTACCTTTGAATTCCTCAAAGATAACCTCATCCATGCGGGATCCGGTTTCGATCAGTGCGGTTGCAATGATCGTTAATGATCCCCCCTCTTCGATGTTCCTTGCTGCGCCAAAGAAGCGCTTTGGCCGTTGCAGCGCATTCGCATCAACTCCGCCTGTCAGAACCTTACCTGATGATGGCACCACGGTATTATAAGCGCGCGCTAAACGTGTAATTGAATCCAGCAAAATCACCACATCGCGCTTATGCTCAACCAGTCTTTTTGCTTTTTCTATAACCATTTCAGTAACTTGAACATGTCTTGATGCAGGCTCATCAAAAGTTGACGAAATTACCTCACCTCGAACTGAGCGTTGCATATCGGTCACTTCTTCGGGGCGCTCGTCAATTAGGAGAACGATCAGATATACTTCTGGATGATTTTCCGAGATAGCATGCGCAATACTTTGCAACATCATTGTCTTACCGGTACGCGGCGGTGCAACAATCAAACCACGCTGACCCTTACCCATTGGCGAGACAAGATCGATTACCCGCGGGGTGTTGTCTTTCTTGTCAGGATCAAAAGGTAACTCAAGGGTGAGCTTATTTTCTGGATAAAGCGGGGTTAAATTGTCGAAATTAATCCGGTGACGGACCGCGCTTGGATCTTCAAAATTGATTGTTTCAACCTTGAGAAGTGCAAAATAGCGCTCGCCATCCTTTGGTGCGCGGATTTCACCTTCGACAGTATCCCCAGTGCGCAAACCAAAACGGCGAACTTGACTTGGTGAGATATAAATATCATCGGGACCGGGAAGATAGTTTGATTCCGGCGCGCGCAAAAAACCAAATCCGTCGGACAAGACTTCCAGAACACCACTGCCATAAATCGCAACATCATTGTTGGCCAGCTGCTTCAAAATGGCAAACATCATATCCTGCTTGCGCAGCGTGCTGGCATTCTCAACTTCCAGCTTTTCAGCATAGGCCAAGAGATCGGCGGGCGACTTTTGTTTGAGTTCCTGAAGATGCATACTATCAACACACTAGATTATGGAGGAAAGGAGGAGAGCCAAAAAGGCTTATTCATATTGCCCAAAGATTTACCGTACTCCCAACGACTTATAGGCAATCATATTTTTGGGAGTGGTATTTGGGGCAAGAAATAGTCAGACGGTCAATTTTTGAGCTAGCAATGTTCGGGAGAAGCTACAGCACCGATCGGGCCAGCCTTATTCTCCCTTTATGACAGCAATCAATCCTTGACGTCAATTACATTGTCACGTTCAGGGATATAATCGCTAAAGCACGGCTACAATCTCATAAACACGCGCCAGCCAACGAGGTTGACGCTAATTTTATGAAAAAACTTGTGTTTTATAAGAAACTAGGTTGTACCACCGCCATTACAACGATGATGATCATCAGAACTGTCGGCACTTCATTCCATATCCGATAGGTTTTTGCGGGTTTTGCCGGCATATCGTTTTCCAGCTCACGCCGCATCCGTGAAAACACTCCATGACAACCGGTCATTCCAAACACACAGATAATTTTGATCTGCATCCAAATTTCAAACAGCAGACTAGGTACAAGAATCAACATCCAGATGCCAAAAATAAAACTGGCAAACATTGCCGGATTCATGATCGCCTTTAATAACCGCCGCTCCATAATCTTGAAGGTTTCGGCACGTACCGAGCCCGTTTTTGCCTCGGCGTGATAAACATAAAGCCGGGGCAGATAAAGCAATCCCGCCATCCAGGCAATAATTGAAATAACATGAAGCGCTTTAACTACGTCATAAGTCATACATCTGTCCCCGCACCAGAATTATCTCTATCACCCGAATCTCGGATAAGATTTATCAGATGATGCACATTTTGAACCGGCGTTTCCGGCGTAATCCCATGACCAAGGTTGAATATATGCGCGCGGTCATGAAACGCCTCACGAATATTCGCAATTGCGACTTCCATTTTTGCCCCTCCGCTAATTAGGCTAAGCGGATCCAAGTTACCCTGAACTACGATGTGTTTCGGCAAATTTGCCGCTGCCCAAGTCACATCACAGCCATGATCAAGCCCAACACCCTGAATGCCAGCCTCATCGCAATAAGCGATAAGACCTTCGCCAATACCTTTTGGAAATCCGATAACTGGCTGATGACATCCCCGGCGGCGGAGCTCTTCAATAATTTTACGAATAGGATTGATCACCACTTTTGTGCGAAATTCACTGGGAACAGCGCCGGCCCAACTGTCGAAAATCATCAAAGCATTTGCACCAGCACGTGCTTGCAACTCAAGAAAATTGATAGTTGCTTCAGTGACAAGCTCTAAAAGGGCCTCAAACTCGCCGCCGTTATCCCATAACCAAGTCCTACTGCGAGCAAAATCACGCGATGATTGTCCTTCCAGCATATAGGTGATTACGGTCCAAGGCGCCCCGGCAAACCCGATCAACGATTTATCTGGGCTGAGCGCAGCACGACATCCAGAAATCGCAGCCCCAACAGGGGCAAGCTTTGTCTGAAGACTATCCATATCGGAATTAAGAATTTGGCTTGTTGCTTCCAGCGGCGTCATAAGCGGGCCTTTACCGGGCTCAAACCGCACATTTCTGTTTAAAGCCCATGGCACCATTAAAATATCGGAAAAGATGATAGCTGCATCAAAATCGAATTTCTCAATTGGTTGAAGTGTAACCTCAACAGCTTTTTTCGGATTTAGGCAAAATGAAATAAAGTCAGGCTCACTGCTCCGAACAGCTTTATATTCCTTAAGGTATCTTCCCGCTTGACGCATGAGCCAAAGGGGCGGCGGGCTGGTTACCGTGCCATTCAAGGTTTTCTCAAAGAGACTGGTCATGTAATTAATTACTCTCTTAAATAATAATAGATTTTATATATAGGAAGTTGATTTAGTAGATAGCTGTGGAAAAGGTGTAATTCAAATGCTGTTACAAGTTATCCCCAAAAATTAACAGCATCTCAACCTAAATTATCTATTAGAAACAATATTATGTAGTCTTATCCCCATATTCCGCATTTTGTTAAAAGGAATTACCCACATTGTGCAAAACTTCGTCGTCAGCGTTGATAACTTCATAGTTATACTATCGCACTGTGATTAATCCCCAGTGCGCATAATTCTATCCCGAAATACATCCCCATTTCTGATGGGGGATTGAGGATAATACCAGAATAATGGGTGACACACTCCTCACTACAGCTTAATTTATAGCGATGGAAAAATCACACCTTCACGTTCATCTTGCATCGGATTCAACCGGTGAGACCGTGCATCAAATTGCGCGTGCCTGTATTGCGCAATTTCCGAACGTTCGCACGTCTGAGCATGTTTGGACGTTGGTGCGCAGCCTAACCCATGTTGATGCTGTTTTTGCTGGTTTGGAACGCAATCCTGGCGTGTTGTTGATGTCGGTTGTTGATAAAGAGCTTCGCGCCGAATTCGAAAAAAGATGTGATGAGCGTAACATCCCGCATGTATCGGTGTTAGATCCCGTTGTTGATTTGCTTGGTCAGCTTCTTGGCCAGACATCGCATAATCGGCCCGGCGGGCAACGCCAGCTAGATACGGCCTATTTTGAGCGGATGGCAGCTGTTGATTTTGCCGTTCGCCATGATGATGGGATGAATATGGGTGAGATTCATGACGCTGATATGTTGCTGGTTGGTGTCTCGCGAACATCAAAAACGCCAACTTCGATGTATCTTGCGCATCGGGGGTACCGGGTTGCTAATTATGCGTTGGTTCCGAACGTTGAGTTTCCGTCACATTATCTGGACGGGAAAAACCTGTTTGTTGTTGGCCTCACCAACGATCCAAAGCGGTTGAGTGTGGTTCGAAAAACCCGCCAGATTGTGCAATCGGATGAAGGTAATGTTGATTATACCGATGTCGAACAAATTTCCGAAGAAGTACGCAAAGCCCGGCGCCTATTTACAAAAAACAATTGGCCAATCATTGACGTGACCCGGCGCTCGGTTGAAGAAACGGCCGCCGCCGTTATTCAACTTCACACGAGTTGGCAGGAGAAGAAATTTTGAGTGTCGCTTTCCTGCCGTCCGGCCCGCTGATCCTTGCCTCAGCCAGTTCCACGCGGCAGCAATTACTAGTCAATGCCGGAATAGATTTTGTCTCGCATCCGGTAAATCTTGATGAGGCTGCCATTCGCGCATCATGTGCTAGCGATGGTATACCGCCGGGCGAAATGGCAATCATTCTGGCAGAAATGAAAGCTCAGGCCGCTGCAATCCGGGCCGATGCCGGCGAAGGACAGCTAATTCTGGGCGCCGATCAAATTCTGCTGGCGAATGAGGTGATCGAGGCTGGGCGCGCGCCGTCAGCTGGGAAAATTTATAGCAAGCCAGCCTCACGCGTTGATGCAGCAGCTCAATTAAAGGCGCTTTCCGGCAAACGTCACCAAGTGCTGACCGCGATGGTGATTTTCCGCAATGGCAGTCGCATCTGGCACCATCTCGAAACGGCTGATCTGGAAATGCGGACTCTATCTGATGCCCAAATTGAGGTGTATCTTGAAGTGATTGGCGATGCCGCCTTTTCCAGTCCCGCAAGCTATCAGATCGAAGGGGCCGGGGTGCATCTTTTCTCTCGGATTAAGGGTTGTCATTTTGGCATTCTGGGCTTGCCGATGCTGGCATTGACCGGGTTTCTGAAAGAACATGGGTTATATTTGAAATCGCCAGCCTCTGGAAATGAGCCCATAAATGAAAGTGGCGGGACGTGATCATAGTTGGCCTTACCGGCGGTATTGCGACCGGCAAATCGACCACTGCCGAGATGATACGGGCCCGCGGCATTCCTTTATATGATGCCGATGCTGCGGTTCATGCGCTGATGATTCCAGATGGTCTTGCTATTGTACCCGTTGTTGCCGCTTTCGGGCCGGATATTCTGGATTCTGAGGGGGCTATTGACCGCCAGAGGCTTGGTAATCTGGTTTTTGAAAATCCGGACCGTCGCCTTCAGTTAGAAAAAATCATTCACCCGCTGGTAGCCAGTGCCAGAGATAAATTTCTGCAAGAGGCGCGTTCAGCCGATAAGCCGATGGTGGTTCTGGACATTCCGTTGCTGTTTGAGAAGGGCGGAGAGGCGGGGTGTGATTTTGTCATTCTGTGTGACACCGATATTCCCACCCAGCGCGCCCGCGCCCTTGCCCGCCCCGGAATGCACGAGGATAAACTGGATGCAATTCTGCAAAGCCAGATGTCGCTTGCCGATAAACGCGCGCGCGCCGATGCTCTGATTGATACCGGTCAGGGGATTGAGGCGGCGCGAAAGGCGCTCGAATTTATTCTGGATGTTCAAATTCCGGCGTGGCTGGCCGCGCGTGATCAAGGAGACAGCGATGCGTGAAATCGTTCTCGATACTGAAACAACTGGAATTGACCCTTCCGATGGGCATCGGATTATTGAAATTGGTGCATTGGAAATGATCAACCAGCTGCCAACGGGCGAACAGCTTCATATCTATATTAATCCAGAGCGCGATATTGATGCTGGCGCCGTTGCTGTTCACGGACTGACCGCTGAATTTTTGCAAGATAAGCCGGTTTTTGCCGCCATTGTTGATGAATTTCTTGGCTTTATCGATGATTCCCAGATGGTTATTCATAATGCTCCGTTTGATATGGGGTTTATCAATGCAGAGCTGGAAAAGCTGGGGCGTGATCCGCTACCAATGACGCAGGCTGTCGATACGCTAAAAATGGCGCGCAAAAAATTCCCGGGGGCACAGGCCAATTTGAACGCGCTTTGTCGCCGTTTTGAAATTGACAATACCCATCGTGATCTTCATGGCGCGCTGATCGATGCTGATTTGCTGGCAGCAGTTTATATCGAACTTCTGGGTGGCAAACAGCGTGGATTATCGCTGGAACCTCCATCCTCATCTGATGTGCCGGCATCTGCTATGTCCGCACCCGATTCACCATCATCTGGGGCTGGCTCTCACAACGATCTTCAATCACAAGCGTCCCCAGACTTTGAAATTAGGACGGATAGCCAGCGTTTTGACCGGCCACATTCGGCAAGCCAGGCAGAAAAAGCGGCGCACAATGCTCTTATTGACCAGATTCCTGAAGCAATCTGGCGTCGATAAGGCTGGCGTCATTAAGGCTGGCGTCGTTAAGGCCGGCGTCTTTAAGGCCGGCGTCGTTAAGGAGTGTCGGTTTCGGCGGCGGCTTCGTTCTGACGCTCAATATTAGATTGATACACTGCAACGAAATCCAGCGGTTGGATGGAAAGTGGCATAAAACCACCATCGCGCGTTACGTCGGAAATAATAGCTCTGGCAAAGGGGAACATCAGGCGCGGTGCCTCAATCATGATCAGCGGATTTAATTCGTCGCGGCTAGCCCCGGGCGCTGATACAATCGCGGCATATGATAATTCTGTCAGAAACAGCGCTTTATCCTCTACGTTGGCTTTCGCGCTCAACATCAGCGTGACTTCATATTGCTCAGAATTTAGGCCGCGAGCAGACACATTCACACCAATTTCAACGTCAGGCTGAGACGGTGGATCAATAAGAATATCGGGAGCGTTGGGATTTTCGAAAGACAAATCTTTAATATATTGCGCATGCACAATGATCTGCCGGCCCGTTGCTTCGTCCTGTGTGGGTTTCGCGCCATTACCGTCTGATTTTGCCATCTTGGGGTCTCCCTGTCGGTACTTCTTTTGTTAATAATGCTGCGAGTTAACGTAACCAACAGTCTGGCGGTAAGATTGTCTGGCTGTAGGATTGTAGAGTCTTTTTGCGTTACCGGTACTTATGCCAAAATCTACCGTTCTCTTATCACGGATGATTTATTTATCGTCAAGAGCCTGCTGATCAGGAGTTTTTTCCTCAAAATCGCCTTCGATCACATCGTCATCCTGAAAACTTCCCATTGGCCCCGCTCGCTTTGAGCGGCGCCGCCGGCTATCTTGCGGGCTCTCATCCTCATCTGCGAAATCATCTTTAGCATCTGCAGGTTTTGCGCCGCCAAACCCACCCTTAAACCCCCGACCAAACTCGCCCGTCCCAAATTGTGGGCCGAAACCGCCTGCTCCAAACTTACTTTTGCTGATTTTCATGACCAGCTTAACCAGGCTGACGCCAAGGATCGTGCGTATCACGGGAATAAATAGGATCAGCCCGGCTGCGTCGGTAACATATCCCGGGATCAGCATTAAAACCGCACCAACAAGGATGGCAACGCCGCTAGCCATTGATGCAAGCGGGGCCTGCCCGCGTGAAATTTGCGTTTGCAGGGACGCCATGACAGACCGCGCCTGATTTCGAAGAAGCCAGATTCCGACCATAGCCGTGACAAAAACACCGATTATGGTTAGCATAACGCCTATTTCAGCGCCAATTGCCACGAAAATCGTGATTTCGAGCCAGGCCCAGAGGATTATAAAAATGACTATGAAGATTGGCACGCGCCGGTTTCCTTGGTTTCCGTAAAAAAGAGAAAAAAGTCCTCTTTGCCTAGTTGCTATATTGTTTTCAGAACATATGTAACCTTGGGACAAACTTTTTAACGGTAATTCTCTTAACTAAGTGAATTATATCGTCAAACCCTTTATAAATTATTATGGTCGTTATACGATAGAGGATCGTTGTTCAGGTTCTTTTTCGTTGGGGCCAAATAATCGTCTTCAGGACCAACCAATCCCGTTAGGGGAAAATCGTGCCATTTATTGATATTATCATTTTTGCTGTCATTGCTGTGTTGCTCGTGCTGCGCCTTCGTTCTGTTCTGGGCCAGCGTTCCGGTTATGATCAGCAGCAACCGCGTGATGGCGCTCGTCATTCCGCAGATGCCGATGTCATTCCGATTGAATCCGGGCGCAAATCCGAAGCTAATGACGGGCATGGGATTGAGGCTATTCGCAAGGCTGACCGAAATTTTTCTGAGGCAGAATTCAAGACCGGCGCCGCAGCGGCTTTCGAGATGATCCTGCAATCTTATGCCGAGGGCGACCTGACACAATTAAAGCGTCTCCTCAGCTATGATATTCTGCAAAGCTTTACCCAGTCAGTGCAACAGCGCATCTCGGATGCGGAAACATTGACTATCAAGGTGGATTCTCTTGAAGATGTGAAAATCACAGATGCGAAGGTTTTCGACAACATTGCCTCGGTAACAGTTGAATTTCAGAGTATCCAGACCCGCACGCTGATCGCTAGTGACGGTACTTTGATTGAGGATGAAGACACCGGAACGCGGAATGTTGTTGATATCTGGACCTTTGAGCGTGATTTAACGCTGGGTGATCCAAACTGGAAATTGGCTGAAACCGGCTCACCAGATGATGAGTAATTGCCTGATTGATCGTTTTTGGAGCTCTGGCGTGTTGAGAAATGGCAAAATCAGGCAGAAAATCAGATAAGAATTCAGAAGTGATCGATGACGAAACGATCTGGCAACGCGTTACCCGCGATATAAAAGCTTATAAACGGCAGGAAACCCTATCGCAGGTCTCATCTTCTAAGAATGCTGGCCAGGATACTGCTGGTCCGGATAAAGGCGGTCCGGATAAAGGTGGCGCACCTTTAGCGGTCCGCCCCATTTCTGGCTCAAAAAATCGCAAAACATCCCTACGGGCAGATAAAAATTCAGCTCTCCCCGATACTCAGAAATTGGCGCCGATGCCTGTAGATGTGCGGTCTGGCGAGCATGCCGGTCTTAACCGTTCAACGCTGCGCCGCCTAAAACAGGGTGAGATGGATATCGCTGCACGGCTGGATCTTCATGGGATGACCGCGGCGCAGGCTGAACGGCGCCTATATAGGTTTATTGAAACTGCCGCATTGGCCCAACATCGCTGTGTTTTGGTCATCACCGGAAAAGGCGCGAACGGGATGGGTGTTCTTCGCCGTCAGGTGCCTTTATGGCTAAAATCGCCGCCGTTATCCCAGAATATTCTGGCGCTGTCATCAGCAAAACCAGCCGATGGTGGTGATGGGGCACTTTATGTCATGCTTCGCCGTCAGCGGAAAATTTCATGATGGTATTACTATGACACCTTTTGGTGAGAAAATGCGTTCCCTTCGACGCTCGCGGGGCCTGACACAACAGCAACAGGCGAATGCACTTGGGGTCTCGAAGGCCTATATCTCCGCTCTTGAGACTGGCGCACGGGGAAGGCCATCGGTGCCGCTGGTTGATCAGATATGTGTCTGGCTTGGTTTGATCTGGGATGATGCCGAAGACTTAAAAGTTCTGGCGGCGTTGTCGCATCCAAAACCCACAATTGACGCCAGCAAATGCCACCCCTCAGCGGTCAAACTGGCCAATTTGATGGCACAAAGTATCACGATGCTGGATGAAGCCGGGTGTGAGCGCGTGCTGGACACGTTAAATAATGAAATTCGAAAGGGTGGCGACAGCTAATTTTATAGCCAAAACGCCTTTCATC